>JAFAEC010000163.1 GCA_023424215.1 Pseudomonadota bacterium
CTGATCAAGGCGGACGTCAAGGAGCACCTGACCGCCGAGAACGCCTACCGTGAGGCGATGATGGCCTCGACCGTACCGCTGCAGACGCAGATGTTCGAGGAGATGAAGGGCCGCATCAAGGAGGACGACAGCTCGGTCCCCGCCCCTGACGGCCCCTGGGCCTATTACACCGAGTACCGGACCGGGGATCAGCATCCCCGCTTCATGCGCAGGCCCCGCGGCGGCGCCGGTGGCCCGCAGATGCTTCTGGACGCCAACGCCCTCGCCGCCGGCAAGGCCTATTCGGAGGTATCGGCGGCCGACCACAGCCCCGACCACGCCCTGTTCGCCTACGCCGAGGACGCTCAGGGCTCCGAGGTGCATCAGATCTATATGAAGGACCTCTCGACCGGCGAGGTTCTGCCCGACCCGATCCAGTCGGCCACCGGCAACTTCACCTTCTCGCCCGACAGCCGGTGGATCTTCTGGACCAACCGCGACGACAACGGCCGCCCCGACAAGATCTTCCGTCGCCCGGCCCGCGGCGGCGAAACCACCCTGGTCTACGAGGAGGCCGACGACGGCATGTTCCTCGGCGTCGGGCGCAGCTCCGACGACCGCTTCGTGCTAATCTCGATCGAGAACCAGGAGACCTCCGAGGTCCGCTACCTGCCGGCCGACGACGCAGCCGGGACGCCGCGGGTGCTGGACGCGCGCGTGACCGCCCGCCGCTACGACGCCGACCACTGGGGCGACCGCTGGGTGATCCGCACCAACGCCGACGACGCGATCGACTTCAAGATCGTCGAAGCCCCGACCGAGGCTCCGGCCAGGGCGAACTGGAAGGACCTGGTTCCGCACACGCCGGGGCGGTTCATCGAGGGCATGGCCCTGGTGAAGGACTTCCTCGGCCGGCAGGAGCGCGCCGACGCCAACACGAAGATCGTCATTCGCGACCGCGCTGGCGCCGAGCACGAGATCGGCGTGGACGAGCCCGCCTACGCCCTGTCGCTGGGCGGCGCCTCGGAGTTCGACACCACGGTCATGCGCTACGGCTACAACTCGCCGTCGACCCCGACCTCGACCTACGACTACGACCTCGCCACCCGCGAGCGCACCCTGCGCAAGGTGCAGGAGGTGCCGTCGGGCCACGATCCGGCCGACTACGTCGTCGAGCGGCTGAACGCGCCGGCCGCCGACGGCGAACTGGTGCCGGTGACCCTGGTGCGCCGGAAGACGACGCCCGTCGACGGCTCGGCCCCGTTGCTGCTGTACGGCTACGGCTCGTACGGCATCCCGATGCCGGCCAGCTTCTCGACCAACCGGCTGTCGCTGGTCGACCGCGGCTGGATCTACGCCATCGCCCACATCCGGGGCGGCTCGGACAAGGGCTGGGACTGGTTCCTGTCGGCGCGGCGGATGACCAAGAAGAACACCTTCACCGACTTCATCGCCGCCGCCGAGCACCTGATCGACCGCAACTACGCCCGGGCCGGAAACATCGTCGCCCAGGGCGGGTCGGCCGGCGGCCTACTGATCGGGGCGGTGACGAACATTCGGCCCGACCTGTGGGCCGGGGTCATCGGCCAGGTGCCGTTCGTCGACGTCATCAACACGATGAGCGACACCTCGCTGCCGCTGACGCCGCCGGAGTGGCCGGAGTGGGGCAATCCGATCGAGGATCCCGAGGCCTACGACTACATGTTCTCCTACAGCCCCTACGACCAGGTGGCTCCCGGGGCCTACCCGGCGGTGCTGGCCACCGGCGGGCTGTCGGACCCGCGGGTGACCTACTGGGAGCCGGAGAAGTGGGTGGCGCGGCTTCGGCCCGCGACCACCTCGGACAAGCCGGTGCTGCTGAAGATCAACATGGAGGCCGGCCACGGCGGGGCTTCGGGCCGCTTCGACTACCTGAAGGAGGTCGCCCACGACTACGCCTTCGCTGTGTGGGCGGTCGAGAAGGGCTGGGAGCGGCTCTGAGCCGCGCCCCTGCCGGCTAGGGGTCGAGCGTCCAGGTGTAGACCCCCGGCTGGGTGGCCGAGGCCGGAACGAAGTTGCGCAGCTCCTGCCACGACTTGCACTCGCTCGAACCGTCCGAGTGGAAGGCGTACGGCCCGGGATACTCCACGCAGAGGCTGTGGTTGCCCTGCCAGCGGCGGCCGGAGCCGTCCATCGCATCGGCGTAGAAGTAGAAGTTGGCGTTGTCGGTGGTGACCAGGTTCGAACAGGCGCCGTCGGCGACGTCGTACCAGCCGCGATTTATGAACTGGCTGGCGCCGACTTCGACATAGGAGACCGCGACCTTGGCGTTGCGTCCGCTGTTGTTGCACACGCGCAGTTCGACAGTGGGCCTCTCGTTGCCTCCGGTTGCGACCACAGTCCCTGGGCCGGGCTTGGCCTGCGCCCATGCGACCGGTGCGGCGGCGACCGAGACGGCCAGCGAGGCGACGAACAATGTCTTCATGGCTTCCCCCTTCTCCCCATCAACCAAGCATAGCAAAACTGGCTGGACTCTCCAGTGACGAGCGCTGACGAAGGAGCCCTCATGAGCCTCACCCTGCGTCCCGCCCGGCTGGATGACCTTGAGGCCGTCGCGACCCTCTACGGACGGGAGGTCGAGAACGGCACGGCCACCTTCGAGCTCACGCCGCCGGCCCCGGCCGAGATGGGCCGCCGGCTCACCGCCGTGCAGGCCGCCGGCCTGCCGTGGCTGGCGGCCGAACTGGACGGCGAGTTCGCCGGCTATGCCTACGCCTCGCCCTTCCGCCCGCGTCCTGCCTACCGGTATGGCGTGGAGGTCTCGATCTACGTCGAAGCGGCGGCGCGGGGGCGCGGCGTCGGTCGGGGACTGCTCGCGGCCCTGATCGAGGCGATCCGCGATCGGGGCCTGCGCCATCTCATCGCCGCGATCAGCGACAGCGCCACCAGCGACGCCTCCATCGCCCTGCACCGCTCGGCCGGCTTCGAGACGGTGGGACGGTACCGGCAGGTCGGCTGGAAGTTCGATCGCTGGCTGGACGTGACCTTGATGCAGCTGGACCTCGCGCCCGACGGCGACCCTCCGCGCGGCCCCGGTCTCCAGCTGGGCGGCCCGGCCTGAACCAGCCGCCGCCCCACCCTCCCGGCGGAACTCAGTGCGGCGCGATGTCTTCGGGCGGGGTCGTCAACCAGGGCGCCAGGCGAAAGCGACGCGGGGCGTCTCCCACTGTGCGGTGAAGGATGAACTGCCGGGCGAACCGCACCACCGCCCGGATCGTCTGCTCGTCGAACGGCTTCGACACGGCCCCGAGAGCGCCGGAGAAGCCGTCGGGGATCTGTTCCAGGTTGGCGGTCAGGAAGACCACCGCCGTCCCCTGTTCCGCGACCAGCCGTCGGGCGATCTGCGGGCCGGTCACCCCATCGAGAAGGTTGACGTCGATGAACGCCAGATCGGGGCGGTCCCGGTCGGCGATGGCGTAGGCGCCCGTACGATCCATGGCGCAGCCGACGACGTCGCAACCGCTGTCGGCAAGGATCAACTCGAGCTCCATGGCGAGAAGCGCCTGATCCTCGACGATCATGACTCGCAGATCGGGCAGGTGCGCCACTCGACTTCCCCAAGGCTGACCGGACCCGTTTACCACCTTGTGTCCGATAGCGGACAGCCAAACGCCCCAATGGCCAATTGGTTCGGACTGGGCTAGGAATTCCCGCCAAATCAACGGGCCGGGGAAAAGATGACGGCGGCGGAACACCGGTCTGGCGAGCCTCAGCAACGTCCGCTCCACGGCTACGGCCTGCTGCAGACGCTGGTCGGCATACGCCTGCGCGCCGTCAATGATCCCGAGAGCCGGCGTCACCTCGCCTGGGTCAGCGACATGGCCGCGGCCATCGACTTGCTGGGCCGCCGGATGGCCGGGGGGAAGGTCGACTTCGCCGGCTACCTTGAGGACGTCGCCGCCTTCTGGACCCGCGCCTGCGGAGCACGGCCCGTTCGGCTGGAGGTGCGCGGCCAGGCGACGCTGCTGCCGGACAGCCACCTCCTGCCGATGGCGATCATCACCCACGAACTCATCGCCAATGCGTGCCGACACGCCTTTCCCGAGGGCCGCCGCGGTTCGATCGCCGTGGCCTTCTCGCGCGCCGTCGACGGGGTCAGCCTGGTGGTGCGGGACTCCGGCGTCGGCGCGGAGAAGCTTGAGCCCGGCGAGGGCCTGAACCTGGTCGCTGGCCTCGTCGAACATCTCGGCGGGACCATCAGCGTGGAAACGGCGCCTGACGCCGGCGTGGGCGTCCGCATCAGGCTTCCGCTCGACGGACCCCCGGCCCACTGAGCCAGCGGAACGGGCGGGCCCCGCGCGGGTTGGAAGGAGATGTCCGACCCGAAGCCGTCACCCTCCTCCGGATCGCTGAACACGCCTGCGAGCCCTGGCCCGCCCGCGGGGGACTTCGGCGCTCCCGCAGATGAACTGCTCGTGGATGGTCAGGAGGAGGTCTTCTCCCGCTCGGAGGTGGAGAGCGGCCGAATCGAACACCTGTCCGAAGCGGGGGGCAGCGTGGATCGGGATGCCGGGCCGCGGCCGCCGGGAGGATCGCCGGCCGACCGGAGCCGCTCCTAGGGATCGAACGACCTTGGCTCCTCGAGCGGCGCGATGAAAAGGCGATCGCACTCGTTCCGGTCGTTGGAGAGCGGAATGACGGTGACACGGTCGTCGGCGGCGTCGATCACCTCGGCGACCACCTGCTCGAACACCTTCTCCTTGCCAGGTCGTCGAAAGAGCACGACGCCGTCCTTGGCGTCGAGGACTCCATAGGCGGGAGAACCTTCAAGCAGGCTGTCGAGATGGAACGCCATCCGCCATCAATGTCGGAAGTCGGGATTTGGTTCACCAGGACGGCGCCGACGCGCCATTCGACCGGAAGCGGATGGCTGGGGAACTAGGACTCGAACCTAGAATGACGGTACCAAAAACCGTAGTGTTACCATTACACCATTCCCCAGCAGGTCCGGCGCAGCCCCGCCCTGCGGCGGGGAGGCGGTCGGATACGACAAGGCCGCCAGCAACGCAAGCGGGCTTTTTCGCTTTGGCGAAGCTCGCTCGCGGCGGGCCTCGCAGACTATTTTCGCAGACGCGTTTTCCGCGCTTGCGGCCCCCCGACCCCCTCGCTATAAGCCCGCTCCTCAAGTCGGAGTGTGGCTCAGTCTGGTAGAGCACTGCGTTCGGGACGCAGGGGTCGCAGGTTCGAATCCTGCCACTCCGACCATCTTCCTCCCGCCCCTTTTTCGTCGCCCGTGAGGGCGGACGCCGGACCCCGGAGGGCCCGGCCGGGAGGGAGACCCTCTAGCGATAAAGCACGATCTCCTCGCCCCCGGGCGTGCGACCACTGAGCCGGTTCGGCCCGCCGCGCAGGATGGCCACCGTGCCGCCGCCGGCCTTGTAGAGCACCACCTGCCGGTCCTCGATCCGCCAGCTGTTGACGAACATCAGATCGTCGAAACAGCCCGAAGCCGAACCCTGCATCGCGCCGAAGGCGGGATTGGTGGTCAGCCGCAGGGTGCACTCCCGGCGGTGCCCGGTGATGGTCGTCTCGATATGCCGCCACGTCCCGGCGTAGGCGTCCTGACTGACCGGAGCGCCCCAGCCGCCGCCGCGGCGGCGGTCGTCGTCGCGGTCTTCCGGATCGTCGGCCCTCGGCCCCGGACCGTCGTCTCCCTCGCGGCGCAGCATCAGGCCGTCGCCGAGCAGCCGGCCCTCGACCAGCGACAGGCGCGGTCCGCCCTGGTCCGACGGCCCGCGGAACAGCAGCACCTCGCCGTTCTCGACCCGCCAGTTGCTGATCTGCGCGAGGCGCGAGGGGCAGTCCTCGGTCTCGACCCCGCGAACCCCGAGGAAGCCCCGCTGGCCGAAGATCATCCGGCAGCCGCCGACGTCGCGCCCGCCATCATCGGCCAGCCACGCGCCGAAGACGTCCTGCGGCCGCGCCGGCTCCGCCCGACGCCGCCAGTCCGGATCCTGCCGCCCGCCCTGCCCCATCAGAGCGCCGGCCAGGGCCGCGCCCAGGGCGTCCGCATCGACGGAGGCGCTGCCGCCGACGGTGGTGGCGCGCGTGGTCGTCGTGGTGGTGTTTCCCTCGCGCGTCGTAGTGGTGGTTTCGCGCGTGGTCTCGCGCGAGACCGACTGGGCCTGCGCCGACGTGGCGAGCGGCAGCAGGGCCGCGGCGGCGAGCGCGGCGGCGATGGTCCTGGACATGATGAAACCCCCGTTGGAAAACGGCGGTCAAGCTAGGCGACCGGATAGCGCCGTTCAATCGCGGCCGGCGCGCGCCGCGACCTCGCCCAGATGGCTCCCGACCCGCTCTATCGGCCGCTCGCCCAGGGCGCGTCGGTGCGCCAGAAGTTCCGGCGAGCCGGCGTCGTGGTCGGCCATGAGGCGTGCGACGAAGGCGCCGGAGCGCACCTCGGCCAACACTGTGTCCATGGCGGCGCGCGAGGCCTCTCCGATCACCCGCGGCCCGGTCAGATAGGCCCCGTATTCGGCAGTGTTGGAAATGCGCGCGAAGGCCCCCGCCGGGCCGAGCCGGTGCATCAGGTCGACCACAAGCTTGAGTTCGTAGAAGCACTCGAACCACGCCACCTCGGGCGGATAGCCGGCCTCGACCAGCTTGGTGAAGGCGGCGTCGACCAGCTCCACCGTGCCGCCGCACAGCACCACCTGCTCGCCGAACAGGTCGCTCTCGCACTCGGCGGCGAAGGTGGTTTCGAGGATGCCCTTGCGGCCGCAGCCCAGCGCGGCCGCATAGGACAGGCCCAGGGTGCGCGCGCCGCCCGTGGCGTCCTGGTGCACGCCGAACAGGCAGAACACCCCCTCCCCCGCTTCATAGAGTTCACGGATGCGGGGACCGATGCCCTTGGGCGAGGCGAGGATCACGTCGAGATCAGGCCGCGGCTCGACGAGGCCGAAGCGCACCGACAGGCCGTGGGCGAAGACCAGCGCCGCGCCGGCCTTCATCGCCGGCGCCAGCTCGTCGCGCCACAGGTCGCGGTGGGCCTCGTCGGAAACCATGACGGCGACGACGTCGGCGTCAGCGGCGGCCTCCCCGGCGGTGCGCACCTCGAAACCGTCGGCGCGCGCCTTGTCACGCGTCGCGGAGTCCGCCTTCAGGCCGACGACGATGTCGGCCACGCCCGAGTCGCGCAGGTTCAGCGCATGCGTCCGCCCCTGGCTGCCGTAGCCGATCACCGCGACCCGCCGGCCCCGGATGATCGACAGGTCGCAGTCACGGTCATGGAAGACGGGGAGCGGAGCGCCTAGGTTCTCGGTCATGCAGACAGACATAACGCCTTCCGCCGTCGTCGCCTTCTGGAAAGAGGCCGGCCCCTCGAAGTGGTTCGCCAAGGACGACGGCTTCGACACCGAGTTCCGCGAGCGGTTCGAGGCGGCCCACCTCTCCGCCGCCCGGCGCGAGCTGGACGACTGGGCGGACAGCGCGGAGGGCGCGCTGGCCCTGCTGATCCTGCTGGACCAGTTCCCGCGCAACGTCTGGCGCGAGACGGGCCACGCCTTCGCCACCGACCCGCTCGCCAGGATGTTCGCCGTCCGGGCGCTGGACGCCGCTCTCGACCGGCTGGTCGAGAACGACCTGCGCCGCTTCTTCTACCTGCCGCTGCAGCACGCCGAGGACATGGCCCTGCAGGACCGCCAGCTGGCCCTGTTCCAGAACATGGAGCGCCCCGCCGACGACCGCTGGGCCGAGCACCACCACGCCGTCATCCAGCGCTTCGGGCGGTTCCCGCACCGCAACCGGGCGCTGGGGCGCGAGACCACGGCGGAGGAAGCCGCCTTCCTCGAACAGGACGGCTTCCGGGGCTGAGCCATGCAGCGCTGCCGCGAGTGCGCGACGATCCTGCAGGAGGGCCGCAACTGGCACGCCTCCTATGCGGCGCGGAACTACCGTCACTGCATGGAGTGCGCGCGCGCCTACTCCCGCCAGCGCTACGGCAAGCTGAAGCCCACGGTGAAGCGGCGGGTGCCGGCGGCGGGGATCGTCGCACGCACCCCGATGACCGCGCGGGACCGGGCGGTGCGCAACCGGGCGGAGCTGGCGCGGCAGCGGCGGGACCGTCCCGACTGATCGATACACAGGCGGCCGCCACGTTTCTGTGAGCAAGCCGAACCCCGGTCTGCCCCGGCGGGCGAATCACCGACACTCTGACGCCATGAACGCCGCCGTCGCCCTCGCCGATCTCGAGCACCGCACCGGAGCCGTCGCCGCCGACCATCCGGAGTGGCAGTACCTCAACCTGCTGCGCGACATCCTCGACAACGGGGCGCGGCGGGACGACCGCACCGGCACCGGAACGCTGGGGGTGTTCGGGCGGCAGATGCGCTTCGACCTGTCGAAGGGCTTCCCGCTGCTGACCACCAAGAAGCTGCACACGCGGTCGATCATCGTCGAGCTGCTGTGGTTCCTGCGCGGCGAGACCAATATCGGCTGGCTGAAGGAGAACGGGGTCAGCATCTGGGACGAGTGGGCCGACGCCGAGGGCGAGCTGGGTCCGGTCTACGGCAAGCAGTGGCGGTCGTGGTCCGCGCCGGACGGGCGGGTGATCGACCAGATCGAGAAGCTGGTCGAGGGGCTGAAAACCAATCCCAACAGCCGCCGCCACATCGTCACGGCGTGGAACCCGGCTGACGTCGACGACATGGCGCTGCCGCCCTGCCACTGCCTGTTCCAGTTCTTCGTCGCCGACGGGAAGCTGAGCTGCCAGTTGTACCAGCGCTCGGCCGACGTCTTCCTCGGCGTGCCGTTCAACATCGCCTCCTACGCCCTGCTGACGATGATGATCGCCCAGGTGACGGGGCTCGAGCCGGGCGAGTTCGTGCACACCTTCGGCGACGCCCACCTGTACCTGAACCACGTCGAGCAGGCGGAGACGCAGCTGGCGCGGGAGCCGCTGGCCCTGCCGACGATGACCATCGCGCCGAAGGCCGACCTGTTCGCCTACCGGCTGGAGGACTTCGCGCTGGACGGCTACCAGCCGTGGCCGCACATCAAGGCCCCGGTCGCGGTCTGATGAGCCTCGACCTCAAGGCGCTGCAGGCCGACGTCCTGCGCATCTCCGACATCTATGCGGCCGAGCACGGGATCGACCGCGACCGCGACTGGGCGCTGCTGAAGCTGCAGGAGGAGCTGGGCGAGCTGACCGCCGAGCACCTGCGCATGAGCGGCCGGGCGCGGGGCGCGGCCGACGCCGGCAAGCTGGGGGACGAGGCGGCGGACGTGCTGGGCATGCTGCTCATCTACTGTCAGATGGCGGAGGTGGACATCGAGGCGGCTATGCAGCGGAAGTGGCTGCACTGGCTGGAGAGTCCCCGATGATTTCGACGCTTTTCGGCGCCCTGACGCTGGTGTCGGTCCCGCAGCAGGCTCCCAGTCTGACCACTCTGGTCCGGACCACGCTGGAGCAATGCGTCTCGGAGCGCGACCCGATCTCTGGGGGCGTGCTGGACGTCGCCGACGCGGACTGGGCGCGGCCGTTCCGAAACGATGGCGGTTGCGGGCTTACCGCCGAGGGCTGGACGGGCGATCAGGGCGCCATGATCGCGGCAGCGCGGGCGGCTGTCGGGGCCGAGGGGCCGGATTGGGCCGGCAGCGTGCGGGAATTGCGGGTCAATGAGCGCGGACCGGCGCTGTGGACGCAGATTGAGCAGGTCGAGGGCTGGGCGCCCGCCTCGCTGCTGATCATCGAGCCGCCGCCCGGTGAGCGCGGGTCCGTCGAAGTCCATTTCGATCCGGCCGGTCTCTAGATCATGCCCCTGCCCCACCTCGCCCTCGTCGTCGCCCGGGCCCGCAACGGCGTCATCGGCCGCGACGGCGATCTGCCGTGGCGGCTGCGCTCGGACCTGCAGCGGTTCAAGGCCGTGACCATGGGCAAGCCCTGCATCATGGGGCGCAAGACCTGGGACAGCCTGCCGCTGAAGCCCCTGCCCGGACGGCTGAACCTGGTGCTGTCCAAGGACGAGTCGTTCGAGCCGAAGGGGGCGGTGGCCTGCCTGACCCTCGACGAGGCGATCGAGATCGCGCGCGAGCAGGCCATGGAGGACGGGGTCGACGAGGTCTGCGTGATCGGCGGGGCCGGCCTGTTCGCGGCCGCCCTGCCGCGGGCCAGGCGCCTGTATCTGACCGAGGTCGAGGCCGAACCCGACGGGGATGTGCGCTTCCCCGCGTTCGACGAGTCGGCCTGGGCGGAGGTATCGTCGGAGGCCGTGCTGGCGGGCGAGAAGGACGACCACGCCTTCGTCTTCCGCGTGCTGGAGCGAAGATGACCGACGAACCGCCGTACGATCCTGAAGAATCACCGATCGCGCACCTGATCCGGACGCGGCCCGAAGCCTTCGACTACGACGACGTCCCGGATATCACCGACCTGAGTCCACGGATGCGGGCGGACCTGTTGAAGAACGCGCCGCCGTGGCTGCGCTACGCGAAACGGGAGGATCCGGAATGCTGATCGTGACCACCAACGACGTACCCGGCCATCGCGTGGTGCGGACGCTGGGGCTGGTGCGTGGCATCACCGTGCGGTCGCGCAACGTCATCTCGGACGCCATCGGCGGACTGCAGTCGATGCTGGGCGGCCGGGTGGGCGCCTATGTGAAGCTGGCCGAGGCCTCGCGCGCCGAGGCCTATGACGAACTGGTCGAGCACGCCCGGGCCATGGGCGCCAACGCCGTCATCGCCATGCGCTACGAGGCCAACGAGATCATGGAGGGCGTCACCGAGGTGCTCGCCTACGGCACCGCGGTGGTGGTCGAGCCGGAGTAGCCGTCGAGCTCGGCGATCAAGGCATCGCGAAGGATCAAATCTCCGATCGGCCGGCGCAGGCTATGGATCTCGTGCTGCAGCCAGCCGCCGTCCTGCGCCAGCCGGTGGAAGGCGTGGTGATCCAGCCCCTCGTCCCAGCCGTCGTTTGGGCCGAACAGGGCGCGGTGCAGATCCAGCGGCGTCTCGGGCGGCGGCAGGAAACGCCACGCGGACGGCGTGTTACAGGTGGCGATCTGATGGTCCGCCATCGCCCTGACCAGCACGAACCACCAGTGGGGCGGCGCCTCGTCCGACGCGGCGAGGCGGGCGCGGAGCTCACCGGCGAGCGCAACAACGCCGAGCCCCGTCGCGCGCATGGCGAGGCCGGTGGCGTGCGTCGCGTCCCCCCAGATCATCGGATAGTGGTCGCGCCAGAAGAGGGTGTGCAGCCGGTCGCGCCCTTCGGCGCCGAGCAGGCCGACGGCGAGCACAACCCCGCTCATGCAGTCGGTGGACGGCGAGGTGTGATCGTCGACGAGGAAGCGGTCGACAAGGTCGTGGTCCCCGATCCAGCCGGCCAGCGCGGGGAGGTATTCGGGGAAGAGATTCCGGCCTGAGCAGGCCCCGACCGCAGCCCGGACCTGATCCTCCAGACCGTCCGAAGGGAGGTGGACGAGACCATCGATTGCGGCCGGCGCAGCGTCCCAGTTCGGCTCGCAGGCGTAGCGGAACAACATCGACCGCGCCTGCTCCAGACCGGCCCAGCCGAAGGCCCACAGCAGGGCCTCGGGGGCGCCCTCGATGAGCCGGTCATTCGCGACGAAGCGGTGAAACAGCCGTTCGACCACCGCCCTGCCGCCATGGCGCGCGACCGGGTCGACCAGATCGGCGTGGGCGGCGGGGTCGGCCATCAGCAGCGGCAGCAGGGCCTCGGCGTCCTCCGGCTGACCGCGCCGTGAGACGAGCGCGATCGCGGCGCTTCTCTCAAGCGGGTGGAGGGTTCCGGTCAGCAGGCGGCGGGTGGCGTGAAGCATGGGGGCGCAACCTAGGGCGCCCCGCGTCGCGGGCAAGCCGCCGTCAGTTTCCGGAAGAGCTCAGACGCCGAGCACGTCCGCGACCCGCGCCGCGACCGTCCCGAACCGCCGCGCCATCTCCCCGTCGGGGTCGGCGCTGACCAGCGGCCGGCCGGCGTCGCCGGCCTCGCGCAGGGCGGCGTCGAGCGGCAGGTCGCCGAGGAAGGGCACGCCGAGGCGTTCGGCCTCCGCCTTCGCGCCGCCGGAGCCGAACACCGGACCGGACATGTTCTCGATCAGGCCGAGGGTCGGGACCTTGACCTTCTGGAACAGGGTATGCGCCCGGCGCGCGTCGGCCAACGCCACCTCCTGCGGAGTCGATACGATCACGGCGCCGTCCAGCGGCGTCTTCTGGATGAGGGTCAGCTGCACGTCACCGGTGCCGGGCGGCAGGTCGACGACCAGCACGTCGAGCGGCTGCCTCTGCGTGCCCCAGCGGGTCTGGGTCAGCATCTGGGTGATGGCCTGCGACGCCATCGGGCCGCGCCAGACCATGGCGTCCTCGGCCCCGGCCAGCAGGCCCATCGACATGACCTTCAGGCCGTGGGCGAGGTGCGGCTCCATGGCCCCGTCGACGTACTCCGGCTTGCCCGAGACGCCGAGCATGGTCGGCATGGACGGGCCGTACACGTCGGCGTCGAGGACGCCGACAGACAGGCCGCGGGCGGCCAGAGCGGCGGCGAGATTGGCCGCCACGGTCGACTTGCCGACCCCGCCCTTGCCGGAGGCGACGGCGAGCACGCGGCGGACATGCGCCGGCCGGTCGGTGGGGACGGGCGCCCTGGGCCGGTTCTGCTCGGCCGCCTGGGGCGACAGGATCACCGTGCGGCGCGCCGGCTTCTGGATCGCTTCCGCGGTCAGCACTACCGACACCCGGCTGACGCCCGGGAGGGCCTTCAGCGCCGCCTCGGCGGCGTCCCGCACAGGGGCATAGGCGGCGGCCTCGCGCGGCGAGACCTCAAGCGCGAAGCCGACCCGGTCGCCGGCCACCACGAGACCCTGCACCAGTCCCGCCGCCGCCAGCCCCTGCCCGCTCTTCGGATCCTGGACAGCGTCGAGGGCGGCGAGGACCTGGTCGCGATCGAGGGGGCGTGGGGACACGGGGACACTCCTTGGGCTTGCCGCCCGGGCGGCGGCCGTTCTATCGCCGATATACCCCCTGCCCGCGAGCGCCGATTTGCCCCGGAACACATCCTTGCCGCCCGTGACCCTGCTGGCTGGCCCGACCGCGTCGGGCAAGTCGGCGCTGGCCATGGAGCTGGCGGAGGCGACCGGCGCGGTGATCGTCAACGCCGACAGCCAGCAGCTGTACGCCGACCTGCGGGTCCTGAGCGCCCGTCCGTCGCCGGAGGACGAGGCGGCCGTCGAGCATCGGCTCTACGGCGTGGCCGACGCCGCCGACGCCTGGTCTGTCGGGCGCTGGAGCCGGACGGTGATGGCGGAGCTGGCCGAACTGGCGGCCGCCGGGCGTCCCGCCCTGCTGGTGGGCGGCACAGGCCTGTACTTCACCGCCCTGACCAGGGGGCTGGCGAACATTCCCGAGGTTCCCGAGACCGTGCGGGCGGCGACTGTCGCGGCTCTGGAGGCCGAGGGCGAGGCCGGCTTCCGGCGACGCCTGGCGGACCTCGACCCTCGCGCGGAGGCGCGCATCGCGGCCGGGGACCGGCAACGGCTGGTGCGCGCGATGGCGGTGGCCGACCACACGGGACGGGCGCTCAGCGACTGGACCGCCGACACCGACCCCCTGCTTCCGCCGGGCTCATGGAGCGGACTGGTGGTCGAGCCGGAGCGGGCGATGCTTTACCGCCGCTGCGATGTTCGCGTGGCCCGCATGGTCGAACAGGGAGCGCTGGATGAAGTGCGGGCGCTGACGGCGCGCGGGCTGGATCCTGAATTGCCAGCGATGAAGGCGGTCGGCGTGCGCGAGTTCGCCGCTCATCTGGCGGGGCGGATCACCCTCGACGAGGCCGTGGAGGCCGTTCGTCAGGCGACCCGCCATTACGCCAAACGGCAGTTGACATGGTTCAGGAACCAGACCCCGGACTGGCCGCGGGTCCGGAAACATGACCAAACCGTCAGTTGACCCTGTCCACGCGCAGCGCAAGCGTAGGCTCCAGCCTGCATTCAGCCGGAGGACTGTCAGCATGAGCTTCCTCGCCCTTTCGGTCACAGCCGCCATCGGCCTGCAGGACCCGGCGGCGTCGCCGTCCCCGGACGCACAGGCGGCGACCGCGCCGGCCGCCGCGCCCGCGTCTTCCGCATCCGGCGAAGCGGATCCGCTGGATCGTGTCGTTTGCCGCACGGAAGCCGTGGTCGGGACACGCTTCGACAGCCGCGTGTGCATGACCCGACGGCAGTGGGACGCCCGCCGCGACGAGTCGCGCCGGCTCGCGCACCGGCTGGAGAGCGCCAACGCCAACCGCGATCGCCAGACCGCGCCGGGCCACTGACGGCGGCCGACGTCGGCCCGATGCGCTTGCAAAACAACGTTACCCAGGGTTGACTCGATCCGGGCTCGGGAGGACGCTGGTCCTGCTGAAGATCGGAAAGGTCAGTCAATGATCGTCGCCGCCCTCGCCGCCACCCTTCTCCTGCCCCAGACCGCTCCGGTTCAGCCGGCGGCTTCGAGCGCGAATAGCCCTGCCGAACGAACCATCTGCCGCAAGGAGCCGGGCTCCGGCACCCGGCTCAAGGTCCGCGTCTGCCTGACCGCGCAAGAGTGGGCGGCCCGGATCGAGGCCGCCGAACGGGATCGCAATCACCTGCGGCCGACCATCGACGCTCGCGGCCCTTTCCCGGGACCCGGCCGCCGGCGCTGACCCCTTCAATTCGCGGGCGCCTCGTCCTATATTCGTTCTGTCCGGGTTCGCCCGGACTATGGCGATAAACGCGCCTGTAATAAGCGGACCGGACCCGGGTGCGATTCCCGGCGGCTCCACCAATCTTCTCCCCGCGTCATCGGCGGGCGAGCATGGGGCCGACTAGCATCGACGGACGTGTAAAGAGGTGGCTTTCGCTCGTCCTGGCCCACCGTATCGGGCCATTAAACTACCTGCGAACGATAACTTCGCTGGAGAAGTCGCTCTCGCCGCGTAATGCGGTTCGGGTGATTTCGAACACTTAAGTCCTCGGGGTTCAGATCCCGGGGCGGGGCCCGGAGGGCGCCTGCCAACAGAAGCCCTCCACTTCCGCCAGTCATGGGCCTTCCCCCGCCTGAACGAGGCCGGGCGCGCGCCTGCCGACAGAATCCGGCGCTTTACCCTCCCGCCATCTTCCGCCCGCCCCCTCGCGCGGCTACACCGTGGGCAGAACAGCCGAGGCGATGCATGGCCGAAGAGACGCCCCCCGTCGACGAGATGCACTACGAGCAGCTGGCGCAGGACGCGCTGCGCGGGGTGATCCGCGCCGCCCTCGAGCGTGCGGCGGAACCCGACGGCATCCCGGGCGCGCACCATTTCTACATCACCTTCCGCACGCGGGCTCCGGGCGTCACCGTGCCCCCGGACATCCTCGCCAAATACCCCGACGAAATGACGGTGGTGCTGCAGCACCAGTACTGGGACCTGAAGGTCGAGCCCAACCGGTTCTCGGTGATGCTCAAGTTCGGCGGCATGCCCAAGGTGCTGGCCATGCCCTATGCCGCGGTGACCCGCTTTTACGATCCTTCGGTGCAGTTCCTCCTGCAGTTCGAGACGCCCGTCGAGGTGGAGGTGGTCGAGGAAGAAGCGGCCCCGGAGCCTGAGGTCCCCCCGTCGACCGGCGACGACGGCCCGAAGGTCGTTTCGCTGGACCAGTTCCGGAAGAAGTAGGGCCTTTCCCTCCCCGTCCACCGGGCTAACATCCGGCCGGATCAAACGGGGGTGAGCATGAGGGGTCTCCTCATCCTTTGGCTGGCGGCCGCTCTCTGCGGCACGCCGGCGGCCGCGGCGGAAACCGCGGAAAGTCGTTTCGCCGGCTGGACGGCGGCCGTCGTCCAGGCCGACTGGCGGGACGGGCGCGGGCGACCCATCGAGGCGTTCGACAACGCCCGCCGCGACCTGGTCGACGCCTTCGTGAGCGCGGGCTTCATGCGCGACGACATGGTCGAGGTTTCGCTCCGGACCGAGCCGCCGCTCTCCGCCCTGCAAGGACTGGCGGAGACCGCGTCCCGCGCCACTCGCGGTTGCCTGCTCTACTTCACCTCGCACGGCGCGCCCGACCACCTCGTCTTCGGAGAGGCCCGGATGACGCCCGACGTGATGGCCAATCTCGTGCGCCGCACCTGCGGGACCCGCCCGATCGTGGTGATCGTCTCGGCCTGCTACTCCGGGCAGTTCGTGAACGCCCTGGAAGGCCCGAACCGCATGGTGCTGACCGCCGCCCGGCGCGACCGGACCTCCTTCGGCTGCGGAGCCGACGAGCGCTATCCCTGGTTCGACGGCTGCGTGCTGGAGACGCTGCCCGCCGCCGCCGACTTTCTCGCCCTCGCCGCCGGCGCGCGCGCCTGCGTGGCCCGCAAGGAGGCCGAGGCGGGGGTGGCGCTGCCGTCCGAACCGCAGCTGTTCATCGGAGCCGAGATGCAACTGCGTCTGCCGACCCTGCGCTTCGAGAGGCCCGCGCCATGACCCTGACCGTCGACGACCGGGGCTGGACCCCCGCGTCCTGCCACTGCGGCGCCGTGCGCTTCCGCGTCCGGCTGGCCGAGGGTCTCGACAGCGCCCGACGATGCGACTGCTCCCTGTGCCGGATGCGCGGAGCGGTGGCGGTCAGCGCCTCGCTTGACGACATCGAAATCCTCGCCGGCGCCGACACGCTGGCCGAGTACCGCTTCAACACCGGCGTCGCGCGGCACTTCTTCTGTTCGCACTGCGGGATCTACACCCATCACCAGCGCCGCTCGAACCCGGGCCAATACGGCGTCAACGCCGCCTGTCTCGAGGACGTCAGTCCGTTCGACTTCGTCGAGGTCCCGGTCAACGACGGCCGCAACCACCCGAGCGACGGGGGCGGCGGGATGATCGGCGTGCTGAGGTACGAGTCGATACGGGACTAGCGTCGGGCGAAGCAACGCAGCGCGATCCGCTCGCGCTCCCCCTCCCGGCGTTCGACCAGCAGGCGCGCCACCTGGGCGTCGTCGTGGAACAGATAGCCCTTGATGGCGTCGAGCAGCGCCTTGGCGAGATTGTCGAGGTCGATGTGCGGCGGCTCGCCGACATGCTCCATGACGATCTCGACCGTGAAGTCGCCCCACGACGGGCGCGAGCTCCACTCCTTGCGCATGAACTCGTAGACCAGCGGCTTGTAGTATTTGGCCTGGGTGGTCAGGCCGTCGATGGTGATCTCGACGACGCCGCCGCTCTCGCGGGCGCGCACCTTGCCTGCGCCGATCCAGCCGGGGGTCATGCGTCGCTCCGCCGCGAGCTTGCCCGCCCGCCCCTCCGTGCTACACCGCCGGCCATCCTCCCGCCACGCCTGAAGAGCCTGCCGACATGAGCACCGTCCGCACCGAATCCGACACCTTCGGCCCGATCGAGGTCGCCGCCGACCGCTACTGGGGCGCGCAGGCGCAGCGCTCGCTGGGCAACTTCAGGATCGGCTGGGAGAAGCAGCCGCTGCCGATCGTGCGCGCGCTGGGCATCGTCAAGCGGGCCGCGGCCGAGACCAACATGGCCCTGGGCAAGCTGGACAAGAGCCTGGGCGAGACCATCGTCGCCGCCGCCCAGGAGGTCATCGACGGCAAGCTGAACGACCACTTCCCGCTCGTCGTCTGGCAGACCGGCTCGGGCACCCAGTCGAACATGAACGCCAACGAGGTGATCTCGAACCGCGCCATCGAGATGCTGGGCGGCGAGATGGGCTCGAAGAAGCCGGTCCATCCCAACGACCACGTCAACATGAGCCAGTCGTCGAACGACACCTTCCCGACGGCCATGCACGTGGCCTGCGCCGAGCAGGTCGCCAACGACCTGATTCCGGCCCTGAAGCATCTGCACGCGGCGCTGGACGCCAAGGCGAAGGCCTGGGACCACATCATCAAGATCGGCCGCACCCACACCCAGGACGCCACCCCGCTGACCCTCGGCCAGGAGTTCTCGGGCTACGCGCAGCAGGTCGCCAACGGCATCGAGCGCATCGAACAGACCTTGCCGAAGCTCATGGAACTGGCCCAGGGCGGCACGGCCGTGGGCACCGGGCTGAACGCCCCGGTCGGCTTCGCCGAGCAGGTGGCCGAGCGCATCGCCGCCATCACCGGCCTGCCCTTCACCACCGCCCCGAACAAGTTCGAGGCCCTGGCGGCGCACGACGCCATGGTGTTCAGCCACGGGGCGATCAACACGGTCGCGGCCAGCCTGTTCAAGATCGCCAACGACATCCGCTTCCTCGGCTCGGGGCCGCGCGCCGGCCTCGGCGAACTGGCCCTGCCGGAGAACGAGCCCGGCTCGTCGATCATGCCGGGCAAGGTCAATCCCACCCAGTCGGAAGCCCTGACCCAGGTCTGCGTGCAGGTGTTCGGCAACCACGCCGCCCTGACCTTCGCCGGCTCGCAGGGGCATTTCGAGCTGAACGTCTACAACCCGGTCATGGCCTACAACTTCCTGCAATCGGTGCGGCTGCTGGCCGACGCGGCGATCAGCTTCACCGACAACTGCGTCGTCGGCATCGAGCCGCGCGAGGACAACATCAGGCGCGGGCTGGAGAACAGCCTGATGCTGGTGACGGCGCTGAACGGCAAGCTGGGCTACGACGCCTGCGCGAAGATCGCCAAGACCGCCCACAAGAACGGGACGACCCTGCGCGAGGAGGCCGTCGGCGGCGGTTATCTGACCAACGAGGAGTTCGACGAATGGGTGCGGCCGGAGAAGATGATCTCGCCGCAGTAGGTGCCAGGGCGCCGGTCGGCGGCCGGAGCCGTCAGCTCTTCTCCTGCCAGCGCGCCCGGGCCTCGTCCCGGGTGAGGCTGAGGTGGACGTGCTCGTCCACCCGCTCAACCCAGCTGAGCGGGATCAGGTGATGCTTGAAGCCTGCCGCGAGGTCGAGCTTGGCCAGTTCGATCATGTCGCGGTGAACGTGGTCGACGCGGCCGACATGCTCGCCGTCGGAGCCGACGACTTCGAGGTGTTCGCGGATGGCGGACGGGTCTACCATGGAGAACTCCGGACGACGGGGATGTCCGGAAAAACCGTCCGGCGCGACGCCGGTTGCATCGCGGAGGCAGCATGGGCGAGGTCGTCAATCTGAACCGGGCGCGCAAGGATCGCGCGAAGGCCGCCGCGAAGGCGACCGCCGCCGCCAACCGGGCTTCCCACGGCAGCACGAAGGCCGAGCGCGCGAAGACCGCCAGGGAGCGCGAGCGGGCCGCCCGACTGCTGGACGGGGCGAAGCGGGAGGACTGAGGTGCCCGGTCGCGAGGAGAAGCGCCGCCTGCAACGGGGCCTGATCCCCATGCTGATCGCCATCCGGGTGCAGGAGACGCGCAAGCGCAGGGAAGCCGAGGCGGCGGCCAGGGCGGAGGGACGTCCACCGCCGAAACCGACGAAGAAGGGCTGGTTCTAGGCCGCCGACACCCGCGGCGCGCGGATCATCAGCACCTGTCCGGTCAGCACCAGTCCGAGGCCCGCCAGCGCCAGCCATCCGAACCGCGCGTGCTCGAACAGCACCGACACCAGCATGGCGATGGGCGGCGTCAGGGCCGAGATGTAGCTGGCGAGGGCGTAGCCGCGGGTGCGGGCGATGCCGAAATAGACCACGAAGGCGATCACCGAGCCGAACACCGACAGGTAGACCAGAGAGCCCAGATAGGCCGCGGTCGGTTCGATCGACCATTCCACCCCGGTGGCGAGGCCGTAGAGCGCCAGCATGCCGGTCCCGTACGCCATCGCCCAGGCGGTCGACGGGATCACCGCCGACCCGGCTTCCTGGCCTCGCCAGGCGAAGTAGTTGCCGAAGGCCGAGGCCGCCACCGCCGTGAAGGCGAAGCCGACGCCGGCCAGGCTGGCGCCCGACAGGCCGCCCGACAGAACCTCGGAGCCGGACAGCACCGCGACCCCGACCACGCCCAGTACGGCGCCGCCCCACGCCGCCAGTGCCGAGCGCTGGCGCGCGGCGACGCGGAACAGGATCAGGTTGAGAAAGGCGAGCGAGGCGAAGATCACCGCCACCACGGCCGAGGCGATGCGGCCCTCGGCGGCGTAGGTGAAGCTGTAGCTGATCGAGAAGGCGAACACCCCCTGCCCCAACGCCGCGAGATGCTGGGTGCGGGTCAGCCGGAGTGAACGGCCGGTCAGCAGGCAGCCCGCGAAAATCAGGACCGCGGCGAGGCCGAAGCGCCAGACGATGGAGGCGACGGGGTCCACCGTGCCCAGCTGCAGGGTGATGGCGTACCAGGTGGTGCCCCAGATGAGGGCGCAGAGGCCGACGCCGCCGATCGCCAGCAGCGTCGCCCGGGACAGGCCGGGAGCCTTGGGCGGCGCGAGGGAGTCGGACGGCGCGGTCATGCTCGCCAAGTGGACCGGCGGGCGCGGTCGCGCAAGCCGAGGATTGGAGCGCGGCTCACAAGCCCGCCTTATGCCTCCGGAAGCGGACGGTCAGGCGCGCAGCTTCAGCGCCAGACGGACGCCCGCGGGGACGGCGTGATAGACCGTGGGCCGACGCAGGCGCAGCTCCCGACGGGCTTCCTCCAGCGGTCGGTCCAGCAGGGCCTCATAGTCCAGCGCCGGGAGCCAGCGCGCCTCGCGACCCAGACGATACGCCTGCAGCACCGCCCGGAACGCGGGCACGGCAGGGTTCTCCTTGCGGATCTCCGCCGCGGCGCCGAGCCCGATGAAGGCGAAGCCGAGGTTGCCGGTCTGGGCGTAGGAGAAGGCCACCACGCAGGCTTCCCCCAGGGCGTCCGTCTCGTAGCCGGTCAGGATGTGCCAGACATCGTGCACGTCCCGGACGCGGCGGGTGTACCAGATCACCGGGTGGGGCGCGTCGGCCAGCGGGGCGACCTTGCGCGACTCGATCGCCAGTCCTTCGGCCGTGAAGCCCCGCGCCTCGCGGAACTCGCGATACGCCGCGCCCACGCTGCCGGGGCCGAAGCGGGCCAGCCAGGCCGGATCGTCCAGTTTCTCTGCCAGCTCCTCGCGCAGGAAGGCCTGCCGGCCGCCTTCCATGGTCCTGAGCATGCGGTCGTAGCCCCGCCGCAGCGAGCGACCCGACAGGGCGCGCATGATCTCGAAGACCTGGGCGGTGTCCTCCTTGTCGCGGACAAGGCGACGGAAGGCCTGAAGGGCCTTCAGCGGCTCGAGACGCTGCGGGCGGAGACGGGTGAACTCGACGTCGGCGGCGGTCATGGGGGCGATCCTGTCCAACAACATCATAGCCCGGACGACGACGCAGGTGAACATCGTTCACATTCGCCCGGCGGGCCGGGTTCCGCTAGGGTCGGCGACGATGTTGAGGAAGCGCTCCGTCTCCCTGTCCGGCCACGCCACCTCGGTGGCGCTGGAGCCCGAATTCTGGGCCGTGCTGGACGAGATCGGGGCCCAGATGGGCCTCGGCCACGCCGGCCTGATGAAGCGCATCGACGAGCGCCGCGGCCGCGTGCCCCTCGCCTCCTCCTGCCGGCTGCTGGCGCTGGCCTGGGCGGGCGGCGACCGAACCTTCGCCGAACAGGAGTCGCCCGATTGACTCGGTCCGGGGTTGGCGCATGGTGACGCCTGGAGGCGCGTCATGACCGACAACCGACTGATCCCCGCCATCGTCTTCGGCGGGCTGCTGGCCGTGGGGATGATCGGAGGCGGCGCCCTGATCGGTCAGGGCGTGATCAACGCGCGGGTCGGCGACCGGACCGTCAGCGTGCGCGGGCTGGCGGAGCGGGACGTGCGGGCCGATCTCGCCATCCTGCCGGTCCGGTTCACCGCCTCGGGCGAGGTTCTGTCGGAGGTGCAGGCGCGGATCGACGGCGACCTGGCCATCGTCCGCCGCTTCCTGGCCCAGCAGGGCTATCCGGCCGACGCCGTCACCCTCGGCCGGCTCGAGGTCGCCGACCGGCGCGCCCGCGAGTACGGCAGCCAGGACCAGGGGCCCCGCTTCATCCTCGCGCAGACCGTGATCGTCCGCACCAGCGACGTCGACCGGGTGCAGAACACCACACGGGCGCTGAACGACCTGATCCGGCAGGGGGTGGTCCTGCAGGACTTCAACGGACCCAGCTACATCTTCACCCGGCTGAACGACGTGCGCCCCGCGATGATCGCAGAGGCCACCGCCTCGGCGCGCTCAGGCGCCGAGCAGTTCGCCAAGGACTCAGGCACGGGCGTGGGCGCGATCCGCGAAGCGTCGCAGGGCTATTTCGAGATCCTCGCCCGCGACGAGAGCGGCGACGAGCGCCAGACCCCTGACAAGAAGGTCCGCGTCGTCACCACCATTCGGTACGCCCTGCGCTGAGCCTCACTCGGCCGGGGCGGGCCCCGGCTCGGGCAGGCTCGGCGGCTCGACCGGCGGCGGGTTCGGCAGGTCCGGGAGCTCCGGCGCCTGCGGCAGCGTCGGCGTCGGCACGTCGACGTCGATGTCCACATCGGTCGGATTGGGCGTGTCGACGCCGCCGTTCGACAGCATGAACACGACGATGATCACCAGCACGACGATCAGCCCGCCGACCAGGAAGGCCACCCAGCTTCCGCCGCCGCCGCGGCGCTCGGGCGGATTGTTGATAGTGGTGTGATGCACCACCTCGGGCCGGCGGTCCTCCGGCGGGGGAACGTTCGGATCGGTCATCGGTCAGCCTTCCGCGGGGGCGGGAACGGACGGGGCCGACACTTCCGGCAGGTCGACGTCGACGTTGACGTCCTTTTCGCCGCCGCCGAGGCCGCCGCCGGCGAAGACGAAGTAGGCCACGATGGCCAGCACCACGACCACGGCGCCGATGATGAAGGCCATCCCGGCGTTGCCGCCGCCGCCGGTGTTGTTGTTGATGTTGTCGGCCATGGGCCACCTCCGCAGTTGTCCTGTGGCCGACCAAACGGAGGCGTGGCCGTAACGGTTCCGCCGGCGTCGACCGGGAGCGGCTGACAAGCGGACGCGTGCTCCTTATGTTCCGTCGGCTCCCATGACCGATTCAGCTCCCCCCCGCATCTCCGACCTCGCGCGCGCCCGGCCGCCCGCCGGCGCCCTTCCGGACTATCTGTCCGGCCTGAATCCCGAACAGCGGGAGGCGGTCGAGACGACCGAGGGGCCGGTGCTGGTGCTGGCCGGGGCGGGCACCGGCAAGACGCGGGTGCTGACCACGCGGCTGGCGCACATCCTCGCCACCGGCAAGGCGCGGCCGTGGGAGCTGCTGGCCGTCACCTTCACCAACAAGGCCGCGCGCGAGATGCGCGAGCGGATCACCCATCTGATCGGCCCCTCGGCCGAGGGCCTGCGCTGGCTCGGCACATTCCATTCCGTGGCCGCCCAGATCCTGCGCCGGCATGCCGAGCTGGTCGGGCTGAAGTCGACCTTCACCATCCTCGACACCGACGACCAGGAGCGGGTCTGCAAGCAGCTGATCGAGGCGGCCAATCTCGACTCCAAGCGCTGGACCCCGCGCTCGCTGAGCGGGCTGATCGACCACTGGAAGAACCGCGGCTGGACGCCGGACAAGCTGCCGCCGGGCGAGGACTTCGCCAATGGGAAGGGGCAGACCCTTTATGCGGCCTACCAGTCCCGGCTGGTCGCCCTGAACGCCTGCGACTTCGGCGATCTGCTGCTGCACAACATCACCATTCTCTCGCAGAATGCGGATATCGCCGAAGAATACCGCCGTCGGTTCCGCTACATCCTGGTCGACGAGTACCAGGACACCAACGTGGCCCAGTACCTGTGGCTGCGGCTGCTGACCTCCTCGACCGGCAACGTCTGCTGCGTCGGCGACGACGACCAGTCGATCTATGGCTGGCGCGGCGCCGAGGTGGACAACATCCTGCGCTTCGAGCGCGACTTCCCCGGCGCCAAGGTGATCCGGCTGGAGCGCAACTACCGCTCGACCCACCACATCCTGGGCGCCGCCTCGGGCCTGATCAGCGCCAACCGCGGAAGGCTCGGGAAGACGCTGTGGACCGAGGAGACCTCGGGCGACAAGGTCCGCGTGCGCGGCGTCTGGGACGGCGAGGCCGAGGCCCGCCTGATCGCCGACGAGATCGAGACGGCGAAGAAATCGGGGCTGAACTACCGCGACATGGCGGTGCTGGTCCGGGCGTCATTCCAGATGCGGGCGTTCGAGGAACGCTTCGTCATGCTGGCCATCCCCTACACGGTGATCGGCGGGCCGCGCTTCTTCGAACGGGCCGAGATCCGCGACGCCCACGCCTATCTGCGCCTGATCCTCTCGGAGGACGACGACCTCGCCTTCGAGCGCATCGTCAACGTGCCCAAGCGCGGCATCGGCGACACCTCAGTGCAGAAGATCCTGACCATCGCCCGCGAGAACGGCGTCTCGGCCATGCAGGCCGTCCGCGCCCTGCTCGGCTCGGACGAGCTGCAGGCGCGCACCCGCACGGCCCTGTCCAACTTCGTGCGCGACCTCGACCGCTGGCGGGCCCGCGCCCCGGAGATCCCGCACTGGGAGCTGACCGAGCTGGTGCTGGAGGAGAGCGGCTACACCGACATGCAGAAGGCCGACCGGACCAGCGGCCAGACGCGGCTCGACAACCTCAAGGAGCTGGTCCAGTCGATGCAGGCCTTCGACAGCCTGACCGCCTACCTCGAGCACGTCTCGCTGGTCATGGACCTCGACCGGGGCGACAGCGCCGACTCGGTGCAGATCATGACGCTGCACGGGGCCAAGGGGCTGGAGTTCCCGCTGGTCTTCCTGCCCGGCTGGGAGGAAGGCGTCTTCCCCAGCCAGCGCAGCATCGACGAGAAGGGCGAGAAGGGCCTCGAGGAGGAGCGCCGCCTCGCCTACGTCGGCGTCACCCGCGCCAAGCAGGACGCGCGCATCAGCTTCGCCGCCAACCGTCTCGTCTACGGCCGCTGGACCAGCCAGCTGCCCAGCCGCTTCGTCGACGAGCTGCCGATCGACCACGTCGAGGCGCAGTCGGACACAGGCTACTACGGCGCCTCGACGGGCATGAAGGAGGCCAAGAGCCGCTGGGACGAAGCTCCGAGCTTCGGCTCCGGCTATTCCTCCCCCGGCTGGAAGCGTGCCCAGTCCTTCACCGCCGCCCGCGCCCCCGCCGACCGCCCGGCCCGCCACACCCTGATCGAGGGCGACGGCCGGCTGATCGCCACCGCCGACCCAAAGGCCGGCTCGGGCTGGGCCAAGGGCGACCGGGTCTTCCACCAGAAGTTCGGCTACGGCCACGTCCGCCTGATCGAGGGCAACAAGCTGGTGGTGGCCTTCGACAAGGCGGGCGAGAAGAAGGTGATCGACACCTTCGTGGAGAAGGCGTGACTAGAAGAGCTCCATTTGATCTGGATGATGGCGCTCATCCTCCACGTTGCCTTCATAGGCAGCTTGGATAACTGCCATGAAGTCTGGATTATCGGGATTCCAAGCCGGAGAGTTTTCCCGGAGCAGATCAACTACAATCTGGAGAGCCGTCCGCGCGTCAGCTTCAGAGAACTCCCAGATGTCTGTCCCGTTTTGATCCAAGAATCGCTTCATGAGGCTACGGCTCTTGAGGCCCACGTGAGCATGCCCATAGGCGATACGCATTCGATGCAGTTCGAGAACTCTGTCAGTGACGTAGGTGCCAAGCAGACCCAGTTCGCAAGATCGGCGGGCGATCCGGCTCAACCCTCCCTCCGCCGCCTCATCTTCCCCTGCCAAGATCAGGCGGCCGCCCAGTAATTGTTCTACAAAGACCTGCGCGACGAGAACCGTTGCCAGGAAATGCCCTTCTACGAAAGTCCATCGCATCTCATGATTGGCGAGCAGAGATCCGAAGCCTCCCGTCAGGAGCATGTCTGTCGGCGGCCCAAACTCAGCCGCCAAGAACTTCAGCCGCGCTACGCGGTCGTTTCGGGTAGCCTCTTCGCCCAACTTGAACTGAGCGGCCACCCAATTGTCCGTAGGCGTCGGCCATTTCCATCTGCTGACCATATGCTCGCCTTGTCCGGTGCGTTGGGGTGGCCAGCTTTCCAATTGAGGCGGGCCTAATCAAACCTTAAACCGCCAGCCCCACCCTTCCCGCGTGCGCGACTCCCGTCCAGCGTCCGGCCCGACCGACCCCGCTCCCCACTGGTGGGAGGCGGCGATCTGCGGCGCGATCATCGCGATGATGACCGGCGCCCTGATCGGCCCGGTGTTCGCGCCGACGCAGGAGGAGACGCCGATCCTGCGGCTGGTCTGGCTGCCGGCCTACGCCGCCATCGCCGGACTGCTGCTTTACCGGATCGACCGGCTGTGGCGGGCGTGGCCGGCGATGCTGGCCATGGGGGCGGTGGTCGGGCTGGCCTTCGCCTCGCGCTACTGGTCGATCGACTTCGCCACCACCATGCGCCGGGTCATCGCCCTGGCGATCAGCTGCGGCTTCGCCCTCTACCTCGGCGCGGTCTTCCGCGGCCCGCACCTGCCGCGGCTGTTGATGCTGACCAGCCTTGTCATGGCGGTGGGCAGCCTGGTCATGGTGTTCGGCTTCCCCGAGATCGGGGTGCACCAGTACGAGAACGCCGGCCTGTGGCGTGGTCTCTGGTACGAGAAGAACCAGATGGGCGCGGTCATGGTCATCGGCGCCACCGCCTCCGCCGCCTGCCTCGCCTCGCCCGACCCGCGCCGCTTGCTTCCGGCCATCGCCCTTGTGCTGTCCAGCGGCCTCGTGCTGGCCACCCAGTCCAAGACCTCCCTGCTCTGCCTCGGCGTCGGGGTCGGCACGGTGGCGGGCTTCTGGGCGCTCAGGCGCGGAGGGCCGGCCTTCTCCGTGGTGGCGATCTGGATCGCCGTCGTTCTGGCCGGACTGGGCGTCTGGATCTGGGAGACCCATTCGGTGGCGGTGCTGGAGGCGCTGGGCAAGGACCCGTCGCTGACCGGCCGCACCGACATCTGGGACGCCCTGATGCGCAAGGTCGCCGACCGCCCGTGGACCGGCTACGGCTACGGCGCCTTCTGGGGCCGCGAAGGCGAGTCCGCGCCCGCCGACTGGGTCCGCAAGGAGACCCAGTGGCCGGTGCCCAACGCCCACAACGGCTGGATCGACCTGCTGGTCCAGCTGGGCTGGCCGGGGGCCGTGCTGGTCGGGACGCTGATGGGGCTGACCGCCCTGATCACCGTGCTGCGCAGCGCCGGGGCCGGTCTGCGCGAGGGCTGGTGGGCGCTGGGCTTTCTCGCCGCCTTCTTCGTCCTCAGCCTGTCGGAATCGATCCTGATGGCCCACCAGGGCCTGCCGTGGGTGCTGTTCCTGGCGGTCCTGACCCGGGGGGTGCTGCCGTCGTCCACAGCCCCGGCCGCCGCGCTTGCCCCGCGGGGCCGCCGGGCCTACCAGACCGGTCCCCGAATCGCCGCACAGTATCCGAATGGGCCAGTCCGCCGACCTCCTCTCCCTGTTCGATGACGAACCGACGCAGCCGCGTCCGGCCGAAGCCGCGCTGACGCCGCAGGCCATCGCGCCCAGGCCCCAGCCCGAGCCGGTCGCGAAGGCCGCTGTCGAACACGCCGCCGCCGCGCCGCTGGCCGCCGCCACCGGCTACTCCGCCTCTTCGATCGAGGTGCTGGAGGGGCTGGAGCCGGTCCGCAAGCGCCCCGGCATGTACATCGGCGGCACCGACGAACGGGCCCTGCACCACCTCTTCGCCGAAGTCCTCGACAACGCCATGGACGAGGCGGTCGCCAAGCACGCAAAGCTGATCACCGTCGACCTCGACGCCGAGGGCTGGCTGTCGGTGCGCGACGACGGCCGCGGCATCCCCGTCGACCCGCACCCCAAGCACCCGGGCAAGTCGGCGCTCGAGGTGGTGATGACCGTACTGCACTCGGGCGGCAAGTTCTCCGGCAAGGCCTACGAGACCTCGGGCGGCCTGCACGGCGTCGGCGTCTCGGTGGTCAACGCCCTGTCGGAACATCTGGACGTCACCGTCTGGCGGGACGGCCACGAGTGGCGCCAGTCGTTCAGCCGCGGCCATGTGCAGGGCCCGATCCAGCAGGTCGGCCCGTCGCGCAAGAAGGGCACCCTGATCCGCTTCAAGCCGGACGAGGAAATCTTCGGCGTCGGCGCCGCCTTCAAGCCGGCCCGGCTGTTCCGCATGGCCCGCTCCAAGGCCTATCTGTTCCGCGGCGTCGAGATTCGCTGGACCTGCGCCCCGGAGCGGATCACGGACCACACCCCGGCCGAGGCGGTGTTCCACTTCCCCAATGGCCTCGCGGACGCGCTGCAGGAGCGCATCGGGGAGATCGAGACCGTCACCCCGACCTTCGCCGGCCGGGTCGAGCGCAAGGGCGAGGCCGGCGCGGTGGAATGGGCCGTGACCTGGTCGCCGGCCGGGTTCGGCGAGGCCGACGGCTTCGTCAGCTCCTACTGCAACACGGTGTCCACGCCGGACGGCGGCACCCATGAATCCGGCTTCCGCGCCGCGCTGGTGAAGGGGCTGAAGGCCTATGGCGAGCTGACCGGCGAAAAGCGCGCCGGCCTGATCACCGCCGAGGACGTCATCGCCAACGCCGGCGCCCTGATCTCGGTGTTCATCCGCAATCCCGAATTCCAGGGCCAGACCAAGGACCGCCTGTCCTCGCCGGAGGGCGCGCGTCTCGTCGAGCAGCTGCTGCGCGACCCCTTCGATCACTGGCTGACCGAGAGCCCCAAGCAGGCCAACCAGCTGCTCGGCTTCATCGTCGAGCGGGCCGAGGACCGGCTGCGCCGCCGCAAGGACAAGGAAGTCCAGCGCGCCGCCGCCACCCGCAAGCTGCGCCTTCCGGGCAAGCTGGCGGACTGCACCCGTCAGGCGGCGGAGGGCACCGAACTGTTCATCGTCGAGGGCGACTCGGCCGGCGGCTCGGCCAAGCAGGCCCGCGACCGCAACACACAGGCCATCCTGCCCCTGCGCGGCAAGATCCTGAACGTCGCCTCGGCCTCGGTCGACAAGCTGCGCCAGAACGCCGAGCTGTCGGACCTGACCCTGGCTTTGGGGGTGCAGCCCGGCAGCCGGTTCAACATCGAGGACCTGCGCTACGAGCGCATCGTCATCATGACCGACGCCGACGTCGACGGCGCGCACATCGCCGCCCTGCTGATCACCTACTTCTACCGCGTCATGCCCGAGACGATCCGCCAGGGCCGGCTGTTCATGGCCCTGCCGCCGCTCTACCGCATCCAGGCGGGGCCGCTGTCGGAGTACGCCCGCGACGACGCCCACCGCGACGAACTTCTGGCCACGACCTTCAAGGGCAAGAAGGTCGAGATCGGCCGCTTCAAGGGTCTCGGCGAGATGATGGCCTCCCAGCTGAAGGAGACCACCATGGACCCGAGGAAGCGCACCCTCGCCCGGGTCGAGTTGCCCGGCGACGAGTCCGAGATCGAGGACCTGGTCGAGCGGCTGATGGGCAAGAAGGCCGAGGCCCGCTACCAGTTCATCCAGGACAACGCCCGCTTCGCGGTGGCCGACCTGGACGTGTGATGTCAGACTGACTCCCGCAGATCGGGAGCTGTTGATGCGTTTCACCGTCGCCCTTGCCGCCGTCGCCGCAACGTTGGCCCTTCCAGCCTTCGCCCAGACCGCCGACGCGACAGGCGGCGGGGAGGACCGCCCCGCGCCCGTCCCCATCGAGGAATGGTCCCTGGAGAAGGTCTCCCGCATCGGCGCGGAGATGTTCCGGCTCGACAGCGCTGCGTGGCTGGCCACCGACGCGCTGCTCGAGGCGGTCTCCCAGGAAGAACTGCGGAGCGTCCGGGGTTGGCTGATCGAACCCGTTGACGATGGACTGCGGGTCCACTTGCACCGGCAGGGCGATCCGGACCCGGCGCCGGGCTGGGAAAGCGTGGTCAAGGCCGACCGCGCCGGCCCGGTGACTCTGGCGGCGCAATCCGCCCTGACGACGGAGGAACTGGCCCAGACGCGGGCGCTGGCGACAGCGCGCGCCAATATCGGGGACCTGCGGTGCTCGCCCAATGTGAACACCGTGATCATGGATGATCCGGACAGCGACGATTGGCTGGTGTGGTTGTTGACGCCGATGCCCGACAACGGCGCCGTGCCGATCGGCGGACACTATCGCTTCCGTATCAGTTCCGACGGCCGAACCGTTCTACGCCGGGACCAGCTGAGCAACGCCTGCTTCTTCGCCGATCCGCCCCCGGCCGACGTCCAGGACTCGATGCTGTTCTACACCCAGATCGTGTCGAAGGGCCCGGTCGAGACCCACGTCTTCCTGTCGATTCAAAATCAACTGCCGATCATCATCGCGGCCAACGACCGGCTCTTCGGCGTCGCAGGCGCCGAGATCGCCGACATCACCGAGGCGGCCGAGAAGTGATCCAGGGCCGCTTGCGCGGTTCGGGCGCAGGCGACGAAAGCGGACAACCCCGGCTTCAGCAGCTCGAAGCCGCCCCGTAGCGACTGACCACGGCCATGACGCTGCCGCCCTCGAGGGTGAGGCGGGTCATCCGGTCGTACTCGCACTCCGGCATGTCGGCCGCCTCGGCGTAGCCGAGGCCGCGGGCGATCAAGGGCACGGTGTTGCTGTGGCCGACGATCAGCACCGTGGCGTCGGCGGGCAGGGCGCGGACGCGGGCGACGGTGGCGGCGACATGGGCCGCGCCGCCGCCGTCCAGCGACACAGCTTCCGACGGCGCGGAATGGTAGTCCGCCGTCGGCGCGGCGGTCTGGATCGTGCGCTGCAGGGGACTGGTCAGAACCAGCACGGGATGGGCGTCGCGCAGGGCGTCGGCCAGCACCGCCGCGCGCGCTTGCCCGGCCTCCGACAGGGCGGGGTCCGGATTTCCGGGCGCATCCACCTTCTCGGCGTGGCGCACGATGTAGACCGTCTGGGCCAGCGCGGACGTGGCGGTGAGCAGCGACACGGCGGTCGCGAGCAGCAGGCGCTTCATGGAAATTCTCCCCGTGTTCCGAACGGCTAGGGCCGGACGGCGCGCGGGGCAAGATAACTTCGCGTCATCCGCCCTGAGGCGGCGCCTCAGTGTTCCGCCCAGACGCCCGCCGGTTCGACGAAGGCGCGATGACCGCTGACGTCGGCGTAGGTCATGCACAGATCCTCGAACACCCGGCCCCAGGCGAAGCGGTCCACCGCCTTCTGCCGCGCCGCGGCGCCCACCGCCTCGATGTCGCGGGCGAAGAGCGCCTCGACGGCGGCGGCGTAGTCGCGCGGGTCGGTGGAGGGCGATAGCTGGCCGACGGTCTCGTCCACCGTCTCCTTGACCCCGCCGGCGTTGACCCCGACCACCGGCCGGCCGCAGGCCATGGCCTCCAGCACGATCAGGCCGAACGGCTCCTTGTCGTTGGCGTGCACGAAGGCGTCGCAGCTGGCGATGATCTTCGCCACCGCCTTCGGATTGGCCTCATAGGGCAAGGAGATCACCCGGTCCTCGGCCGGCAGCCCCTGCCCCGCCCCGACCAGCACCAGGTGGTAGGGCTCGCCGAGCCGCTGCACCGCCTCGATCAGCAGGTCGATGTTCTTCTCGCGCGCCGGTCGCCCGGCGAAGCACAGGATGCGGGCCGACGCCGGAAGGCCCAGCTTCTTCAGCAGCCAGTCGCGATCGCGGCGATCGGGATGGAAGGTGTCGACCTCCACGCCCAGCGGCTGGATGACGATGTCCCTGATGCCCGCCTCTTCCAGCCGGCGAGCGATGTAGCGACTCGGCGAAATGACCCGGTCGAACTGGCCGAACAGCCGGGCCCAGCGCTTCTCCACCGGCTTCTTGGCCCATTCGCCGAAGTGCAGGGCCGCCAGGCCCGCGGGGTCGGAGTGGCAGAAGCCGACCACCGGGCAGCCGGCCCGCTGGCCGGCCTCCAGCGCCCCCTGCCCCGGCGTGTACGGATCGCCCGCCTCGATCAGCGACGGGTTCAGCGAGGCCACCCAGGCGGCCCAGCGGCGCACCGATGTGGGCCAGCGGTAGCCGTCGCCGAACGGCAGCTTGGCGGCGTGCAGCTGGACGATCCCGTCGGGCCCCGCCTTATGATGGGCGCCGGGCACCACCAGCGTATGAGCCACGCCGGGGCGGTTCGCTTCCAGCCACGCCTTCTTCGACAGCAGGTAGCGCTTCACCCCGCCGGACTTGGGCGCGTACAGCATGGTGGTGTCGACGAAGCGCGTCCGCGCATCCTCGGCCGCGGCCTTGGTGGCCTTCAGGGTCTCGGACACCTCCTCGTCCCAGCCGGGAATCAGGCGCAGCTCGCCTTCTTGCACCTCGAGCCCCGCCAGGTTCATGAGTTCCCGCTCCGTCGCGCTGATGTTGGCCCTGCCAACGCGCTGGACCCGCTTGTGGATGCGGCGGGCCTTGCGGACCCGGGACATGTGCGACTTCACCATCGTGGCGCCGTAGCGCCGGGCAAGGCAAAGCTCAAGCGTCGTCCGCGCCCGGATCGTCGTCATGCGCGGACACGCCGCGGCGGGCCAGGGCCTCGCGCAGGAGAATCTCCAGCTGGGCGTTGACCGAGCGCAGCTCGGCGGCGGCCAATTTCTCGACCGCCGCCATCACCCCGGGAGAGGCGCGCATCAGGAAGGGCTTGCGGGGCCGTCCCGCCATCAGCCGTACAGGGTGCCGGTATTGACCACGGGCTGGGCCTCCCGGTCGGCGCACAGCACGACCAGCAGGTTGGAGACCATGGCGGCCTTCCGGTCCTCGTCCAGCTCCACCACCTCGCGCTCGCCGAGATCCAGCAGCGCGGTCTCGACCATGCCCACGGCGCCCTTCACGATCAGCCGGCGGGCCGCCAGGACAGCCTCGGCCTGCTGGCGCTTCAGCATGGCGCTGGCGATCTCGGGCGCATAGGCCAGGTGCGCCAGCCGCGCCTCGTCGACCACGACGCCCGCCACCTTGACCCGGCCGGCCAGCTCCTCGCGCAGTCTGGCGGCGACCTCCTCGGCGTCGGCGCGCAAGGTCAGCTCATGCTCCTCGCCATGGTCGTAGGCGTAATGCGAAGCCAGATCGCGCAGGCCGGTGTCGACCTGGATGTTCACGAAGGCGGCATAGTCGTCGACGTCGAACAGCGCCTGGGCCGAATCCTCGACGCGCCAGACCACGTTGGCGGCGATCTCGATCGGATTGCCGCGCTTGTCGTTCACCTTGAGCTTGTCGCTGGTCAGATTGCGGACCCGAAGGCTGATCTTCTTGCGGCTGTACCAGGGCAGGACCCAGCGCAGGCCGGTCTTCCGATCGGTGCCGCGGTAGTCGCCGAACAGCAGGATGGCCATGCCCTCGTTGGGCTGCAGCGAGTAGAGGCCGCACAGCAGCAGAAGGCCGACGACGCCCGCCACGACGCCGCCGAGGATGACGAGGCCGTTCTCCGGATCCTGGGCGATGCCCAGCGGGCCCCCGGCCAGAAGCAGCAGGCCGAGCAGCAGCATGAGGATGCCGTTGGCGGTCCGCGCGGGCCGCTCGGCGGAGCGGGAATGAGTGGTCGGCGTCTGGGTCATGGCCCCCTCCGTTATCGATATGAAAGTGATATCACTATGATGTCAGCTTGCGCAATAGCAAAGCTCCCGACCGCGCCCGCAGAGGCCGTTCGGCCTTGCATTCGCCTCAAATTCGAGAAACTTGAGGCAGGCTGGCATGGTCCCTGTTAGAGGATCGCCGGCGTCTCTGCGCGCGTGACCACAGGGGTTTCTACCGAATGCGTATTCTGCTCGCGACCGCGGTGGCGATCGCTCCCCTGATGGCGGCGTCCGGAGCCATGGCCGAGGTGGTGATCTCGAACGCGCGCACCACGCCGATCACCACCGCCAACGCCACCGGTTCGGGTCCGGACAGCATCCGGATCACCAACGGCGGCTCCGTCACGCTCACCTCCGGCACGGCGATCACGGTCAACTCCAGCCACGACGTGAACATCGAGGCGGGCGGCGTGGTGTCGATGGCGAACTCCGCCAGCGGCTCGACCGGCCTCCTGATCAACGGCGGCAACAGCGCCGACATCACCGTTGCTGGCTCCATCACCGTCGTCGACGGCATTACCAGCTCCACCGACCTGGACACCGATAACGACGGCGACGACGACGGCCCGTGGGCGACCGGCGACAACCGGTACGGCATCCGCCTGACCGGCGCGGCGCCCCTGGACGGCGACATCAAGGTCGAGCGCGCCGCCTCCATCCTGGTGGCGGGCAACAATTCGGCCGGCATCTCGATCGAGGGGCCGCTTGCAGGCGATCTCGACGTCTACGGCAGCGTGTCGATCCGCGGCGACAACAGCTACGGCATCCGGACGACCGGCGACGTGACCGGCGACGTCAACCTGACGGGCGACGTCGAAGCGCGGGGCGAGAACGTCGTCGGCATCGCGGTGGACGGGGACGTCTCGGGCCGACTGATGATCCAGTCCAACGTCACGGCCAGCGGCTTCCGCTACACCGGCAACCTGCCGGAGCGCCCCGAGGACTATGTCGAGACGGCCGAGAACGACGAGGACGTCCTGTTCCTCGACGAGCTCGATCCCGACGATCTGCGCCTCGGCGGCCCTGCGGTGCGGGTGGCCGGCAATGTCGGCGCCGGCGTGATCCTGGATCGCGCCCCCACCTACCAGTCGGGCGGCCTCGAGGGCGACGACGACGGCGACGGGGTCAAGAACGGTGACGAGGACGACGACGGCGACGGCGTGGTCAATCGCACCGACTCGGACCGCGACGGCGACGGCGTGCTGGACGCGGACGAATCGACCGCGTCGATCACCAGCTTCGGATCGGCTCCGGCGTTGCAGGTCGGCTCCGCGACCGAGGACATCACGCTCGGCGTGGCCGGGACGGGGACCAGCGCGTACGGCCTCATCAACCGCGGCACGATCACCAGCCAGGGCCTTTACGACGGCTTCACCGCCACCGCCGTCCAGGTCGGCGGCGATCCGGGGCGCTCGGTGGTCATCGACGGCGGGATCCGCAATGAGGGCACCATCGCCTCGCTCGCCCGGGAGGCCGACGCCACGGCCGTCCGGATCGGCGCCGGCGCCCAGGCCGCGGAATTCTTTAACTCGGGTTCCATCACCGCGGGCGTGGCCGCGGACGAAACCGCCTCGGCCAGCACCGGCCTGCGGATCGAAGCCGGCGCCGACCTCGCCGGGTTCGTCAACGAGGGCAGCATCCTGGCCTCGGCCGGCGGCGGAATCTCCGACACCACGGCGATTCTCGACCTGAGCGGCAGCCTCGCATCCATCGTCAACCGCGGCTCGATCCAGGCGACGCTCAGCGCCAACGAGGCCGGCGATCCGATCACCGGCGAGAACGTCGCCATCGACGTCTCGGCGAACACGACGGGCGTCAGCATCGTCCAGTCCGGCATCACCGGCGGAACCGCTTCGCCCGCCAACCCCGACACGGACGGCGACGGCGTGCTCGACGCGCGCGAGCCGATGATCTTCGGCGACATCCGACTGGGCTCGGGCGCCGACGTGCTCGATGTCCGGAACGGGCTCATCGACGGCGACATCGCCTTCGGCGCCGGCGCCGACAGCCTCCTGGTCAGCGGCGGCGGCATCGTGCGCGGCGCGGTCAGCGACAGCGACGGAAGCCTGGCGATCGACGTCTCGAACGGCGTCCTCGACGCGCGCCAGGCCACCGCCACCACCATCAGCAGCCTGAACGTCGGCGCGGACGGCGACCTCCTGATCGCTCTCGACCCGGCCAACGGAGCCGCCGGCGGCTTCAACGTCATCGGCGCCGCGACCCTGGAGACCGGAGCCGGCCTCGGGGTCCGCTTCAACTCGCTGCTGGACGCCCCCGGCCGCTTCACCCTGATCGACGCCGCGACGCTGAACGTCGGCGACATCGACCTGACCTCCTTCCAGGAGAACTCGCCCTACCTCTACGTCGTCGAGGGCGGGACCGACATCGCCAACGGCGTGGTCTTCGCCGACGTCCGCCAGCGCACGGCCGACGAGGCCGGCCTGATCCCGGTCGAGGCGTCGATGTACGACGCCTTCTACAGCGCCCTCGGCCGCGACGGGGCGGTGCGGAACGTCTTCCTCGAACAGACCGGCCGCGAGGATTTCATCAACCTGTACGAACAGCTCCTGCCCGAGCATTCGGGCGGCCCCCTGCTGTCGCTCGCCTCCGGGGTGGACGCGGTCACCCGCGCCCTGACCGGGCGCAACGCCACCGCCGCGCCGGGTGAGACCAGCGCGTGGATCCAGGAGATCAATTTCTACGCCGACAAGGACAAGACCGACACCTACGGCTTCCGTTCCGAAGGTTTCGGGGTTGCGGGCGGCGTGGAACGCGGCTCGGGCCTCGGCGCCATGGGCCTGTCGGTAGCCTTCACCTCGTCGGACCTCGAGGATCCGGAATCGGAAGCCGAGGAAGTCCTGTCGGCCAACCTGCTCGAGCTCGGCCTCTACTGGCGCGCCCAGGGTCAATACTGGACGACCTGGGCCCGCGCCGCCGCCGGCTACGCGACCTTCGAGTCGGAGCGCCGCTTCGTCGGCGAAGGGCTCAACCTGTCGAACACCTCCGACTGGAACGGCTTCACCCTGTCCGCCGCGGGCGGCGCCTCGTACGAGCGCACCTTCGGCCGGTTCAGCGTGCGGCCGGAGATCTACGCGGAGTACTTCTCGCTCAGCGAGGACGGCCACGTCGAGGAAGGCGGGGGCGACGGTTTCGATCTCGAAATCGACGACCGCGACGGTCATCTGTTCGCCGCCACCGCCGCGGTGAACATCGGCATGTCGATGGGCGAGGACAGCTGGCTGAAGCCCGAACTGCGGGTCGGCTGGCGCCAGAACATCTCGGTCGATCCGGGCGAGACGATCGCCCGCTTCCGCTCGGGCGGTCCGGACTTCACCCTGTCGCCGGAAAGCATCGAGGGCGGCGGTCCGATCGTCGGCTTCCGCCTCAACGTCGGCAACGAGCTGGGCATGCTGTCGGTCAGCGCCGACGCCGAGATGATCGACGACTACGTCCGCTACATGCTGTTCCTGCGGGCCAGCTTCCGGTTCTAGGACGCGGCCGGGTCCCGAGCCGCCGCCCGGCGGGCGGCAGGGGCCGGCGCGAGACGCCCTCAGGCGACCGACCGTCGCGAGCGCAGGGCAGGAAAAATGGGCGGCTAGCTCAGCTGGTCAGAGCACCTCGTTTACACCGAGGGGGTCGGGGGTTCGAACCCCTCGCCGCCCACCAATTCAACCGGCCCATGCAACCTGTGGGCAGCTTGGGCGTTCCATGGCCTCGTCGCGTCGGAGGATCCCGTGAAGAAAACGCTTGTCGCCGTCACCGCCGGTCTGCTGCTGGTCGCCAGCCAGGCTGTCGCCGCCAACAACGCCGCCCCCCGGGTGCAGGATCGCCTGGGCCAGGACGTCACCGAGACCGGAGCGCCGGCGGGCGCCCAGATCGCGGGCCTGCCTTTCGGCATCCTGTTCGTGGCGGGCTTCACCGCGATCGCGGTGGCCGCGAACGACGACTCGGAAAGCGACTGAGTCCGGCGCCGCACGGCGTCGGGTCAGACGGCATTCATCTTTGGCGGTTAACCTTGAGGGGTTCGGAGACCGCCTCATGATTTCGCCTGCCCGCAAACTCGTCCCCGCCCTCGCCATCGCGTGCGGCGCCCTCACCTTGCAGGGCTGCCTCGTGGGGGCCGTGGTGGGAACGACGGGGGCCGTCGTGGGCGCCGCCGCCAAGACCACCGGCGCCGTGGTCGGCGCGGGGGTCGACGCGGTCACCACCTCGGACGAGGAGACCCGGGCCCGACGCGAGCGCGAGCAGCGCCAGTGGGAGCGCGAGCAGCGCCGCTGCGAACAGCGGCGACGTCAGGGGCGCGACTGCTAGGGCCGTCGCTCCATGGCGTAGTTGTGGATGGCGACGCCGTCGATCTCGAAATCCCGCCGCCGCAGCACCTCGTAGCCGCGCTTGAGGAAGAACCGCCGGGCCGCCTCGCTGGCCTCGACGTAGAGCCGCGCGATGCCGTCCCTTCGGGCGGCGGCTTCCAGCACGTCCAGCAGCTGCGAGGCGACGCCCGTCCCCGCCACCGCCGGGTCGGCGAACAGGAAGTCGATGTGGCCGTCCGCCTCGAGGTCGACGAAAGCCCTCACCTGTCCCTCGCCATCCGTCGCGACCCAGCACCGCCGGCCGTCGGCCATCTTCGCGCGGAACCGGCCGGCCTTCGGCTCGCGGCCGATCCACGCCTCGATCTGCGCCGGGGCGTAGTCGCGGGCGGCGGGGGCGCGCCCCCCCCCCCGCCCAAACCAA
>JAFAEC010000120.1 GCA_023424215.1 Pseudomonadota bacterium
GTCGACACGGCCGGTCACGCCGCCCGTCACCTGGCCGCCGAGGCCGCCGGCGATCTGGGCCGCCGCCGGACCCGCCGCCAGGAGGGCCGCCGCGGCGGCGGTGCAGGTCAGAAATCTGGTCATGGAACGCATCCTTTTACAGGCCCCCGCCGGTCCCCCGAACGGGCGGGGCGGGCGGCCGTTCCCGACGCGCCGTCGCGACCGGCGTCGGAACCGCCGCTCGCCGGTCCACGTTCCGGTGCCCACGATGGAGGCCGCCATGAAGCACCTTACCACCCTCAGCATCACCCTCGGCGCCACGCTCGCCCTCGGCCTCGCCGCGCCGGCGGCGGACGCCCAGAACCCCGGGCGCGGCGGCGACAACGGCCGCGGCCCGGAGCGTGCGGCCGGACGCCAGGACAACGACAACGGCAACCGGGGCGGCGACCGGGGTCGCGGTCCCGAACGCAAGGCGGAGCGGCAGATCGAGCGCCGCGTCGAACGCGAGGCCGAGCGCGTCCGGAACGTCCGCCAGAACGAGGCCCGCGACCTCGAACGCCGCCTGGACCGCGCGCGCGAGGTCCGTCGCGACGAGGCCCGGGATCTGGAACGGCGGTTCGAACGCGAGCTGGACGACCGGCGAGAGCGGGTCCGCGACGGAACCCGCCGGATCGACCGCCGGTTCGAGCGCGACGACGACGACGACCGGCTCTTCCCGATCGATCGCGATCTCGGCCGCGGCCTGATCGCCGGCTGCCCGCCCGGGCTGGCGAAGCGGAACAACGGCTGTCTGCCGCCGGGACAGGAACGCAAGATCGCCCGCGCGCGCTACGACCGGCTCTGGGACCGCGGCGACGACTACCGCTACCGGTACGACCAGGGCTACATGTACCGCCTGAACCCGCGCGGCGATCTGCTCGGCTGGCTGCCGGCCCTCGGCGGCGCCCTGGCCGTGGGCCAGACCTGGCCGAGCCAGTACACCGACTGGCGCCCGGCCCCGGACTACTACAGCCGGTACTATGGTCTGGAGGACCGCTACCAGTACCGCTACGCCGACGGCGCCCTGTACGGCGTGGATCCGACCACCCAGGCGATCGGACAGATCGCCGCCCTGCTGACCGGCCAGCCGTGGACGGTCGGGCAGACGATGCCGGCCGGCTACGACATCTACAACGTGCCCTACCAGTACCGGTCGCGCTACGCCGACACGCCGGACAGCTGGTACCGCTACAGCGACGGCTACGTGTACCAGGTCGACCCCACCACCCAGCTGGTGATGGCCGCGATCCAGCTGCTCGCCTGATCCACCGCAGGAGATCCGAGATGCGCCCTGTCCGTACCGCCGCGCTCGCGGCCGTGTCCGTCCTCGTCCTCGCCGGCTGCGGCGCCAGGGAAGTGGAGGAAACGCCCGCGCCCGCGGCTGTCGACGCCGACCGCACCCTCGCCGCCGCCCTCGAGGGCGACGACGCCCACGACACCCTCGGCGACATCGCCGGAAACGCCGGCCTGGCCGATGTCTTCGAGGGCGTCGGGCCCTACACGGTGTTCGCCCCGGCCGACGCGGCCTTCCAGGGCGAAGGCGCCACGGACTTCACCGCCGAGGATCGCCGCGCCGAGGGCGCCGCCCTGGTCCGCGCCCACGTCGTGCCGGGCGCCTTGACGCGGCAGGACATCATGGCGGCCATCGACCGCTCCGGCGGCGACGGCGTCGCCATGCGCACCATGGCCGACGGCCTGCTGACCTTCACCCGCGAGGGCGACGCGATCGTGGTCGTGGCCGGCGACGGGGCCCGCGGCCGCCTCGCCGGCGAGGAGGCGGTGGTCCGCAACGGCGTCCTCCAGCCGGTCGACGCCCTGCTGGTGAGGCCGGCGGCGGGCTGAGCCGCCGCGCGGACCGGTGCGAGAGGGGGGCGTTCTGCCCTCGGGCGCAGAACGCAACGCCTGCCCCGGCCGGATTGTGAAGGTCCATCCCAGATGGCAACCTGTGCTGGCGAGCGACCGCGCGCCGCGCTGTTCACCGGATAATTGGATGGGGAGTGGTAATGGGGCGTGGGCGCTGGTTCATCATTGGACAGTTCATTTTTCTGACCATGCCCATGGCCTTGGGCGTCTCGGCCTACCGTGCAAGCGCTACCGGAAATGGATTTCTGCCGTTCCTCGCACTCTTGCCGTACGCGGGCGTTGCCTTGGCCGTTCAGCTCTTCAGATGCCCCTCCTGCAGCGAAAGGCTGTTGTCGATCGATCGGATTTCGCGAACGGGTGAGTATCTGCGGCCCAAGCTTTGGCTGCGCTGCCCCGAATGCCACCGGTCCTTCTGGAAAGACGCCGGGGCGCCAGCGGAGCCCTCCAAACCGGCGAGCTGATGTCCGCTTTCGACCCTGATGAGATACTTGGCTTCCGACGTGCTTCGGACGTCCTCCGCCGGATGAAAGCTGCCGTGACGTCCGCGCCGGCGCCCGGCCCGGTGCACCTGCTCGTCGCAGCAGTCATCGCCGTATGCTCCTCGGCCTGTACAGACGAGTCCGAGCAGCGCGCCTACGCCACTCTCTCCACGCAGGCTCGGAGCAGCTCTCCAGAAGACCTCGATCGCGATCTCAGAACCTTCGCGGCGAAGCATGACCTTCGCCTGAGGTCGGCCAGTTTCCCCGGCAGCCCAACAGAAGAAATCGCTTATCAGCTGACAGGTCGTGCATACGAAATCATTGTCAGGGAGCCGTTCATCGAAGGGGAATACCGCGCGACCTTCTATGGCGCAGGACCGGCTACGCAGGGATCTGCTGAACTCCCCGGCGGAATCCGTGCCTTCCAGCTCGAGGTTCTGCCAGAGGAGAACTGGCGACGCCGCTGAGCGCACTTCGCGGGGCCGTCGGATTTCCGGCGGCGCTGGCTGTAGGCGGATGAACCCGCCAGTACGCGCCGCCTCATGCCACACACGAGAGTTGTCCGCCTAACCCATGGTCGGGGCGGCAGGATTCGAACCTGCGACCCTCTGCTCCCAAAGCAGATGCGCTACCAGGCTGCGCTACGCCCCGATCCAGGGAGGCGGCCTCATGCCACGCCGGGGCGGCCGCCGCAACGCGCGGGGCCTATTCCGTGGCGAAGAAGGGGTGCCGGACCAGATCGCCCGGCTCGGCCCCGATCTCGGCCGCCCGCCCGCCGCGCAACTCCAGCACCCCGCTGGCCGGGCCGTTCGACGGGATGACGGCGTCGGAGTTCGGCGTGGCGTTGCGCGCGATCGAGACGATGCGGCCGCGCGGGTCGATGTAGATGATGTCCAGCGGGCTGGGCGTGTTGTGCATCCAGAAGCCGCGCTCGGCCACGTCGGGGAACTGGAACAGCATGCCGCGGTCGTCGGCCAGCGGCGGGCGCTCCATCAGGCCCCGCTGCCGCTCGGCGTCGTCGTCGGCGATCTCGACCATGAAGCGGTGCTCGCCCGTGTCGGTGACGACGGTCAGCGGCTCCAGCGGATTGCCGTTGGCGTCCTGGGGCGCGCCGGCGCAGCCCGCGACCAGCGCCAGGCCGATCGCCCCCGCCAGAATTCCGCGACGATTCGACATGCTCACTCCGCCCTCGACAGGGGCGGCGCTCAGCCGCCCGGCCTGATTTCCGCGACCACCAGCCCCTTGGGGCCTTCGGCGAACCGCACCGCCACCGTTTCGCCGGGCAGGAGGTCCTCCAGACCGCAGCGACGCAGCGTCTCCACGTGCACGAAGATATCGCCGGGCTGGCCGTCGCGCACCACGAATCCGTAGCCCTTGGTGCGGTTGAACCATTTCACGATCGCCGGCTCCAGCGGCGCGTCGTCGTCGGACACCACGATCATCGCCGGGCGCACGCCGTCGTGAGCCGCCCGTCGGGGGAGCGTCAGGGCGGGGTCGCCGTCGCCGAGATCGTGGATGGCCACCACCTGCCAGCCCTTCGGCCGGCGCACGCAATCGCAGGAAATGGGGGCTCCCTCGGCAGCGGAATCCCGGCCGCTGTCGCGCAGGCTCGAGATGTGCAGCAGCACGTCCTTGAGATCGGTCATGCCGGGGTCGTCGGGAACGATGAAGCCGTATCCCTTGCCCGGATCGAACCATTTGACCCGTCCGGCGATCCGGATCGCCGTCATGGTCTCCATACCCTCGTAGTCGGACACGACTTTCCCCCTGCCCGCGCTCGGTGCGGGCCGCCTTATTTAACACGGTTCTGCGAACACCTGAAAAGTGAAATTCAGGGCGGGACCGGTTGTGTTAAGGATTTAACACAACCCGTACCAACAAAGCCACGCCGGAACACAACTCGGGCGCGAGCGCCGAAACAATCGGCGCGCGGGGTGGGTCGGCGATGTCAGGGAAGCCCCGCGTGGCAGTCCCTAGGGGAATCGAACCCCTCTTTTCAGGTTGAAAACCTGACGTCCTAACCGATAGACGAAGGGACCGCTGCGCGGGGAGCCGGCGATATAGCCGCCGATTCCGAAGGGTGCAAGCGGGGGTCGCGCACTTTTTGAACGAACGGCGACGTCCGTTCCGCGGGCCTTCGTCCGGTCGCTCAGCCGCCCATGCGCGGGTCGGCCACGTCCTCGATCTCCAGCTGCACCCCGCGCCGGCCGTTCCAGTCGTCGGCCTTCAGCCGCCCGGCCACGCTGAGGCCGCCCTGCCCCGCCAGCAGCGCCTTGCCGCCGGGCAGGTCGGCGCAGCGCCAGGCGATAGCCTTCACCGCCGCCCCGTCCGGTCCGGTCAGGCGGCAGCGCACATGGCCGCCGGTCATGGCCACGGCGTCGCGCACCGTCACATGCTCCAGCGCGAACATCGGCTCGGGATTCGCCGGCCCGAACGGGGCCAGCTGCTCGAACTGCTCAAACAGCACGCGCGTCGCCGCCCGCGGTTCGACGAGAGCGTCGATCTCCACCGCGTCCAGCGCCTCGGCGGCCGGCTGCTCCCCGGCCATGCGGTCGTTGAGGAAGTCGCGCAGCCGCGCGATCGAATCGGTCTTCACCGTCAGCCCCGCGGCCATGGCGTGCCCGCCGCCCGCCAGCAGCACCCCGGCTTCCCACGCCGCCTGCACGGCCCGGCCCAGGTTCATGCCCGGCTGCGAGCGACCCGAGCCCTTGCCGAGGCCGTTCACCGCGTCGACGCCGATGACAACCACGGGCTTGCGCCAGCGTTCGCGCAGCCGTCCGGCCACGATGCCGACCACGCCCGGATGCCAGTCGTCGCCCTCGATCACCACGACAGGGCTGCCGTCCGCGTGCGCCCCGCTCGCCTCGACCCGGCGCACCGCCTGATCGGTCACCTGCCGTTCGACCTCGCGCCGGGCGATGTTCAGGGCGTCCAGTTCCTCGGCCAGGGCCCGCGCCTCTTCCGGGTCGTCGGTCGACAACAACCGGGCTCCCAAGTCCGACTTGCCGATCCGCCCTCCGGCGTTGATGCGCGGCCCGAGAATGAAGCCGGCATGGTTGCACTTGGCCGGGCCCGGCTCGCTCCCCGCTGCCGCCAGCAGGGCGCGGAGCCCCGGATTGGCCCAGTCCGACATCACCCGCAGGCCGAGGCTGGTCAGCGCCCGGTTGAACCCGGTCAGGCCGGTGACGTCGCAGATCGCCCCCATGGCCGCCAGATCCAGCCATTTGCGGATGTCGGGCTGCTCGCGCGTCTCGAACATCCCACGCCGCCGCGCCTCGCGATTCAGCGCCGCCAGCAGCACGAACACCACCCCGGCCGCGGCCAGGTTGCCCTGCCCCGAGTTGCAGCCGGGACGGTTGGGATTGACCACGGCGAGGCACTCGGGCGGCTGCTCGCGCATCAGGTGGTGGTCGATCACCACCACCTTCAGGCCGATGGCGCAGGCGTGGGCCACCGCCTCGTTGGCGGCCGCCCCGCAGTCGACGGTGATGACCAGATCCGCCCCGCGCGCCTTCAGGGTGTCGAAGGCCTTCGCGCTGGGGCCATACCCCTCGGTCAGCCGGTCGGGCACATAGATCGGCAGCTCCGCGCCCATGGCCCGGAACCAGCGCACCAGCAGGGCCGCGCTCGATGCCCCGTCCACGTCGTAGTCGGCGAAGACGTGCACCGCGCGCCCGGCCTGCACCGCGTCGACGATGGCCTCGGCCGCGGCGTCCATGTCCATGAAGCTGGACGGGTCGGGGAACAGGGCTTTCAGCGTGGGCTCGAGGAAGTCCGCGCCCTGGTCGGCGCGCACGCCCCGCGCCGCCAGCGCCCGCGCCAGCGGCTCGTCCAGTCCCAGGGCCTGCATGTGGGCCCGCACCAGCCCCGCCTCGGCGGCCCTCTGCCGCCACGCGCGGCCGGACAGCGAGCGGGAGACGCCCAGAAACGCGGGCTGCAACGCCGGCGGCGTCCCCCCGTCCGCCATCAGAGCGGGCGCGTCATACGGATGCGCCGCACCGTGCGGGTGGCGGAATCCATCACCAGCGTATGCGTGCTGACGAAGCCGCCGCGCATGGCCACGCCGTCCAGCATCGCGCCCTTGGTCACGCCGGTGGCCGCGAACACGGCGTCGGTCGAAACCAGTTCGTGCAGGTCGTACTTGCGGTCGAAGTCCGTGACCCCCGTCTTTTCGGCGCGCGCCCGCTCGTCGTCGTTGCGGAAGATCAGCCGGCCCTGGAAATGGCCGCCGACGCACTTCAGCGCCGCCGCCGCCAGCACCCCTTCCGGAGCCCCGCCCGACCCGAGATACAGGTCGATGCCGGTCTCCGGCTCGGCGGTGTGGATCACCCCCGCCACGTCGCCGTCGGTGATCAGCAGCACCTTGGCGCCGACCTCGCGCAGGGCCGCGATCAGTTCGGCGTGGCGCGGCCGGTCCATGACGCAGACGGTGATCTGGTCGGGGCGGACGCCCTTGGCCGAGGCCAGGGCGCGGACGTTGTCCTGCGGGCTCATGTCCAGATCGACGGTGCCCGGCGCATAGCCCGGCCCGCAGGCGATCTTGTCCATGTAGGTGTCCGGCGCGTGCAGCAGGCCGCCCTTGGGCGCCATGGCCAGCACCGCCAGCGCATTGGCCATGGCCTTGGCGGTCAGGGTCGTCCCTTCCAGCGGGTCGAGGGCGATGTCGATGGAGGGACCCTTCCCGCTGCCCACCTTCTCGCCGATGTACAGCATCGGCGCCTCGTCGCGCTCGCCCTCGCCGATGACGATGCGGCCGTCGATGTCGAGCGCGTTCAGCGCCGTGCGCATGGCGTCCACCGCCACCTGGTCGGCGTGCTTCTCGTCGCCGCGGCCGACCTGGGCGAAGGCGGCGATGGCGGCCAGTTCGGTGACCCGGGCGGCGTCGGCGGCGAGCGTGGAAGCGTAGGGGGCCGTTTCGGCCATGGGCGTTCTCCTGAGGGGGATGATCCCCGGATTCTGTCGTCCGGGCGACGGGAAGTGTGGGTCAGCGGCGCGGGATCGGGGGCGGCGCACGGCCGCGCTCGCGGGTCCGGCGGGCGAATTCCTCGATCTCGGCGGCGGTTTCCGCGGTCACCGGATCGACCGGCGTCGCCTCGACCCGCGCCCGCGCCGCCTCGGCGTAGGCGGCCGCGTCGCCCGTGGTCTGCCAGTCGATTCGCGACGCCGCGGCGGCCAGTTCGCCCGAGGCGCCTTCCAGGGCGTCCACCCGGGCGGCGATCTCCTGCGGGGCCGGCAGCGGCTCCGTCCGGCGCGGGAAGTCCTCCCAGCGCGGGTACTCGCGGTTGGCGGCGACCAGCGCCTCGACCCGGGCCGCGGCCGGCGAGCTCGGGTCGACGGCGGGATCGAAGGCCCCGATGCAGCCGGACAGCGCCGCCCCGCCGCCCAGGGCGATCGCGACGGCTGCGAATTTCCGGATCGACGCGTTCATTTCCCGGCCGGTCATATGCCATGATCGGGACTGGCGGAAGGGCGCGCGCCGCCCCTTGCGTCCGTATCTGACGTCTCCGGAGCTTGACCCATGGCCCGACGCCCGACCGAGCCGCCCGCGCCAGACGCCGCGCCGCGCCCGGCCCGCAAGCCCGGCCGCCCGACCTCGGCC
>JAFAEC010000209.1 GCA_023424215.1 Pseudomonadota bacterium
CGCCGAGTCTGACGGCGCGCGCCAGCATCTGGGCGATCTGGGCTTCGGATCGCAGCAGCGCCGGCGCTCCGCCGTCCAAAGTGACGTTCACTGTCACGCCTCCGCCTGTGGAGGTTTCCACCGTCCCTGCGCTCGCGGGGCGGAAAACCTCCGGGCCCCGTTCCCCCACCAGATAGGCCGCGCCGGCGCTCACCGGTCCGCCCTCGGCTCGACTTCCCGCGAACACCGAGCCGACGGCCCGCGCGATCGCGTCGGACAGGCCCCCGCGGCCCCCAGCGGCGGCGCTGACGGCCGCCAGCATCGCCCGCGCAAGCTCGGCCAGCGACACCTCCCCATCCGCCGCTGCACGCGCCAGCGATCGCGCCAGGCCTTCTCCCGCCCGACCGAAAGCCGTCTCGATGGCCTCCGCCGCCCGTTCGGCCGGCTCCCTCAGCCCCTCCAGCGCCGCGGCGGCCTCCGCCGCCTGATCCGGCACCTGACCGAGGGCCGCCCCCTGACTCCAGTCATTCATCGGGCCACGCCTCCGCCAAGTGCTCCAGTTCACGACGATCCATCGCCGCCGGCCCTTCCCCGGGCCCTGTCAGCATTCGCCATTCCTTCAGCGACAGACGCCAGAAGGCCTCCGGCGCGATGCCGGCCGCGGCGGCCCGGCGCAGCATCTCCGCCCAGGGCATCTTCATCGCGCCGCCGCTGCGAAGGTCTGACCGACCGCCTCGGCGGCCTCGCGTGGATCGACAGCCGCCCGCTCCAGCCCGTCGGCTAGCTCCGGTTCTCCACCGCCGCGCAGCAGAGCCGCCAGCACCACGAGCAGATCCCGCGCCGAGAGCCCGCGCAGCCTGTCCGCCAGCGCCGCCGCGCCATCCACGTCGAGGCCGGCCTCGATCTCGGCCAGCGCCCCCAGCGTGAGGCAGAGCCTGCGCGGCCGGCCCGCCAGTTCGACCTGGACCTCTCCCCGCACGCCGTTCATGCGATCGTCTCGAAGGTCACCTCTCCGGCGCTGGCGAGGCTGATGGCGAAGCTCGCCTCTCCCTCGTGCTCCCCGGCGTATTCCAGCGCGGCGACCAGGAAGGGCCCCTCCAGCTGACCGAAATCCGGCACGATCAGCCGCCAGCGCCGCGCCGACTGGTCGAAGAACGCCTCCCGGATAAGTGCGTCCGACGCCGCGTCCCGGAAGATGCCCTGCCCGCTCACCGCCGCCGACTTCACGCCGGCGCCAGCGAGGAGTTCGCGCCACCGCCCGACGCTGTCGCCGTCGGTCGCGTCCACCGTCCGCGCGTTCAGCGCGATGGTCCGCGCCCTCAACCCGGCGACCGTGACGAAGGCGCCCGGAACATTCTCGATCTTCAGCAGGATGTCCCTGCCGCGCTGCGCCGCCATGGTGATCTCCTCAGATGTCCTCGGTGACGGCGCGCACCCGCAGCACCGCATAGGTTCTGTGCCCGGCGGGGGACGGCCACACGTCGGCGAAGCGCACGCCCACGTCGACGGTCCGGACCGCGTCCGCCTCCAGGGCCGCCTCGGAAAGGCTCGCCCGGATCGCCGCGACGATCGCCTTCGCCTCTTCCGTCCCGCGGAACCGCGACACGGCCTTCAGCGTCAGGACGTGCTCGACCCCGCCGCCCTCGCCCGGAACGGGCCGGCTCTCGCTGCGCCCGATCAGCAGATGCGGGTGGTCGGGGTTCTCCGGCGGCGCGTCCCACAAGCGATCGGCCAGCAGGGCGGAGACGCCGGGATCGGCGCGCAGGTGCGCCAGCAGCGCCTTCTGCAATGCGCGCTCGTGGTTCATCGGGATCGCTCCAGATTGAGGATGGCTCGCCCGCCGACCGTCTCGCCGGAGCGGATCCGCCAGTCGGCGCCGCCAAAGCGAAGCACCCGCCCCGCCTGCAGCCGGGAGTCGGGCCGGGTTTCGGCGGTGACCGTCTCCGCGACGTGCAGGCCGCCGGCCTCCGTCCACTCCCGCCGCCGTCGCTGTCCGAGTTTCAGCCAGGCCCAGCCCAGCGGCTCGTAGCTCACGCTGCGACCGCCGTAGGGCGTCTCCGCCTCGACGGCCTGGAGCAGCTCCGCCAGCGTCTTCACAGCCGCACCGGCCGGTAGGGCGCGATCCAGGCCTCGACGGGCCGGATGGGCATCTCGCGTTCGCCGCGCTCGTAGGCGCGCAGCACCAGCATCAGCACCGCCAGCCGCAGCGGCGCCGGCGAGACCGCGTCGAGAACCAGCCCCGTCTCGGCCCCGACCCGCGCCTGCGCGGCGTCGATCAGCGTCTGGATCAGTGCGTCCTCGGCGTCGTGCTCGACGCGCAGGAACAGCCTCGCCTCGGCGAGGGTCACCGGTGCGGTCATCGGAACCACCTCGACTGGAATGGAAGGTGGCGGCAGGCGCGAGGCGACGGGCTTCTGCGCCGTTCCCCGTGCCTGCCGCCTGTCGCCTGCTGCCCTCGAAGCTTCAGCTCGCGCTGAACTTCATCACCTTGATGGCGTCGAAGTCCTGGACGCCGCCGCCGACGCGGCGTGTCGTGTAGAACAGCACGTACGGCTTGGCGGAGTACGGATCCCGCAGCACCCGCACGCCCGCCCGGTCGACGATCAGATAGCCGCGGCGGAAATCGCCGAAAGCGATCGCCGGGGCATCGGCCGCCACATCCGGCATGGTCTCGATCTCGGTGACCGGATAGCCGAGCAGGCTGGCGGTTTCGCCCGCCCGCTGCGCCGGCTGCCAGATGTAGTTGCCGTCGGCGTCCTTGAACTTGCGCACTGTCGAGACCGTGCGGCGGTTCATCACGAAGCGCGCGTTCGGCCGGTACTGGGCCTTCGGTGCATAGACCAGGTCGATCAGCCGGTCGGTCGGGCTGTCCGGCACGAAGGCCCCGGCGGCGCCCGAGGCGACGTAGCCGATCTCGCCCCAGTCCTGGCCGCTGTCGGCGACGATGTCGTAGTTGAGCAAGCCGCGCGGCTTGTTCAGGCCGTCGCCGTTGACGAAGGCCTCGGTCTCCTGGGCCGCGAAGGCGTCCTCGACCTCCCCGGCCAGCCATTCGTCCAGATCGACCAGCGCGTCGTCCAGCAGCGTCTGGGTCGCCGCCGGACAGGCGTAGAGATCGGCCGCCGGGAACTCCAGCAGCGCCAGCGTCGCCGGATCGGTCTCCGGCCGCGCCGCCGTCTCGGCCACCCAGCCCGAGCCGACGCCGGCGATGGACACGGGCTTGCGGAACACGCCCGCCGCGACCGTCCGCACCGTGGCGATCTCCCGCATCGGCGATCCGGCCATCAGCCGCCGCTCGATCGCGCGCTCGGTCTGCTCGGGCACGACGTAGCCGCCGGAGTTCGGCGCCGTCGACAGACCCGCCTTCACCTCCAGCCCGATGCCGGCCCGCAGGTAGCCGTCGAACGCGGCCTTCAGCTCGACGCCGTCCGGCGTTCCGACCCGAGGGGCGGCGCCGTCCCCGATCGCCGGTCGCCGCGCCTCGCTCGACACCCGATCCAGCCGCACCTGCGCTGCGGCGACCGCCTGGTCGATGCGCGCCACCTTCTCCTCCAGCAGCGCATCGGCGGACGCCTTGCGCTCGATCTCGTCCAGTCGGGCGTCGTTGACCCCTTTGAACGCCTCGAACGCCGCCATCATCTCGTGCAGGGCGGCGCGCGCCTCCGGCGTTGCCGGAGCCTGTTTGGTCTCTTTCATGATGTCTCCGCTTCTCAGGAACCGCGCAGCGCGGTTAGGGTCCGGAGGTGACACGCACGCTCCAGGAAACACGTCTCATCCGCCAGGACCCCCGTACGGGGGGCTTCACCCGTCTCGAGCGCACGGTGATGCAGGCCCTCGCTCGCGAGCTGCGGGCCGAGGCCCCTGACCTTGCGGCCCAGTTCGCAGCCAGCCGTCCCACCGTCCGCCGCAACTCCGGCTTCGGCCTCTTCACCGAGATGCTCGTCCCGCCGGAGCATCCGACTTCCGGGCGCACCGGCGAGTTCGGCACGGTCCACGTCATGCTCGCCGGTCTCACCGATCCCGTCGCTTTCCAGGTTCGTCTGCGAAACGGCCGGCTGCTCGGACTGCTTGGCGACAGCTACGGTCAGGACACCCGTTCCGTCGACTTCACGTCCGCGGCCTTCGACCAGCTCTTCACCGTCGATACCTCCGGCCGCTCCGTGCCATCGGAGCTCCCCGCGGAAGGCGGTCGCGCGACGCCTCGTCCGCCCCGACTGCATGCCGCCGCGCCTGCACAGCCTCCGGCGTCCGTGGTCGTCGAGCGTCGCCCTGACGTAAGCGAAGCGCCCCGTCCGCGTACGGCGCCACCACCGGAACCTGCTCCGTCGGGAGGCGGCGACGGGCAGCTGAGTCCGGAAGAACAGACCTCGCTCCGCGTCGGGCTCTGGACCGGCCTGTTTGCGCTGGGATCGATCCTGGTTCTGGTCTTCGACGTCCCGATCCCGTTCGTCTTCATCGCCGCCTTCGTCGCCGGGCGCTTCTTCCAGACCGACCGTGGCCTCGACCTTCTCAGGCAGGCGATGGCGTCGCTTCAGCGGGCGGCGCGGGAACGGCAGGCCTGAACCGCGCACCGGGCAACATCGGGAAGGTCACCAGCGACACCTCCCACAAATCCACCTCGACCAGCACCCTCAGCGCGCCCGCGCGCCGCGCCCGGACCGACCGGAAGCCGATCGACAGCCCGTCCATCGCCCCGGCCCGGGCCAGGGCGCCGGCGAACCTCGCCTCGGCCGACCAGTCCAGGATCCGGCCGCGGACGAACAGGCCCTGCTCGTCCTCCACCAGTTCGTCCCAGACGCCGACGATGGCGCGTCCTTCGTGCTGGTGCAGCATCCGCACGCCGCCGGCGCCGGACTTCGCAAGACTCGCGGCGAAGGCGCCCCGGGCCACCACGTCGCGGTTCAGGTCCGCCACGCCCCACAGAGAGGCGTAGCCTGCGATCGGCAGACCTGCGTCGGCCCGGCTCATGACTGCGCCTCCAGCCGACGTTCGATCCGCGCCACGCTGGCCCGCACCGCCTCCCCCTGCGCTTCCAGCCGCGCCAGCCGCTCCGCCACCAGGCGCTGCTCTCCGACCCGCTCCTCCAGGGCGGCGATCCGCGCCGCCGCGCCGCCCGCCCACACCAGCCCGCCCAGCGTCTGGGCCGCCAGAACAGCGATCAGCGCGGCTGGAATCCTCAGCCGCTCCATTTCAGCCCTCCACCCCGGCCATGCGGCGCCGCTCTTCGTCGGTGAGGAAGCTGGCGGAGGTCAGCCGCGCCCACAGGGCCTCGCGTTCGGGCTGCAGCGCGGGCACGGCGTCCATGTCCGCCTCGACCCGCACATCGGCGAACCGCCCGCCCAGCCAGCCGGTCAGCGCGGCCGCGGCCTTGCGCACCAGGGGCGCGACAGTGCCCCGCCAGAAGGCGACATTGGCCTCCCGGTAGTTGGCGTAGGTGGCGTCTCCGGGAATGCCCAGCAGCTGCGGCGGCACGCCGAAGGCCAGGGCGATCTCCCGCGCCGCGGCGTGCTTGCCGGCGACGAAGTCCATGTCGGCGGGGGTCCAGCTCATCGGCTTCCAGTCCAGCCCGCCCTCGAGGATCAGCGGCCGGCCGGCGTTCCGCGCCCCGGCGTGCAGGTCGTCGATCTGACCGCGCAAGGCTTCGAACTGTTCGGCGGTCAGCCCCTCGCCGTCGCGGCCGCCATAGACCAGCGCCCCGCTCGGCCGCGCCGCATTGTCGAGCAGCGCCTTGTTCCAGGCCCCGGTCGCGTTGTGCACGTCGATGGCGAAGGCCGCCGCCTCCAGCGGGGAAAAGCCGTAGTGGTCGTCGGCCGGATGAAACAGCTTGAGATGCAGCACCGGCAGCCAGCCGTCCGCCGCCCGCACCAGTCGCACCGACCGGCTGTCGACCGAGTACTCGTAGCCCTCCGGCCAACCGCCGCGTCCGGGGATCACCTTCATCCGGTCGGGCCTCAGGGACCACAGCTCCTCCGGCTCTCCCTCCCCGACCGCCTCGACATAGGCGTTCCCCGCGGTCTGCAGGGCGCCGTACAGCCCCTCCAGGAACTCGACGCCGGACTGCTCCGGGTTCGGCCGCGCCAGCAGGCGCGCCAGCGGGTGATCGTCCGCCCGGACCCCGGCCGTGAACACTGTCAGGGGTGTGGACGCGGCCGCTTCGGCGATCATCCTGACGCAGCGGTAGACCACCGCGTTCTTGCCGAAGCCCTCTGCGGCGAGACTCGCGTAGTCCCGCGGCGTCCAGCGGGGCCGTCCTCCCGCCGAGAAGGCGATCAGCGGCCCGGTGCGGCTGTCCTTGGTCTCGGGCGCGAGGATGCGCCGGCGGCCGAAAGGCCGTCGCCAGTCCAGCATGGATTGTCTCCGTGTCCACCCCGACGGCCGGGCTCTCGGCCCCGCCGAACCCTTCTCCGGGTCATGGCGAGAGTATGCGGCGCCAGCGTCCAATGGCGGACGTTTTCGGATTGTTTTTCACAAGCCTCTGCTTTTGCGGCAGGTCTTCCCGCGAGCCGGGCTTACAGTTCGTCCTCGACGCCCCGTTCCGCCTTCCACTCGGGCGCCTCGAAATCGAGCGCGTCCTCGGGCTCCCTGAGCGCCGTCTCCGACACCGTTTGCCCGCGCACCGAAACGCCCGCGGCGTGCACGCTTTCGCGACTCCCCGACACCAGGGGGTGCCAGCTCGCCAGCGGCCGGCCTTCATGGATGCGCCGGTAGGCGCACGACTTCGGCATCCACTCCAGCGCCTCGATGTTCCACGGCGTCAGCTTGATGCAGTCCGGCACGTGCTCGCGCCGGTTCGCATAGTCCGAACAGGTGCAACGCACCGGGTCGAACAGCTTGCAGTGCACCCGGGTGGGGATGACCTCGCCCGTATCCTCGTCCTCGAAACGCACGAGGCAGCACAGGCCGCACCCGTCGCACAGGCTCTCCCACTCCTCGCGGGTCATCTGGTCCAGCCGCCTGGTTTCCCAGAAGGGCTTGGAGGCGGGGTCGGTACGCTCTACATCCACGCGCTCCCCATACGCCTCCTCCCGCCCGAAAGCACCATGGCCGCGCGCCCGCCTCTCGTCGCCCTCAAGGACATCCGCCTGCAGGACGGTCCCCGTCCCCTGTTCGAGGGCGTGGACATGGCCATCGAGCCACGCACCCGCGCCGCCCTCGTCGGCCGCAACGGCGCAGGCAAGTCGACCCTGATGAAGCTGGTCATGGGGCTGATCGAACCCGACGCCGGCGACCGCTCCGTCCAGGCCGGCACCCGTTTCGCCTGGGTGCCGCAAGAGCCGGTCATCACCGGCGAGACCCTGCTCGACTATGCCGCCTCCGGTCCCGCCGAGCGGTGGACCGCCGAAGCCTGGCTGGCCACCTTCGGGCTCGACCCGGCCAAGGCTGCGGTGAATCTCTCGGGCGGCGAGATCCGCCGTGCGGCGCTGGCCAAGGCCTTCGCCGAGGAACCCGACCTCCTGCTTCTCGACGAGCCGACCAACCACCTCGACATCCTCGCCATCGAGCGGCTCGAGGAAGAGTTGCTGTCGGCACGCTTCGCCGTGCTGGTGGTCAGCCACGACCGCGCCTTCCTCAATCGCGTCACCCAATCCGTCCACTGGCTCGAAGGCCGTCGCGTCCGCACCCTGAACAAGGGCTTCGCCGCCTTCGACGAATGGGCCGCCAAAGTCATGGAGGAAGAGGCCGAGTCCCTGCGTCGACTGACGAAGAAGATCGAGGCCGAGACCTACACCTTCTACCGCTCCATCACGGCCCAGCGCACCCGCAACGAGGGCAGGGCCCGGGCCCTGCAGGCGATGCGCGCCGAGCGGGCCGAGCGCGTCAAGGACCTGCCGCGCGAGCTCAGCCTCGGGGTCGATTCCGGCGTCGCCTCGGGCAAGCTGGTCGCCGATCTCAAGGGGGTGACCAAGGCCTACGGCGACCGCGTCGTGATCAAGCCTTTCACCACCCGCGTCATCCGCGGCGACCGCCTCGCCATCGTCGGCCCCAACGGCGCCGGCAAGACCACCCTGGTAAAGATCCTGCTCGGCGAACTGGCCCCTGACGCGGGTACGGTCCGCCTCGGCGCCAACCTCGACCCCGTCTACCTCGACCAGTCCCGCGAGGGTCTGAAATCCGACATGACCCTGTGGGACGCGCTGACGCCCGGCGGCGGCGACTCCATCCTGGTGCGCGGCCGCTCCATGCACGTGGCCGCCTACGCCAAGGACTTCCTGTTCCAGGAAAGCCAGCTGAAGCAGCCGATCTCCACCCTGTCCGGCGGCGAACGCAACCGCCTGCTGCTGGCCCGGGCGCTGGCGAAGCCCGCCAACATGCTGGTCCTCGACGAGCCGACCAACGACCTCGACATGGACACCCTCGACAAGCTCGAGGAGCTGCTCGAGCAGTACGACGGCACCCTCATCCTGGTCAGCCACGACCGGGATTTCGTCGATCGCCTCGCCACCTCGACCATCGCCATGAACGGCCGCGGGGACATCGTCGAAACCCCCGGCGGCTGGACCAATTTCGTCCGCCAGAACCCCGGCTTCCTCGCGCCTCCCGCGCAGGGAGAGGCAGCCCTCCCGAAGCCGAAGACGACGGATGGCGGCGGATCGGCGGTCGCGCCTGTCAGGAAGCCCGCCGCCAAGCTCTCCTACAAGGACGCCCGCCGTCTGGAGGAACTCGAAGGCCTCCTTGCGAGCCTGCCCGACCAGATCGCGCGCCATGACGCGGCCCTCGCCGATGCGGACCTCTACAGCCGCGATCCGGCCACCTTCGACCGGGCCATGAAGGCCGCCGAAAAGGCCCGGGCCGATCTGGCGGCGGCGGAAGAGGAATGGCTGGAGCTGGAAGAGAAGAAGGCCGCTCTGGCGGGTTGAGCGGCATAGCTCCGGCTTTCTGTGGATAACGCAAGCTGCTGATCCGCAAAATCGAATCCAGCCAATCCACATTTATGCACAGGGTTATGCACCGAAGCCGGGGCGATTCCGCACAGCCGGGGGGATTCGAGCGCTTGCCTCATAGCGGGTTTCGTCGGAACGTCAACGGGCCGAGGGACACGGCGGCGCGGAAATCCGGGGAGACCCGGGGCTCAAGGCGAACCGGCCCGGCTCTCTGACCCGATGCTACGGGGGGTTTTCCGACCTTAACGAGCGGGGGGCAGGATCAAGGCCCGACGGGCATTCGAAGGCTTCGGCCGGAGAACGTCCAGAGGGAACCGGATCGGGATCGAAGGACGGCGCAGGGTTCGACCTTGCGGAACGCCGGAGACCAGGAGCGCGACAGGATACAGCCGACCGTCACCGGGGTTCGCCCTGCTGACGCCGAGGCCAGGGTCCGAACCTCAATGGCCAAGTCCAACCCGGACTTGGCGAGGGGACGAGGAAATCCGGCTTGCCGGTGCTCTTCGTCCCCTCGCTCAATTCCGGGGGGACGCCAGACCCGACGGACCCGTCCCGCCGCCCTTCCCTTCCCTCGACCACGGCCGTAAACCAAAGCCATGGGCCGTCGCGGGAATCGCCTCTCCAGACTGGATCGACGCGTCATGCTGGCCGGCGTCGGCGCCCTTGCGGCCACGGCGGGCGTCGCCGCCTGCAACCAGTCCCAGGTCGAGCCCGACGCCGACGGCCGCATCCGGCTGCGCTTCGCCACCGACTGGCGCGCCCAGGCTGAGCACGGCGGATTCTACCAGGCGCTCGCCTCCGGCGCCTACGAACGGCGCGGACTCAACGTCCAGATCATCCAGGGCGGGCCGGGCGTGAACGTGCCCCAGCTGCTGGCCTCCAACGCTGTCGAGCTGGGCATGGGCTCCAACAGCTTCATCACCATGAATCTGGTGGCCGAGGGCGCCCCGGTGAAGGCTGTCGCCGCCTTCTTCCAGAAGGACCCCCAGGTCCTGATCGCCCACCCGGACCCGGCGCTGCAGTCGATCGCCGATCTGGAAGGCCGGCCGTTCCTCCTCGCGGACGCCTCGATCAACGCTTTCTGGGTCTGGCTGAAGGCCCACTACGGCTTCACCGACGACCAGGTCCGGAAGTACACCTTTAACCCCGCCCCCTTCCTCGCCGACCCCCGCGCGGTCCAGCAGGGCTATCTGACCTCCGAGCCCTACACGATCCGCAAGATCGCCGGCTTCGACCCGAAGGTCTTCCTCCTCGCCGACGAGGGCTACCCCAGCTACGCCACAATGGTGCTCGCGCCCAACGCCTTCGCGCGCGACAACGCCGCCGCCTTGCGCAGCTTCATCGCGGCCTCGGCCGAGGGCTGGCGCGACTACATCCAGGGAGACGGCAAGGCCGCCGACGCCCTGATCCGGCAGGCCAACCCCGACATGACCCAGGACGTGCTCGACCAGGCGCGCGAGAAGCTGAAGGCGCATGGAATCGTCGACGGCGGCGACGCCGCGCTCTACGGCCTCGGAGCTATGACGGAGGAGCGCTGGGAAGCCTTCTTCACAGTCACGTCGGAGGCCGGCGTTTACCCCGCCAACCTGGACTGGCGGCAGGCTTTCACCACCCAGTATCTTCCCGGGCGCGGCCGTGGCTGAGCCGGCCGCGGCGCTGCGAGGCGCCGTCGTGCGATATCCCGGCCGGCCGCCGCTTGGCCCGATCGACCTCAGTGTCGCGCCGGGCGAGATCGTCGCCCTGGTCGGTCCCTCGGGCGCCGGCAAGTCCACCGCCCTCCGCCTGCTGGCCGGACTCGAGCGCCCGGCAGAGGGGGCCGCGACCGGCGGCGACCTTCGCCGCACGGCCTTCGTCTTCCAGGCGCCGACCCTGATGCCGTGGGCGGACGGTCTCGCCAATGTCGCCCTTCCGCTTGAGCTCTCGGGCGTCCCCCGCGCGCAGGCTCACGGGCGGGCGGCGGCGGCCCTCGCCGCCGTGGGCCTCGGCGACCGCGCGGGAGCCCGGCCGCGGCAGCTGTCAGGCGGCATGGCCATGCGCGCGTCGCTCGCCCGCGCCCTGGTGACGGAGCCGGATCTCCTGCTTCTGGATGAGCCTTTCGCGGCCCTCGACAGCGTCACCCGCCGCCGCCTGATCGAGGACCTGCACCGCCTCTGGGCCGCCCGCGCGTCGCGACCCGCCATCGTTTTCGTCACCCATGACGTCGAGGAGGCCGTCTATCTGGCCGCTCGCTCGGTTGTCCTCGACGCGACCACGGGGCGGGTGGCCTCCGAACATGCCCACCCCGGCCCCCTGCCGCGCCCGCCCGGCTGGCGCGTTCATGCGGCCTTTCGCGATGCTGTCGAAAGCCTCGCGGACGCCCTCGCCGACGCCATGCCCGCGTCCGGGGTCGCCGCATGAACCGGGTCGTTCCGCCTGTGATGCTGGGCCTGCTTCTCCTTGCCGTCTGGGAGGTCGCATGCAGGACCCTTCAGGTTCCCGTCTACTTTCTCCCGCCGCCCAGCGCCGTCGCCATCGCGCTCGTGGATCGCGCGCCCCTTCTGGCGGGTTCCGCCCTGCAGACCTTTCGCATGGCCCTGCAGGCGCTGTTCGCCGCGACCCTGGTCGGCGGCGGTCTGGCCCTCGCCGTGTCGGTGAACCGACCCGCGGAACGCGCCGTCCGTCCGCTGGCCGTGGCGCTTCAGGTCACGCCCGTGGTGGCGATTGCGCCCCTGGTGGTGATCTGGAGCGGGCTGGACCATCCGGACCGGGCCGTCGTCGCCCTCGCCGCCGCGGTGGCCTTCTTCCCGATCTTCTCCGGCGTCCTGACCGGCCTCAAATCCGCGGACGCCGACCTCGAGCGGCTCTTCGATCTCTACGGCGCCTCGCCCCTCCAGCGGCTGTGGCGGCTCCGGGCGCCGTCGGCCCTCCCCTTCGCTCTCGAAGGCTTCCGCGTCGCCGCCGGTCTGGCCGTCATCGGCGCGGTCGTCGCCGAGTTCGTCTCGGGCTCGGGCGCCACCCAAGGGCTGGCCTGGCGCCTGCTCGAGGCTGGCAACCGCCTGCGCACCGCCGACATGCTGGCGGCTCTGGCCTGCCTCATGGCCATGGGTCTGGCCCTCAACGCGGCCATCGCCCTGCTCGAACGTCTCTGCCGGGCACGGCTCGCCTGATCCGCGCGTTAGCCGCGGGTTAAGGGCGGCAGCGCTAGCGTGCCGTCTCCAGAACCTTGCGTCCGGAGCCCCCCTTGCGCCGCGCCACCTGCCTGACATCCGGCCTTGCGACCGCAGCCCTTGCGTTCACCCTCGGGCTCGCCGGCGCCGCGACGGCGCAGGAATCCGCCGGCGCGGCCCAGGGACTTCGCTACCTCTCCTGGCCTGGCCGGAGCGCCGGCGCCCGCCCCGCCGAGGCCCCGCCCCCGGAAGCGCCCGGAGCTGAGCTCCGGCGGCCGAATCGCGTCATCCCCCACGGCGGCGTCGCCGGCGAGGGGCGCCCGGTTTTGGCGCCCGCTCCGGTTCCGGCCCGCCGCACCCTGACCCCGGCCAGCGCATGGCTGCGCCCCACGCCTCCGCCGCCACCGGCGACCAGCCCCGCGCCTGTCTCGTTTTCA
>JAFAEC010000213.1 GCA_023424215.1 Pseudomonadota bacterium
CTCCCGGCGTCAGGCTTCCGCCCTTACCAGATGCGGACCCGCTCTTCCGGCGGCAGGTAGTATTTGTCGCCGGGCTGGACGTCGAAGGCGTCGTACCAGGCGTCGATGTTGCGCAGCGGGCCGATGACGCGGAACTCGGCCGGGCTGTGCGGATCGGTGGCGATCTGCTGGCGCAGGGCGTCGTCGCGATACTTCGACTGCCACACCTGGGCCCAGCCGTAGAAGAAGCGCTGGTCGCCGGACAGGCCGTCGATCACCGGGGCCGGCTGGCCGTTCAGCGACAGGTGGTAGGCTTCCAAGCCCACCGCCGTGCCGGCGGCGTCGCCGATGTTCTCGCCCATGGTCAGGCCGCCCTGGACGTTGAAGCCCGGGATCGGCTCGAACTGGTCGTACTGGGCGCCCAGCCGCTCGGTCAGGGCGTCGAAGCGCGCCTTGTCCTCGGCGGTCCACCAGTTGCGCAGCACGCCGTCGCCGTCCGACTTGGAGCCCTGATCGTCGAAGCCGTGGCCGATCTCGTGACCGATCACGCCGCCGATGCCGCCGTAGTTGACGGCCGGATCGGCGTCCGGATCGAAGAAGGGCGGCTGCAGGATGGCGGCCGGGAAGACGATCTCGTTGTTGGCCGAGTTGTAGTAGGCGTTCACCGTCTGCGGGAACATGCCCCACTCGTCCTTGTCGACGGGATCGTTCAGGCGGTTGAGCCGGTAGTTCCACTGGAAGAGGCCGGCCCGCTCCGCGTTGCCGAACAGGTCGTCCGCGCGGATCTGGAGATCCGAATAGTCGCGCCACTTGTTCGGATAGCCGATCTTGACGGTGAACTTGGCCAGCTTGTCCTGGGCGGCGGCCTTGGTCTCGTCGCTCATCCAGTCGTAGGTGTTGATGCGGTTGCCGAGCGCGGTGCGCAGGTTGGCGACCAGCTCCTCCATCTTGGCCTTGGACTCGGCCGGGAAGTACTCGGCTACGTACTGGCGGCCGATGGCCTCGCCCAGCATGCCTTCGGCGAAGCTGATGGCGCGCTTCTCGCGGCTGCGCTGGGCCGGCTGGCCCTGCAGATCGCGCGAACGGAATTCCCACTGGGCGTCCGAGAAGCGCTTCGACAGCAGGGCGGCGGCGTCGTCGGTGGTGTGGAAGGCCTGCCAGGCCTGGATCACCTCGACCGGGGTCTCGGCGTAGATCGCCGCGATCTTCGGCATGGCCGTGTCCTGACGCACGATCAGGCGCGGCACCTCGCCGACGCCGACGGCGTCGTAGTAGGCCTGCCACGGGAAGCCGGGCGCCTCGGCGGCCAGCTGGGCGATGGTGTACTCGTTGTAGGTCTCGTCGCGATTGCGGTTCTGGATCGGCGTCCAGTGGGCCTCGGCGATGCGCGTCTCAAAGGCGAGGATGGCGTCGGCGTTGGCGGCGGGATCATCCCAGCCGATCATTTCCAGCATGCGCTCGATGTAGGCCCGGTACAGGGCCTTCTTCTCGGCCCAGCGCTCCTCGAGATAGTAGTCGCGATTGGGCAGGCCGATGCCCGATTGGCCGGTCGAGACGACGTAGCGGGTCGGCGCCTTCTGGTCGATCGTGATGCCGGTGCCGAAGATCGAGCCGCCGAAGCGGCCCTGGGTCTCGCCCATGTAGACGGCCAGCTTGTCGTGGCTGTCGGCGGCGCGGATGGCGGCGAGGTACGGCTGCAGCGGCTGGGCGTCGAGCGTCTCGATACGCGCCTCGTCCATGTAGGCGCGGTAGGCGTCGGCGATCTTGGCCTCGTCGGAGCCCGGCGTCAGGTCGGTGCGGGCGACCAGGCCGTCGATCATCGACTTCAGGCGATTGTCCGACAGTTCGCGGAGCAGGGCGAAGGAGCCGTAGGAGGTGCGGTCCGACGGGATCTGCATCCGGTCGAGGGCCGCGCCGTTGGCGTGGCGGAAGAAGCTTTCGCCGGGCTCGACCGCGGCGTCGCGGCCGGCGAGGTCGAAGCCCCAGGTCCCGTAGCGGGGCGCCTCCGTGCCCTGCCACCCCGTCACGGTCGCGCCGGGTTCGCTGGCCTGGAAGAGTTCGAAGACCGTGCAGGCCTCGTCGATGCACGCGTGGTCGTGATCCTGGGCCAGCGCGCCCGAAGCGGGCAACAGCAGGGCGCCCAGGGCGGCGCCGATCAGCAATTTCTTCATGTGTCCCTCGACTTCGCATCCCTTCGGGGAGCGTCGGGCCGGACCCTACGCCGCGCGGGGGCGCTGTCGTCTGAATTTTTTGTCATTAACTCCGGCGGGAAAACACGACTGCGCGAGCCATGGCCACTTGGCGACAATGCTTGCAGCCCGGATAGTGAGGCAGGCGAGGAGGACGAATGCACGGCGAGGCGGGCGGCGATTACAGGGATCTGGTGGTCTTTCTGGCCGCGGCGGGCGTCGTGGTGCCGTTGTTCAGCCGCTTCCGGATCAGCCCGGTGCTGGGCTTCCTCGCCGCCGGCGTGCTGCTGGGCCCGGACGGGCTGGCGCGCTTCGCCGATGTCGTCCCCTGGCTGTCGTGGATCACCATTTCCGACGCGGCCCAGCTGCGTTCGCTGTCGGAGCTCGGCGTCGCCTTCCTGCTGTTCATGATCGGGCTGGAGCTGTCGTGGGAACGGCTCAAGGCCATGCGTCGTCTGGTGTTTGGCCTGGGCCTGACCCAGGTGGCGGTCTGCGCCTTCGGCCTGGCCGGGGTGTTCATGCTGATGGGCCAGCCGCTCGTCTCGGCGGCGGTGCTCGGGATGGGACTGGCCCTCTCGTCGACGGCGGTGGTGATGCCGGTGATGGCCGAGCGGGGCCGCCTGACCGCGCCTGCCGGCCGGGCCACGTTCGCCGTTCTGCTCGCCCAGGACCTCGCGGTCGCCCCCATCCTGATCACCGTCACCGTACTGGCGGCGCTGGCGCAGAGCGTGGCCGCCGGAGGGGATTTCGATCCGTCGGTGCTGCGGCCCGCCCTGCTGACCCTGATCCCCGCCGCCGTCGGCCTGGCCCTTCTCGTCGGCCTCGGCCGCCTCGTCCTCCGGCCGATGTTCCGCTCGGTGGCCCGCTCCCGCAGCCGCGGCCAGGGCGGCGAACTGTTCGTGGCGGCCAGCCTGCTGGTGGTCGTCGGAGCCGGGGTCGCGGCCCAGGCGGCCGGTCTGTCGATGGGACTGGGCGCGCTGATCGCCGGCCTGTTGCTGGCCGAGACCGAATTCCGCCGCGAGGTCGAACTGGCCATCGATCCGTTCAAGGGTCTGCTGCTGGGCGTGTTCTTCGTCGGCGTCGGCATCGGCCTGGATCTCGACGCCGTGGCCGCCGATCCCCTCGCCGTGTTCGGGCTGGCCGCGCTGCTGACCTGTCTGAAGGCGGTGCTGATCTTCGGCGCGGCCCGGCTCTGGGGGCTGGGGAACCGCACGGCGATCGAGGCCGCCCTGATGCTTGGTCCGGCCGGCGAGTTCGCCTTCGTCATCCTGGGCGCGGGGCTGGTCGAGGGGATCGCCTCGCCGGCCTTCACCCGCACCGTCATGCTGGCGGCGACGATCAGCATCTTCACCATTCCGCTGATGGCCCTGCTCGCCCAGCGTCTGATGCGGGTCGCCCCGCAGGCTCCCGACGTGCCGCCCGAGGCCCTGGCGCCGGCGGCGGCGCCCGGACAGGTGCTGGTCGTCGGCTTCGGTCGCGTGGGGCGTTTGGTCGGCGAGATGCTGACCGAGCACGGCCAGGTCTTCCTGGCGCTGGACTCCAACGCCTCCACGGTCGCCAAGGGACGGGCCGAAGCCGCCAACGTCTTCTATGGCGACGCCGGTCGGCCCGAACTGCTGAGGCTCTGCGGGATCGAAACCGCGCGCGCCCTGGTGGTGACCATGGACGCTCCGGCCAAGGTAGACGAGGTGGTCGCGGCCGCGCGCTCGCTGCGCCCCGACCTCAGCATCATCGCCCGGGCCCGCGACTCTCGCCACGCCGAACGCCTGTACGGCCTCGGCGTCACCGATGCGGTGCCGGAGACGACCGAGGCCAGCCTGCAGCTGGCCGAGAACACCCTGGTGGACCTCGGCGTGCCGATGGGACTGGTGCTCGCCTCGATCCACGAGCGGCGCGACCGCTTCCGCAAGACCTTCCAGGAAGCGATGCCGAAAAGCGAGGCGCCGCGGGCGCCGCGGGCGCTGCGCACGACCCTGCGACGGTGAGCCGCAGCGGGCCGGGCGGTTAACCGTGGGCTGTTGGGCCGCGTTAACCCGGGGACCCCATTTTGGTCATCGTTGCGTGATGAGTGCCAGCCTTCGCCGGACTGTCGGAAACCCCCGACGGCGCTCTCCGGAGCATCCGATTTCATAGCATCGCTTCGGCGTTTTTCTTTCTGCCGGCGGACGTCGACCGCCGCCTAGTCGAGTACCGATTTCATGCGAGATATCGCCCAAACCTCCGCCCTCGACCCGTCCGAGACCGAGGCTGAAGCTCCCCGTCTGAACCGTCGCCAGGCCGCCAAGGTGCGGACCCGCCAGAAGGTCCTGGACGCCGCCCGCGCGCTCTTCGCCGAGCGGGGCTACGAAGCCGCCACCATCCGCGACATCGCCAAGGGCGCGGGCATGTCGACCGGCGCGGTGTTCGCCAACTTCCAGGACAAGGCCGAGCTGTTCGAGGCCGTCCTGACCGAGGATCTGGCGCGGCTGGGCGAGACTCTCCGGGCCGCCGCCGCGAGCGAGAGCGCCGTGCGTGGGCGGGTGATCGCCGCCCTCACCGCGGCCTACCACGGCACTCTCGAGCAGCTTCCGCTGGTCCAGGCCGTGGTGGCCCGTTCGTGGTTCCAGCCCGTGGCCGCCGAGATGCGGATGCGCGAGGCGATCAAGCCGGTGACGGCGGTGGTCTGCGAGGCGATCCAGACCGGCGTCCGGGAGGGCGAACTGCGCCAGGACGCGGACGTCCGTCTGATCTCCGACCTGATCTACGCAGCCTTCCTGTCGAACTACCGCCGCGCCGCCTACGACGGCTGGAACATGGAGCAGCTGGACGCCCAGCTGCAGAAGCAGGTCGACGTCATCCTCGCCGGCGCGCTTTCCCGGCAGTAAGTCGCGCCATCGCCGCTGACCGCCCGAAGGCCGCGACCCGCGTCGCGGCCTTCAGCTTTTCCAGCGCAGGGTCGACGCCTTGACCGGGTTGACGAACGGCCTGTCCTCGGCGCGGCTCCGGGTCCATTCGCGCTTCAGCTGCTGGTACCACTTGGCCTGCCGGTCGGCGTCGTCGATCCAGATCAGGGCCGGATCGTAGCGCAGGCCCTCGTTCTGCAGGTTCACCATGCCGCCGTCCTGCTTGAGGAAGGCGACCACGCCCAGCCGGAGGAACGGTTTGGCCAGGCTGAAGACCCAGTGGTCCGACCAGAAGATCTGGGTGATCCGCGTGCGGGTCGAGGTGACCGGCGTCAGGCAGGTCAGCGCCAGCACCTGCTTATCCCCGACCTGGATGTGCTCCCAGCGGTAGCCGGGCAGGCGGAAGGTGATCTCCGTCGCCGGAGCCCCGCCGAGGATGCGGTAGAGCCGGCTGTTCGACGAGGGCGCGTGACGCACCATGGCGAAGCCGTGCTCGCGCGGTTCGAAGGCTTTGGCCTTCTCGTGCATCGAGTGCTCCGAGCGCCACCACCATTGCTGATGCACGAACGGCCCGTGAGCCGGGTCCATCAGGCCGATGACGGCGTGATCGATGTGGCTGTCGAACTCCATCGACTCGACCAGCCGCGCCCCGCCGCCGACCACCCCGGGGAACTGCGGCGGCTCGTGGTCGGGCTCGCCGGTCCCGCGGGGATCCGAGCCCATCCAGACGAACACCAGGCCCTGGCTCTCGCGCACCGGATAGCGACGCACGCGGATGCGGTCGGTGTCGAAGGCCTGGGCCTCGACCAGGGAGGGGATGGCGGCGCAGCCCCCGTCCGGGCGGAAGCGCCAGCCGTGGTAGGGGCATTCGACCGTCTCGCCCTCACCCTTGTCGACGATGCGGCCCGCGGACAGCGGCGCGGCGCGGTGGGGGCAGATGTCGCGCAGGGCGAAGACCTCGCCGCCCCGCGTCCGTCCGATCAGCACCGGTTCGTCGAGCAGTTCGTGCCGCTTCAGGGAGCCCGGCGCCACGTCGCGCGAGAGGGCGACGAAATACCAGGCGTCGAGGATGAATCCCTTGCCGAAGGGAGCCGGCGGCGTCGTGCGCGCCTCCGGGGCGGCGGCGACGGGAGCGGTGTCAGGCGGCGTCATGGCTGCTATTCTAGGCGCGCCGCCGGGCCGGCCGCCAGTCGCGGATACGCACGCTGTGAAAAGTGCTTTACAATGTAAAGTATCTCGGATATCCGCATGGTGACACAAAGGAAGGGATCTCCCATGAATACCGCCCTGACGGCCGTGCTGGCCGCCGCCGCTCTCGCCGCCACGCCGGCCCTGGCTCAGGATCCGCACGCCGGCCACGCCGCGCATGCGCAAGCGCAGGCGGCGCAGCCTGCTCCGGAGAGCCACGCGGACCATGGTCACGCCCACGCCGCCTTCGAGTCCGGCCGCTTCCACGTCCGCGTCGACGGTCCGGAGCATCCCCTGGGCGACGTCATCCTCGTTCCCGGCCTGACCTCCTCGCCGGAGGTCTGGGACGGGCTGACCGAGACGCTGAAGGACCGCTACCGGGTGCATCGGGTGCACGTCCAGGGCTTCGCCGGCGCGCCGGCGGAGGACAACGCCACGGGGCCGGTCTCGGCTCCCGTCGCCGAGGATCTCGCCCGCTACATCGCCGAGCAGGGGCTGGAGAAGCCGGCGGTGATCGGCCACTCGATGGGCGGGACCATCGCCCTGATGCTGGCCGCCCGCCACCCCGACAGCGTCGGCAAGCTGATGGTGGTCGACATGGTGCCGTTCATGGGCGCGATGTTCGGCGGACCGGGAGCGACGGCCGAGAGCGTGACCCCGGTCGCCGACCAGATCCACGCCGGCATGGCGAACGGTCCGCGAGAGGCTTACGACGCGCAGGCGATCGCCTCGATCAACGGCATGATCAACACGGAGTCGCTGCGCGCCGGTCCGATCCGCGACATGGAGACCAGCGACCAGAAGGTCGCCGCCTCGGCCTTCCGCGAGCTGATCGTCACGGACCTGCGCCCCGAGCTGGCCCGCGTCACCGCGCCGACCACGGTGCTCTACGTCAAGTTCAACGACCCCCGCATGACGCCCGAGATCACCGACGGCATCTACCAGGCTTCGTTCGCCACCCTGCCGGGCGCCGAGCTGAAGCGCATCGACGACAGCGCCCACTTCATCATGCTGGACCAGCCGGCGGTTTTCGCCGCCGAGGTGAACGCGTTTCTGGAATAGGACCCGCCCGGGCCATCGTTTCGGCGGAAACGTCCTTCACGGTCGCGTGAGAGACGCGGGGGCGTTTCCGTCGGCAGCTTGACCGGTTATGACCGCCGGCAGGCTTGATGAGGTTTCGATGGCGGGTTCCGGCTTCAGCTTCGGTCGCGGCTCTGGCGGCGACGGGAAGGCGGCGCGCACGCCGCTGCAGCGCCTGCTCTACTGGAGCGCCGTGCTGGCGGTATGGGGCCTGATCTTCCTGGTCGTCTTTTTCGCCGTGTTCGCGCGCGACCTGCCCGACACCTCGACCCTCTACAACGTCGACCGGCAGCCCTCGATCACCTACCTCGACCGGAACGGCGCGCTGATCGCGGTGCGCGGCACCCAGCAGGCGCCGCCGGCCGATCTCCAGGCCCTGCCGGACTACGTCCCGGCCGCCTTCATCGCCATCGAGGACCGGCGCTTCTACTACCACCCCGGCTTCGACCCGATCGGCATGAGCCGGGCCATCGTCGCCAACATGCGCGCCGGGCGGGTGGTCCAGGGCGGCTCGACCCTGACCCAGCAGCTGGCCAAGAACCTGTTCCTGAGCCCGGACCAGAACCTGAAGCGCAAGGTCCAGGAGCTGATGCTGGCCGTGTGGCTGGAGATGAAATTCTCCAAGGAGGAGATTCTCGCCCTCTACCTGAACCGGGTCTACTTCGGCGCCGGCGCCTACGGCATCGAGGCTGCGTCGCAGCGCTATTTCGACAAGGGCGCCAAGGATCTGACCGTCGGCGAGGCGGCGCTGCTGGCCGGCCTGCTCAAGGCCCCGTCGCGCTACTCGCCGGTGTCGGAAAGCGAGCGCGCCGCCGCCCGCGCCACCGTGGTGCTGGACGAAATGGTCGAGGCCGGCGTGATCACGCCCGAGCAGCGGGCCGAGGCCGTCACCGCTCCGGTGCGCGTGTCGCGCACGCTGGCCACCCAGCACGCCCAGTATTTCGTCGACTGGCTGGACAAGCAGATCCGGGAGCTGGTGGGCGAGCCGACCGAGGACATGGTCGTCGAGACGACGCTGGACCTTACCCTGCAGACCCAGGCCGAGCGCGCCGTGCGGCGGATCCTCGACCGGGACGAATCGCGCGGAGTGCAGCAGGCGGCGCTGGTGGCGCTGGACGGCGAGGGCCGGGTGCGGGCGATGATCGGCGGCGCCTCCTACGCCGACAGCCAGTTCAACCGCGCCGTCGACGCCCGCCGTCAGGCCGGCTCGGCCTTCAAGCCGTTCGTCTATCTGACCGCGCTGGAGAGCGGCTACACCCCCGAGACCCGGGTCAACGACGCCCCGATCCAGATCGGCAACTGGTCGCCGCGCAATTACACCAACGATTTCAGGGGCGAGATGCCGCTGTCCCAGGCGGTGGCGCAGTCGATCAACACCGTGGCCGCCGGCCTCGCCGACCAGGTCGGGCGCGACAACGTCGCCCGCACCGCCCGCCGGCTGGGCATCACCAGCCGCGTCGGGCTGGAGCCGGCGATGGCGCTGGGCGCGGTCGAGGTGTCGCCGCTGGAGATGGCGCAGGCCTACGACGCCTTCGCCAACGGCGGCAAGCGGGTGCAGGCCCACGGCATCACCCGCATCCGCACGCCGCAGGGCCGGGTGATCTACCAGCGCTCGAACCGCGCCGGCGCCCCGATCCAGGCGATCACCAACCCCTTCCTCTACTACCAGAACCAGATGCTGCGCAGCGTGATGACCGGCGGCACCGGCCGCTCGGCGGCCATCGCCGGCCGCGACCTGGCCGGCAAGACCGGCACCACCTCGGACTACAAGGACGCCTGGTTCGTCGGCTACACCGGCGGCTTCGTCACCGCCGTCTGGGTCGGCAAGGACGACAATACCCCGATGCGCGGCGTCACCGGCGGCTCGTCGCCGGCGGCCATCTGGAAGGGCTTCATGCAGGCGGCCCTGCCACGCCTCAACGCGCCCGACATCCCCAACGGCCCGCCCATGCCCGAAGGCTGGCGGCCGCCGGACCCGGTCGAGAGCCTGCTCGGCCAGATCGGCGACCTGTTCGGCGACAGCCCCCCGGCCGTCGATCCGCTGGACGAGCCGATGCCGGAACCCGCGCCGCTGCCGCGCGAGCCCGCGCCCCGTCGCGAGGACCAGCCGGTGGTGCGTCCGACCCAGCCGCAGCCCCAGCAGCCGCGACGGGACGAGCCCCGGCCCGAGCCGGCGCCGCCGCCCGAGAAGAAGCCGGAGCCGCTGTTCTTCTGACCGTCGGCGACGGATACATCGCGACGGCGACAAGGGGGACACGGCCGGCGATACAGAGGCGACAGGCGGGACAGACGGGACAACCCGCCCGCTTAGCGACCGACCGCGTGAAGCGCCGCGCCCTGCTCGCGCAGCCATTTGCGGAACGGCCGGTGGTCGCCGACCAGTCGCTCGACCACCGACCAGTATGCCGGACTGTGGTCGGCATGGACCAGGTGGGCGACTTCGTGCGCGGCGAGGTAGTCCGCCACCGCCGGCGGGGCCATGATCACCCGCCAGCTGTAGCGGATTGTGCGATTGTGCGGGCTGCACGAGCCCCAGCGCGAGCGGGCGTCGGTGATCGACACCCGCACGGGCCGCTGGCCGAGGGTCCGCAGATGATGTTCGGTTCGCTCGAGCAGCACCTGCCGGGCCAGCCGCCTGAGCAGGTTCTCGACCCGCCGCGAGAAGGCCTCGCCCTCGCCCCCCGACAGGATCACCGGTCCGTCGGCGCCGTCGACCAGCCGGGCCGCGCCAGCGCCGCCCACGGCCGCGAGCCGGGTCGACCGGCCGAAAACGGGGATCATCGCTCCGGGCGCCAGCGGAGCGCTGTCCGGGCGGGTCGCCAGGCGTTCCCGCATCCAGCCGGCCTTGCCGCGCGCGAAGGCGACCACCTCGCCCAGCTTGCGTTCGCTGGGGGCGACCAGCACGGCCTCGCCGGCGCGGCCGTCGATGCGGATCGACAGGCGGCGGGCGCGCGGGTTGACGGACAGCCGGGCGGGAACGCCCAGCGCCTCAGGCGGCAGCCGCTGGCCGTTCCGGTAGGACACTCAGGGCCTCGTTGCGGGCGATGAAGTCGCGCGTGCGGGGATAGATCTCGTCCCGGAAGCGACGACCGTTGAACACGCCGTAGTGGCCGACGTCCGGCTGGACGTAGAGCACCCGGCGATCGTCGGGGATGTTCGAACACAGCACGTGGGCCGCCTGGGTCTGGCCGACGCCGGAGATGTCGTCCTTCTCGCCCTCGACCGTCATCAGGCCGATGTCGGTGATCTTCGTCAGGTCGACGCGTTGACCGCGGTGCTCCAGCAGGCCGCGCGGCAGCAGGTGCTGCTGGAAGACGATGTCGATGGTCTGGAGGTAGAATTCCTCGGTCAGGTCCAGCACCGAGAGGTACTCGTTGTAGAAGGCCTCGTGCTTCTCGACGCCGTCGCCGTCGCCGTTGACGAGGTGCTGGAAATACTCGTGGTGGGCGTCGACGTGGCGCTCCTCGTTCATCGACATGAAGCTGTAGAGCTGCACGAAGCCCGGATAGACCCGCCGCCCGAAGCCCGGATAGGGCCACGGCACGGTGTGGATCATGTTCGACTTGAACCAGGTGAAGGGCTTCTCCTCCGCCAGGCCGTTGATCACCGTCGGCGACAGGCGGGCGTCGATCGGCGAGCCCATGAAGGTCATCGAGGCCGGGCGGTTCGGATCTTCATCCTCCGCCATCAGGGCGCAGGCCGCCAGCACCGGCGGCCCCGGTTGGCAGACGCCGACGACGTGCGCCCGCGGCCCGATAACGCCCAGCATGGTCCGCACGTGGTCGATGTAGTCGGAGAAGTCGAAGCGCCCCTCCAGCATCGGCACCTGGCGGGCGTTCGACCAGTCGGTGACGTAGACGTCGTGGTCCTGCAGGAAGGTCTCGACCGTGCCGCGCAGCAGGGTGGCGTAGTGGCCCGACAGAGGCGCCACGATCAGCACCGCCGGGGCGACGGTCGGCTTGCCGACCCGCTTCAGGTCGCCGAGGTGGCGGGCGAAGCGCACCAGGCGGCACCACGGCGAGGACCAGATGACCTGTTCGGTCGTGCGCACCTCGCGGCCGCCGATGTCAATCGTCTCCAGCCCCCAGGCCGGCTTGCCGTAGCGGCGGGTGACGCTCTCGAACAGTTCGGCCGAGGCGAAGGCGGTGCGGCCCAGCGCGGTCTCGGCCGCCGGATTGAAGGGATGGGTCCAGAAATCGCGGGCCAGTTGCGCCCCGATCCGGAAGGGAGCCGCCGAGGCGTAGGCGAGCTCGTGAAGCGTATAAAGCATGCGTGTCCTGGAACGGCCCCGGCCGTATGCGGCAGGGCAGCATAGAACGCGTCGCGCTGCAAAAGGATTATCGGCGGTAAGCTGAACGTGAACGGCCCAGCTTCGACTTGTCCGGATGGGCCCGGAGGGCGATGAATAAGCGATGTCAGCTGGACTGGTCCGCTTCTCCTTCTGGAAGGTCGCGCGCGGCTACGGACCGACGATCGTGGCGTGCCTCGTTCTCTTCGGGACGCTGCTCGGACCGGTCCTCTACGCGTGGCGGGATGACGTTCTCACGAGAGTATCGCTTGCCGGCCCTTTGGCCCTTGCGGCTGTCAGCGGGTACCTTCTGCTGATCGCGATGCAGGCTGTGATCGCGGCCCGGAACGGGGGCTATGGCGTCCTTCGACGCGCCGACAGCCTGATCGTCTTCACGTGGATTTACCGCGCCATTCCCGTCGATCACATCTGCGCCGTGGAGGTCGTCAACGTTCACCTCATGGACCGGGTCGCCGTGGTCACGCGCGACGGACGGCGACACGTGATCCTGACCAACCTCATGGTTGGCAAGGCGGCCGAGATCGCCGACAAGCTGAAGGCCGCGCTGGTCCTGACCTAGCCGCGCGCCATCACCCGCTCGATCACCTGCGCCGCGCGCTCCGGCCCGAGGTCGTGGGCGAGGGGCGCGCGGAACTCGCCGTCCGGGCCCGTCAGGTAGATCGTCAGGCCGTGGTTCATGGTGTAGCCCTCGCCCTCGCCGACCTTCTGGTAGGGGGCGCCATAGGCGCGGGCCACGTCGGCGATCTGTTGCGGCGTGCCGGTCAGACCGATGACCCCTTCGGGGAAGCCGTCGGACGAGAGGTAGTCCTTGAGCGCCTGCGGGCTGTCGCGCTCGGGATCGACGGTGATGAAGACGATCTGCAGGTCGTCGGCGCGATCGTCCAGCCGCCGCTTGGTCGCCTCCAGCATGGTCAGGGTGGTGGGGCAGTAGTCGGGGCAATACGTGAAGCCGAAGAAGACCAGCGACCATTTTCCCTGCAGCAGGGACTGGTCGACGGTCCGCCCGTCCTGGTCGACCAGCTGGAAGGGCCCGCCCAGTTGCGGCTGGCCGGTCGAGGCGACTTCCGCCCCCGTCCCGTAGGCGGCGCGGCCGTCGTCGGCGCGCTGGACCACGACCACGGTCACGACCGCGAGCGCCGCCGCCACCACGATACAGGCGGCCGCGAACAACAGGATGGAACGGCGCGGCATCGCGGACCTTTCGGAGACGTCCCCTTGCGGACGAACGCGTCTATAGAAGAGCGGTGAGCCTCGCAGAAGATCATCCATCGCCGCAGGTCGGCGACCTGTCTGAAGGCGGCCGTTTCGCCGGCTGGCGCAACCTGCCGCGACGCAGCCGGGGGCTGAGCCTGCGCACCCTGGTCATCCTGCGCTGGATGGCCATCGCGGGGCAGAGCGCCACCCTGCTGATCGCCACGGCCTGGTTCCACTTCGACCTGCCGCTGTGGGGCTGCCTGGCGGCGGTTGCCGCCAGCGTGGCGATGAACCTGAACGCCACCGCCCGGCTGCGCCGCACCGAGGGGGCCACCGCCGACGGCGCGCTGACCGCCGCCCACCTCGGCTTCGACATCCTGCAGCTGTCGGTGCTGCTGGCCCTGACCGGCGGCCTGCAGAATCCGTTCTGCATCCTGCTGGTGGCGCCGGTGACGGTGGCCGCGGCCTCGCTGCCGGCGCGGCAGGCGGTGCTGATGGGGCTGCTGGTGCTGACCGCCACCGTCTGCCTGTTCTTCTTCGCCCTGCCGCTGCCGTGGCAGTCGGGCACCGAGATCGACCTGCCGCCGCTGTACCGCTTCGGCGCCGGCCTGGCCCTGACCACCGGCGTGGTGTTCACCTCGGCCTATGCGTGGCGGGTCGCCGCCGACGCCGAGAAGCTGGAGCTGGCCCTGGCCACCACCCAGGACGTGCTCCAGCGCGAGCAGCGCATGGCGGCGCTGGGCGGGCTGGCGGCGGCGGCGGCGCACGAGCTGGGCACGCCGCTGGCGACCATCCAGGTCGTGGCCCGCGAACTGCTGCGCGAATCCGCCCGCGACGGCCGCGCCGCCGAGGACGCCGCCCTGATCCTGCAGCAGGCCGAACGCTGCCGGGACATCCTCAAGCGCCTGTCGCAACAGCCGGACGAGGGCGGGATCGCCTTCGCCGAGGTGGGGCTGAAGGCCCTGCTGGAGGAAGTGGTCGAACCGCACCGCGGTTTCGATCTGGATTTCGAGGTGACGGTGCGCACCGCCTCGGGCGCGCCGGAGCCGCGCGTGCGTCGGCTGCCCGAGGTGATCCACGGCCTGTCGACCCTGGTGGAGAACGCCGCCGACTTCGCCAACAGCCGCGTGCGGGTGCGTGGTCTGGTGGACGCCGGCTTCATCGAGATCGAGGTGGTCGACGACGGCCCGGGCTTCCCCGCCGACATCCTGCCCAGACTGGGCGAGCCCTATGTGACCAGCCGCCCGCAGGGCAAGGCGCGCCGGGCGCTGGCGGCCCAGATCGCCGCCTCGGTGGCCGCCGCCGCCCCCGGGAGCAAGGGGCGAAGGAACGGCAAGGGCCGCAAGGCGGCGCCGACGCCGGAGCCGGCCACCATCGCTCCCAGCCAGGGCGGCATGGGGTTGGGCTTCTTCATCGCCCGCACCCTGCTGGAGCGCACCGGCGGCCGCGTCTCGGTGGGCGCCGGGGACGGCGGCAAGGGGCAGCCGAAGGGCGCCCGGGTGGCGGTGCGCTGGCCGCGTCCGGCGCTGGAGGTCGCGGCTCCGATCGGCTCGCCCGTGCGTAGTGAACCTTGACGGCTCGGTCGCGGGCCCCGACTTGAGCGCACGGAGAACGACATGACAGACACCGAAGCCCGGATCGCCGCCCTCGAGGACAAGACCCTCCTGCTGCTGGACGACGACAACGCCCTGCGCACCCGCATGGGGCGCGCGCTGGAGAGCCGCGGGTTCGAGGTCACCACCGCCGCCTCCGTGGCCGAGGCCAACGAGGCGCTGCGGACCTCGGCGCCGGCCTTCGCGGTGCTGGACATGCGGCTGGAGGACGGCAACGGCCTGAAGGTCGTGGAGGCGATCCGGGACCGTCGCGAGGACGCCCGCATCGTCATGCTCACCGGCTACGGCGCCATCGCCACGGCGGTGGCGGCGGTCAAGGCCGGCGCGGTCGACTACCTGCAGAAGCCCGCCGACGCCGACGACGTGGTCAAGGCCCTGCTGGCCACCGGCGAGGCCCCCGAGCCGCCGGCCAATCCGATGAGCGCCGACCGGGTGCGCTGGGAGCACATCCAGCGCGTCTACGAACTGTGCGACCACAACGTCTCGGAGACGGCGCGCCGGCTGGGCATGCACCGCCGCACCCTGCAGCGCATCCTCGCCAAGCGCGCGCCGCGCTGACGGGGCGTTCGTTCGCGAAGCGCGAATGAACGGCCGCCGTCGTTCGCGAACGATCGCCGGCGTTTCCTGAAGTGGCGATGGCGGGGCGTCGCCGCCGCCGCCAGCGTGGGCCCATCGGAGGCCCGACGGTCGGGCCTCTCCGGAGGATCCCTGATGAAATCGCTCGCCTGCGCCGCCGCCCTCGCCCTCTTCGCCGCTCCCGCCTTCGCGCAGGACGGCGGCCACACCGTCACCCTGAACTTCGACGTCGGCGTCCGCGACGGCCAGGTGATGGTGGCGCTGTTCGATTCCGCGGACGCCTGGCGGGGCGATCGCTCCGTGGCCCGCGCCGCGGCCAGCGCCGCCGGCCCGGTGGTCGTGTTCCGCGACCTGCCTGCCGGCGACTATGCGGTGAAGGCCTTCCACGACGTCGACGGCGACGGCCGCATGGACGCCAATCCGTTCGGCATCCCGACCGAGCCCTACGCCTTCTCCAACAACGCGGTCGGGAACATGGGGCCGGCCAGCTGGGAGGCGGCCCGGTTCACCGTGTCGGGCGACGTCGCCCAGACCCTCCGCATCCGCTGAGGCGACGCCGATGGACGCCTCGCGCCGCGCCCTCCTGACCGGCGCCGCCGCCCTGTCGGCGGCGGTGCTGACCCCCGAAACCGTCCGCGCCAGGGCCGCCATGCAGGCGGCCGCCGACTGGTCCCTGGCCACCGTCGACATCGAGGGCGATCTGGCGCCCCGGCCGATGCGGCTGGTCCACGGCCGGCCGCCGGCGGGGCTGGAGGGGAAGCTGTTCCGCAACGGGCCCGGAAAGTTCCGGCGGCCGGGCGGGAGCGCGACCCACTGGTTCGACGGCGACGGGCTGATGCGCGCCTTCCGGGTTCGCGACGGGCAGGCGACGCTGGAGGCCCGCTTCGCCGACACGCGCAAGCGGCGGCTCGAGAGCGAGCTCGACGCCGTGGTGACGCCGGGCTTCGGCACGGTCGGCGACGCACGTGCGCAGGTCGGAGGGCCCAACGACGCCAGCGCCGCCAATACGGCGGTGATGGCGGCGGGCGATGCGATCTGGGCCCTGTGGGAGGGCGGTTCCCCGCTGGCGATGGACGCGGGCGACCTGTCCACGCGCGGTTTCGTCGTGCTGCGCGACGACCTGAAGGGGATGCCGTTCCAGGCCCACCCGCGCTTCGATCCGGACGGGACCATCTGGAACATCGGCCTGTGGGGCGACCGGATGGTGGTGTGGCGGCTGAATCCCGACCACAGCCTGCGCGCGGCGGAGATCGTGGAGCTGCCGCGGGCCAGCTACATGCACGACTTCACCGCCACGGCCCGGAGTCTGGTCATCGTGCTGCAGCCGTGGATATTCGAGCGCCGGGGCATGCCCTACGCGGCGCAGTTCGCCTGGAGGCCGGAGCTGGGCACCCAGGTGCTGGTGCTCGACAAGGCCGACCTCGGCCGCACCCGGATCTTCGAGCTGCCGGCGTTCAGCTACTTCCACCTCGGCGACGCCTGGGAGGAGGCGGACGGGACGATCCGCTTCGACGTGGCCGCGGGTCGCGACGTCGACTTCGCCGTCGAGGGCGCGCGGGTGCTGGTCGAGGGGCGGGGATCGGTGCCGGGCGAGCCGGCGCAACTGGCCATGGTCACGCTGCACGCCGACGGCCGGGCCGAGATGGCCGGCTCGGGCGTGACGGCGGAGTTTCCGAAGAGCGACCCGCGCCGGGCGGGGTTGCGGCGCCGCTACACCGCCCACGTCGCCGGCGAAACCGGCGGGCGACCGCTGCCGACCGGACTGGCGGTGCACGACTGGGAGAGCGGGGGCTCCGACGCCTTCGACTTCGGCCGGCGGACGGTGATGGAGGAGGCGGTCTGGGTCCCGAAGCCGGGGCGGGGCGGGGAGGCGGAGGCCTGGCTGGTCGCGCCGTCGATCGACCTGGCCGCGGGGGTGTCCGCCCTGCACGTCTTCGAGGCGGCGCGGGTGGCCGACGGGCCGGTGTGCAGCTGGCAGGCCGACGTGGCCCTGCCGGCCGGCTTCCACGGCGCCTGGGTCGGCTAGTACCAGCCGGCGGCGCGCAGGGCGCGGGCGTAGCGGCGGCTGACCGGGGCCTCGATCCCGCCCTCCAGCAGCAGGGTGGCCCGGCCGTCGCCGCGGCGGACCTCGCGTACGGCGTCGCGGGCCACCCACCAGCTGCGGTGGGTCCGCGCCCCCTCGAGCCCCTCCAGCTCGGCGACCGCGTCGGACAGGCGCAGCAGGATCAGGTCCGAGCCGCGATCGGTGTGCAGGCGCAGGTAGTGGTCCTCGGCCTGCACCGCCCGCAGGGTCGCCCCGCGCAGCTTCGGCGGCAGCCGCTCGAAGAAGCGGGGCGGGGCGGCGTCGGGGGCCGCATGGGTCTGCGCCGGCGTTCGCGACAGGAAGACGTTCAGCGCCGACAGCACGCCGGTAACGAGGGTGACCGGGCCGAGGAAGTAGGGCAGGCGACCCCAGTCCAGCGCCCGGCCGTCGTCGAAGAAGCGCGTCGTCACAGCCCAGACCATCACCGACAGCGGGCCCGAGATGACGAGGGTGAGCAGCGCCACCGACAGCCAGGGCCGGCGGTCGGAGTCGAGCAGGCGCTCGACGCTCCTGGAGCACACATGACCCCAGGCCGCGCCGATCAGCATGACCGTGGTCCAGTAGATCAGGCGGAAGGCCAGCGAGACCTCGTCCATGCCGAAGGCCGCGGTCAGGGCGAGGATGACGCCGCCGGCGAGGGCCATCAGCACGCCCCGCGCCAGCGAGCGGTCGAGGGTCAGCCGGATCGGCTCGCCTTGCGGCCGGGCGGCGCTCATGCCGGCGGGCGCTCCGGCGCGCCCGGCCCGCACACCGCGCGGAAGCCGGCCGCGGCGAAGCGGACCATGTACTCGCCCGCCGTCTCGAGGTCGCCCGAACGGCAGAGGCCGCCGGACAGACGGTCCAGCCGGCCGGTCTCGCCCAGCGTCAGCGTCAAGGCGCCGGACAGGTTGTGGTAGCCCCAGTACAGGTCCTGCTCGCGCGCCTCGGGCATGATCCTGCGGATGAGTTCGATCAGCCGCCGCGCCGTCGGGTCGAAATAGCGGGTCATGATCTCGCCCCCGAACATCGGGTTGGCGTTGGTTTGGGCGACGAGGGCGGCGTAGTGCTTCCACCCCGGCCCGCCCTTGAGGGCCCATTCGAACGGCGAGTGCAGGAAGGCGGCGAGCAGGCCCTCCAGCGTCATGTTCTCGCCGGCCGCCTCGGCGTAGCGATTGATGGCGTTGACCCGGTCGCTGTTCCAGACCTCGGCCCGGCGCAGGAACACGGCGTCGAACAGGGCGCGCTTGGCCCCGAAATAGTAGTGCACCAGGGCCGTGTCGACGCCGGCCTCGCGGGCCACCTCTCGGATGGTGACTCCGTAGAAGCCGTGCTTGGAGAACAGGTCCTCGGCCGCGTCGAGAATGGACTCGCGGGTCTCGCCGGTGGCCGAGGCCCGGGTCTTGGGCGGCCGTCCGCGGCGGGCGGGTCGGGGGGCGTCTGCGGCGTCGGGCGCGGTGGAACGGGTCATGCGGCGACGCTAGGCCGGTCCGGCCCGCCTGTGCAACGGCGCCACAGATCGGCCGCACGAGGTTCCGGGACCAAGCTCCGCCGTTTGACAGCCGCCGGAAAACGATTACCGTCCGAGAAAATCATTGAACGCTGAATAAAAGCGTCTCACCGGAAACATCAGGATTGGGGCCGACATGAATCGACTCGTGAAAACCGCCTTGCTCGCGGGGGCCGCCTGGGGCGCGCTCTCGGGCGTCGCCATGGCGCAGGACGCCGCGTCCCCCGGACAGGCGACCGACCCGCAGGCCAGCGAACTGGGCGAGATCATCGTCACCGCCCGTCGCCGGGAAGAAGCGCTGCAGGACGTGCCGGTGGCCGTCACCGCCGTGTCCGGCGAGGCGCTCGAGCAGCGTGGCGCGGTCGACATCACCGAGCTGGCCCGGACCGTGCCGAGCCTGACCCTCAACTCGGCCCGCGGCTCCAACTCGACGCTGATCTCCTTCATTCGCGGCGTCGGCCAGCAGGACCCGCTGTGGGGCTTCGACCCGGGCGTGGGCCTGTACATCGACGACGTCTACGTGGCCCGGCCGCAGGCGGCGGTGCTGGACGTCTTCGACGTCGAACGCATAGAGGTGCTGCGCGGCCCGCAGGGCACGCTCTACGGCCGCAACACCATCGGCGGCGCGATCAAGTACGTCACGCGCCGGATCGGCGACGAGCCGGAGATCGAGCTGCAGGGCGCCTACGGCAGCTATGACCAGTTCGACGCCATCGCCAGCATCTCTGGGCCGATCAACGACAACTTCGGCGTCTCGGCCGCCGTCGCCCGTTACCTGCGCGACGGTTTCGGCGAGAACCTGAACACGGGAACGGAGCACTACAACAAGGACGTCACCGCGGCCCGCGTCAGCTTCGAGTGGACGCCGTCGGACGACCTGTTCTTCCGCCTTGCCGGCGACTGGGTGCAGGACAGCTCCAACGCCCGCCACGGTCACCGCGAGTTCGCGCCGATCCTGGAGAACGAGTACGACACCCTGGCCGGGGCCGGCGACAAGAACGAGGTCGAGACCCGCGGCCTGTCGCTCACCGGCGAATGGACGGTCAACGACTGGCTGACCCTGAAGTCGATCACCGCCTACCGTGACGGTTCGACCCGTGGCAACATCGACTTCGACAACCTCGCCGCGCCGATCCTCGACATCCCGGCCCAGTACGACGACGACCAGTTCAGCCAGGAGTTCCAGGCGCTGTTCGAGGGCGACCGCTGGTCGGGCGTCGCCGGCGTCTACTATCTGGACGCCACCGCCTCGGGCGCGTTCGACACCGTCGTCGGCCTGTTCAACCTGACCACCCTGACGGCCGGCAGCGTCGACACCAAGAGCTGGTCGGTGTTCGGTGACTTCACCTACGACGTCACCGACGCCCTGGCCGTCTCGGTCGGCGGCCGCTTCACCCACGATGAGAAGACCGGAACCGTCTTCCGCCAGCAGTACCTCGGAATCCGCAGCCCGTTCTTCGGCAACAGTGCGGCCATCCCGCTGGGCGCGCCCCGGACGGACTACACCGACACGCGCGACTTCGAGGAGTTCACCCCGCGGGTCAGCGTCTCCTACGAAATCAGCCCGGACTTCACGACCTACGCTTCGTGGGGCCGCGGCTTCAAGTCGGGCGGCTTCGACATGCGCGGCGACGCGGTGCTCTATCCGGACACCGTGCTGGGCTACGACCCGGAGACCGTCGAGACCATCGAGCTGGGCCTGAAGGGCACGCTGTTCGACCGCCTGACCTTCGCCACGGCGCTCTTCGATTCCTCCTACGAGGACCAGCAGATCACCACCCAGTACCCGGCCGGCGCGACGGTCGCCTCGGTGGTGGACAACGTCGGCTCGTCGTCGATCCGGGGCTGGGAGTTCGAAGGTTCGCTGCGCGTCAGCCAGAACCTCGTCGTCAACGGCATGCTCAGCTACATCGACGCCCAGTTCGACGAGTTCCTGGCCTACATCCCGACCGGACCGCTGAACACGACCTGCCCGACGCAGCCGGGCTGCTTCGTCGACGTCTCGGACCTGCGCGACTTCCAGAACACGCCGGAATGGACCGGCGCGGTCAGCGCCACCTGGACCCACTGGTTCGCCGACGGCAGCGAGATCGCCTTCACCCCGTCGGCCGCCTACCGCGGCGACTACCAGCAGTTCGAAACCCCGGCCCCGCTGCTCGATCAGGAAGCCTTCTGGCTCTACGACGCCAGCGTGGTCTGGACCTCGGCCAGCGACCGCTGGACCGTCGGGCTGCACGGCAAGAACCTGTCGGACGAGCGCTACAAGACCGGCGGCTACAACTTCCCCGGCGCCGCTACCGGCGACTCGATCACCGCCTTCTACGGCGCGCCGCGCACCTTCACGGCGCGGGTCGGCGTCAAGTTCTGATCTCCTGAAGCCTGATCGCTTCTGATCCGGGCGGCGGTTCTGACGAGCCGCCGCCCCTTTTTTCTTCTGGCGCGCGCCCCCGGCGCGGCTAGGGTTCCGGAACAGTCGAGGGAAAGACGCCAATGACCGACACGGACGCCGCCGTTCCGGCCCGCACCGGCTACCGCTTCTACGTGCTGGCGGTGCTGATCCTCGTCTACATGCTCAACTTCCTCGACCGGCAGATCATCGGCATCCTCGGGCCGCGGCTGATCGAACAGTTCGGCCTGACCGACACCGAGTTCGGTCTGCTGGGCGGCATCGCCTTCGCCTCGGTCTACTCGACCCTGGCCATCCCGCTGGCGTGGATGGCGGACCGGTTCAGCCGGGTGTGGATCATGACCGGGGCCCTGGCGGTCTGGTCCGGATTCACCGCCCTCTGCGGCACGGCGCAGAACTTCACCCAGCTTTTCCTTTTCCGGATGGGCGTCGGGGTGGGCGAGGCCGGCGGCGTCGCCCCCGCCTATTCGCTGATCGCCGACTATTTCCCCCCGCACCAGCGGGCGCGGGCGCTCGCGGCCTTCGCCTTCGGCATCCCGCTGGGCATGGCGGCCGGGACGCTGGTCGGCGGCCTGCTGGCCGTCGCCTACGGCTGGCGCACCTCGTTCATCGTCGTCGGTCTGGCCGGAGTCGTGCTGGCCCCGCTGCTGCTGTTCACCATTCGCGATCCGAAGCGCGGCGCGACCGACACGCCGCCCGCCGCGGCGGCGCCGTCGCCCGAGGCCGCCCTCGCC
>JAFAEC010000218.1 GCA_023424215.1 Pseudomonadota bacterium
CCCCCGAGCCACGCCGCCCGACGCGCTGCTTCGGCCGCAGGTGGGCCGGAGTGGCCGCGGCCGGCGGCAACGTCGAGGGCGATCCGACCCGGGCCGCCCGCGTGGCCCTGAACCGGGACGACCTGGCGGGAGCCGTGACCCTGGGCGAACAGATCGGCGACTGGTGGACGGTCGGCCTGGCGCAATACCGGCAGGGCGAGTTCGCCCGCGCGGCGGCGGCTTTCGAGCGTCTGCTGGACGACCCGACCGAGGACGGCTGGGTGCGCGCCGGAGCCGCCTTCTGGGCGGCCCGCTCGGCCGGTCGTTCGAGCCAGCAGGATCGGGTGCGGCCGCTGCTGCGCCGGGCCGCCGACTGGCCGGCGAGCTTCTACGGCCAGATCGCCCTGGCCCAGCTGGGCGAAGAGCCCGAGATCGAGAACCTCGGACCGCGTCCCTACACCGCCACGCTGCAGCGCGCCGTCTATGCGCCGGCCGAGCCGGTCGGGGTCGATACGGCGGAGCTGCACGCGTTCGTGCAGAGCAACGCCGACGCGCGCCGGACGGTGGCCTACTACGAGGTCGGCCGGCGCGAGGACGCCCGCGACGCGCTGCGCACCGGTTTCCGATCGGCGATCGACAGTCGCGCGCGGGATCTGTGGGCGGCGCTCGGACGCGCGCTGGGCCCCCGCGTCACCGGATCGGACCGCGAGGCCCGACGCATCGACGCGGACCGCTATCCCCAGCCGGTGATCGAGCCCGAAGGCGGCTTCACCGTCGAACGCTCGCTGGTCTACGCGATCGCCCGCAAGGAGACGGACTTCAACGCCCGGGCGCGCTCGGCGGTGGGGGCCTACGGCCTGATGCAGGTGATGCCGACCACGGCGGCCGAACTGTCCGGCGACAGCGGCTTCGTCAGCCAGCCCGAACGGCTCTACGACCCGGGCACCAACGCCCGGCTGGGGCAGGCCTACATCCAGCGGGTGCTGGCCATGCCGGCGATCAACGGCGACCTGCTCCGGATGGCCGCTTCCTACAACGCCGGGCCCGGCCCGATGGTGGCGGCGGTGCGCAAGCTGGGTCAGGACGCCGACCCGCTGCTGCTGATCGAGACCATCGACGTGCCGCAGGCGCGGGACTACGTCGAGAAGGTCGTCGCCGCCTACTGGGTCTACCAGCGCATGAACGGCCGGCCGCTGAACACGCTCGCGGCGGTGGCGTCCGGAGCGACGCAGGTTCCGTTGAGTCTCGACTATGTGGCCCCGGAGCCGGAACCGGCGCCGCCGGTCGAGGTCGCAGCCCTGCCCCCGGCCGGGGGCTAGAGGCCCGCCAGCAGGAGCGCCGGCAGACAGCAGGCGACCACGATCATCAGACCATAGACCAGCAGGCTGGGGCGGCGGGCTTGCGGCTGGGGGGCGGGCATCGACATGGCTGACCCTGAACGCTCCGGCGCGGGCGAGGCTCCAGAGATAGCGACGTTGTCTTAAGGCGGCGTTCGGCGGTGCGGTTAACGCAGCGCTTCGGCCGTCCATTCGAGGAAGTCCGGCTGGGCGAGGAGCGCGTCGCGATAGGCGGCGGCGGTCCCGTCGTCCCCGAATTCCGCCAGATCGATCTGGAAGTGACGGAAGCGGGTGGCGACCGGGGTGAAGAAGGCGTCGGCGACGGACCATTCGCCGAACAGCCAGGACCCGCCGGCGCCGAAGCGCGCGCGCATCTCGGTCCAGAGCGCGACGATGCGGCGGAGATCGCGCTCCAGCCCCTCGCCGGTCGGAGGCGGACAGCGGTCGGGGCCGACCATGGTATGGTCCGGGCCCATGCCGCAGTGGGTGCGCAGGGCGGTGAAGCCGCCGTGCATCTCACAGGTCGCCGAGCGCGCCAGCCAGCGCGCGTGGGGATCGGCCGGCCACAGCCGGGCCTCAGGATACCGCTCGGCGCACCAGACCGAGATGGCCAGGGAGTCCCAGATGGTCTCGCCGTCGACGCGGAGCAGCGGGACGAGGCCGGAGGGGGAGAGGCTCGCCATCTCGGCGCGGCCGTCCGGCGAATAGATGTCGATCTCGCGCACGGTGAAGTCGGCGCCGCAGCGCTTCAGCACCAGCCACGGGCGCAGCGACCAGGTGGAGTACAGCCGCGGTCCGATGATCAGTTCCATGAATCCCTCCGTTCGCCCGTCCTGAATACGCCCGGGCGGGCGCCGGAGCCATGGCGCCGAGCCCGAGTTCGGCCGCCTTCGCCACAAGCGGCGCTTGACTCGCGGGGGCCCGGGTCCGACACCCCGCGCCCATGATCACGCGCTATGCCCGCCCCGACGCCGTCGCCATCTGGTCGCAGGAGACCAAGTACCGGATCTGGTTCGAGATCGAGGCGCACGCCGCCACGAAGATGGCCGAGCTGGGCGTGATCCCCCCCGAAGCGGCCGAGGCGATCTGGGCCAAGGGCAAGGACGCGGTGTTCGACGCCGACCGCATCGACGAGATCGAGCGCACGACCAAGCACGACGTCATCGCCTTCCTGACCCACGTGGCCGAGATCGTCGGCGAGGAAGCCCGCTTCCTCCACCAGGGCATGACCAGCTCGGACGTGCTGGACACCTGCTTCGCCGTGCAGCTGGCACGGTCGACGGACCTGCTGCTGGCCGGGGTGGACCGGGTGCTGGCGGCGCTGGAGACGCGGGCGAAGGAGCACAAGGATACCGTCTGCGTCGGGCGTTCGCATGGCATCCACGCCGAGCCGGTGACCTTCGGCCTCAAGCTGGCCGGCTACCATGCCGAGTTCCAGCGGGCGCGCCGCCGGCTGGTCGCGGCGCGGGAGGAGATCGCCACCTGCGCCATCTCCGGCGCGGTCGGCACCTTCGCCAACGTCGACCCGGCGGTCGAGGCCTACGTGGCCGGGAAGATGGGCCTGCAGGTCGAGCCGGTCTCGACCCAGGTCATCCCGCGCGACCGTCACGCGGCCTGGTTCGCGGCGCTGGGCGTGGTCGCCTCGTCGGTCGAGCGGCTGGCCACGGAGATCCGCCACCTGCAGCGCACCGAGGTGCTGGAGGCGGAGGAGTTCTTCGACAAGGGTCAGAAGGGCTCGTCGGCCATGCCGCACAAGCGCAACCCGATCCTGACCGAGAACCTGACCGGCCTGGCCCGGCTGGTGCGCTCGGCGGTGGTTCCCGCGATGGAGAACGTGGCGCTCTGGCACGAGCGCGACATCAGCCACTCGTCGGTGGAGCGGGGCATCGGGCCCGACGCCTCGATCCACCTCGACTTCGCCCTGCACCGGCTGGCCGGGGTGATCGAGCGGCTGAACGTCTATCCGGAGAACATGCAGAAGAACCTCGACCGCCTCGGCGGTCTGGTGTTCTCGCAGCGGGTCATGCTGGCCCTGACCCAGGCGGGGATGTCGCGCGAGGACGCCTATGCGGCGGTCCAGGAGAACGCGATGAAGGTGTGGCGCGGCGAGGGACGGTTCCTCGACTTCCTCAAGGCCGACGCGCGCGTGACCCTGCCGGACGCGGAGCTGGAGGCCCTGTTCGACCTCGGCTACCACACCAAGCACGTGGACACGGTGTTCGCGCGGGTGTTCGGGAGCTGAGACGATGACGTCCGTCGCCTTCGCCCTGCTCGCCTTCGTCATCGGCCTTCAGGATCCTGCGGCCACGCCGTCCGCCGAAGGGCCGGCGCCGCAGCTCACGCGCATCGTCGACGCCCGGGCCGCCGCGCGATGCATGGGGGGCCTGGTCGGCTTCTCCAACGTGCCGGTGCGCTGCACAGTGGCGAGCGACGGGTCGATGCGTCAGTGCGAGCTGCTGACCGAGAACCGGTCGGTCCTGCGCTATCGCCGCCGCTTCGAATGCATGGCGGCCGCGACCCGCGTCTATGGTCCCGACGGAGCGCCGGCGGTCGGCGCGGTCGTGCGCGTGGACCTGAACGGGGCTTCGGTCTTCCATCGCCCGCGTCAGTAACTGCCTGCCGCCGATCGTCGGCGCCCACACCCGGGTCCTGATCCTGGGCAGCCTTCCGGGCGAGGCCTCGCTGAAGGCGCAACAGTACTACGCCCACCGTCGCAACGCCTTCTGGCCCCTCGTCGGCGGCCTGATCGGCCACGATCTCGTCGCCCGCCCTTATGCCGAGCGGCTGGAGGTGCTGGCGGGCGCGGGGATCGGCCTCTGGGACGCCGTCGCCAGCGCCTGGCGGCCCGGAAGCCTCGATGGAGCCATCCGCGAGGCCGAGACCACGGACCTGCTGCGGCTGATCGGCGACCTGCCGCGGTTGCGGGCGGTGGCCTTCAACGGCGGGACGGCAGCGCGCATCGGCCGACGGGCGCTTGAAGGCGCGGCGGCTCCGGCCCTGATCGACCTGCCGTCCTCAAGCCCCGCCTACACCCTGCCGTTCGCCGAGAAACAGGCGCGCTGGGCCGTCCTGCGGCGCTGGCTGGTGGCCGACGCGACGTCCTGACGCAGGCAACCATCCGACGGCGACGGCCCGCCGTAAGCCTTCCCGACGCCGCCCCCGAGCGTCATCTCAGGAAGGAAATCGTCATGAAGACCTCTCGCTACGCCGCGGTCGCCGTCGCCTCGCTGGCCTCGACCCTGCTCATCGCCGCCTGCAGCAACGCCGAGGAAGCGGCGGCGCCGGCCGAGGCCACCCCCATGGAAGCCGCCGCCCCGGCTCCGGCCGAGGCGCAGGGCACCATCGTCGCCGTGGCCCAGGGCGCGGACGGCTTCTCGACCCTCGTGGCCGCCGTCCAGGCCGCCGGACTGGTGGAGACCCTCAACGGGGCCGGGCCGTTCACCGTCTTCGCGCCGACCGACGCCGCCTTCGAGAAGGTCCCCGCCGCCACCCGCGAAGCCCTGCTGGCCCCGGCCGGCAAGGCCGACCTGACCAAAATCCTGACCTACCACGTGGTCGCCGGCCGGGTGGACGCAGCGACGCTGACGCAGCAGATCCAGGCCGGCGGGGGCTCCGCCGCCCTGACCACCGTCGAGGGCGGGACGCTGACCGCGCGGGTCGGCCCCGACGGTTCGGTGACCCTCACCGACGAAGCCGGCGGCACCGCCAAGGTCGTGCAGGCTGACGTCGCCGCCTCGAACGGCGTCATCCACGCCATCGACACCGTCGTGATGCCCAACTGACTGCGGCGACGGCCCGTAAATGCGAAAGGCCGCCCGGACGGGCGGCCTTTATGCTTTCAGGACCTGCTGTCGGCGCTCACTCGCCGCTGCGGATCTGTTCCCGGGCGACCGACGACAGTTCGTCCATCTTGCGACGGATTTCGCCTTCCGAGACGCTGAGACCGGCGCCCTCGAAGTCCTGGGCGATCTTGCGGAAGACGTCCTCCTCGCCCGGCTGCTCGAAATCGGCGCGCACGACGGCGGAGGCGTACTGCTCGGCGCTCTCGGCGGAGAGGCCCATCTTCTCGGCGGCCCACAGGCCCAGCAGCTTGTTGCGCCGGGCGACCGCCTTGAATTCCTGTTCCTGATCGAGGGCGTACTTGGACTCGAAGCCCTTTTCCCGATCGTCGAAGGTGGTCATGGGGTCCGCAGGCTCCGAAGAGCGGCCGGAATCGTGGCCGCATCGAGGTGCTCTATAGCTCCCCGGGAGGCGAACGCAATCGTCAGGATAGGGGTTGCGGCGGTCTGTCCCCGCCCGGACGCCGGCGGCCCGCGGTTTGTGTCCGCAACCGGGTTCCGCTAAGGGAGGCGCGACCGAATTCTCCCGCCCGCCAGATTCAGGATCGCGCCGCCCGGACCCCGGTCCGGCCGCGCGATTTTCGTTTCCGGCGCGGCTCCGCCCGGACCGGACACATGAACGTCAAGCGCAAGAAGCTCTACGAGGGCAAGGCCAAGATCCTCTACGAGGGCCCCGAGCCCGGGACGCTGATCCAGTACTTCAAGGACGACGCCACCGCCTTCAACGCGCAGAAGAAGGCGACGCTCGAGGGCAAGGGCGTCATCAACAACCAGATCAGCGAATTCATCATGTCGCGCCTGAACGGCATCGGCGTGACCAACCACTTCATCAAGCGCCTGAACCTGCGCGAGCAGCTGATCCGCGAGTGCGAGATCATCCCGCTGGAGGTGGTGTGCCGCAACATCGTGGCCGGCTCGATGAGCCAGCGGCTGGGCATCGAGGAAGGCACGCCCCTGCCCCGCTCGATCATCGAATTCTATTACAAGAAGGACGAGCTCAACGACCCGATGGTCACCGAGGAGCACATCACGGCCTTCAACTGGGCCTCGACCCAGGAGCTGGACGACATCCTGGCGATGACGGTGCGGGTGAACGACTATCTGTCGGGCCTGTTCGCCGGCGTCGGCATCACCCTGGTCGACTTCAAGATCGAGTTCGGACGCATCTGGGAGAACGACTTCAGCCGCGTCATCCTGGCCGACGAGATCAGCCCGGACAGCTGTCGGCTGTGGGACACGGCGACCGGGGAGAAGCTGGACAAGGACCGCTTCCGCCGCGACCTGGGCAATGTCATCGAGAGCTACACCGAGGTGGCGCGCCGCCTCGGAATCATGAAGGGGATGCCGACCGTGATCCAGGGAGGACTGCACTGATGGCCAAGGTGAAGGTGCATGTATTCCTGAAGCCGGGCGTGCTGGACGTCCAGGGCAAGGCGGTCGAGGGCGCGCTGAACGGCCTCGGCTGGGCCGGCGTGAAGGAGGTCCGGGTCGGCAAGCTGATCGAGTTCGATTTCGACGGCACGGATCCGGCCGGCGAGGCGAAGAAGATGTGCGACACCCTGCTCGCCAACACGGTGATCGAAAGCTACCGGATCGAGGTGGCGTGACTTTGCGGCGGCTGGTGAAGCTGACCGTGATCCTGTTCATCGGTGCCGCCTGCCTGGTGTTCGCCGCCGCCCTCGCCGGGGGCCTGATGGACGAGCGGGCGTTCACGCCGGAGGCCGTGGGCAAGGCGCACTGACGCCTGCTCAGTCTCCGCAGAGATAGTCGCGCGTCAGCGGCGCGGCGTCCGGACGCCTGGCCAGCTGGAGCTGGAACACCATGTGGCCGAACCGGCGGAAGGCCACTTCGCTGGACGCCAGGTAGAACTCCCAGAGGCGGCAGAACCGCTCGTCGTACAGTGCCGCCGCCTCCCGACGGCGCGCCAGAAAACGCTCCCGCCAGGCCTTCAGGGTCTCGGCGTAGTGGAGGCGCAAGATCTCGACGTCGGTCACCCACAGGCCGGCGCGTTCGATCGCCGGCAGGACCTCGGAGAGGGCCGGGATATAGCCGCCGGGGAAGATGTATTTCCGGATCCACGGCTGGGTACGGCTGGGGCCGTCCTTGCGGCCGATGGAGTGGATCAGCGCCACGCCGTCCTCCTCCAGCAGGCGCGCCACCGCATCGAAGTAGGACTGGTAGTTGGGCACCCCGACGTGCTCGAACATGCCGACCGAGACGATGCGGTTGAAGCGCTCGTCCAGGTCGCGATAGTCCTGGAGCCGGAAGTCGGTGCGGTCGGACAGGCCGCGGGCCGCCGCGCGCTCGTTGGCGATGCGGTGCTGCTCCGTGGACAGGGTGACGCCCGTCACCCGTGCGCCCGCCGCGGCGAGGGTGAGACCCAGTCCGCCCCAACCGCATCCGATATCGAGGACGCGGTCGCCCGGCCGCAGCAGCAGCTTGCGGACGATCCTGCGCTTCTTTGCGGTCTGCGCGTCCTCCAGCGACTGGCCCGGATGTTCGAAGAAGGCGCAGGAATACTGGAGGTCGTCGTCGAGGAAGAGGCGGTAGAAGTCGACGGTCAGGTCGTAGTGATGGTGCACATTGCTGCGGGCGCGCAGGCGGTCGTTCGATTGCTCGAGCAGGCGACGGACGCGCCACCCGGGGCCGGGGCCGCGACGGGGTCGGCCGGCCAGCTCCGCCGCCGTCAGGTCGAGGAAGGCGTAGATGTCGCCGCCCTCCACGGCCAGGCCCCCGTCGACCCACGCTTCGCCCAGCGCGAGTTCGGGATTGGCGGCGATGCGCGCGACGGTGCACAGGTCGCGCAGAACGACGGTAAGCTCAGGCTCGCCCGGAGCCGCGCCGGCGAGCTCGCGCCCGTCAGGCAGCCTGACGCGAACGGGGCGCGTCCTGTACACACGGCTGATCAAGCGCTGAAGCACCAGCTTCGCCTCCGTGGCCGTCCGACTCTAGGTCGGAGACGAGCCCGGGGCTAGGCTTGAGGGCCGTTTGCGCGTTCACTGAACTGGCAGCCGCAGGAGATCCGCCATGAGCTTCACCCTCACCTCCCACGACATCGTCGACGGCGGCGTGCTGCCCGACACGCAGGTGAAGGCGAAGGGGGACACCTCGCCGCACCTGAAATGGACGGGGGCCCCGGAAGGAACGAAGAGCTACGCCATCACCTGCTACGACCCGGACGCGCCGACCGGCTCAGGCTTCTGGCACTGGACGGTCGCCAACATTCCCGCCGACGTGACCGAGCTGCCGACGGGCGGTCCGGTCCCGGCGGGCGCGGTCGAGGGGCGTACCGACTATGGCGAGCCGGGCTTCGGCGGGGCCGCCCCGCCGCCCGGGCACGGGCCGCACCGCTACATCTTCACCGTCTTCGCGGTGGACGTGGACAGGCTGGATGTGACGCCGGACAACTCGGGCGCCGTGTTCGGCTTCAATCTGCATTTCCACACCCTGGCCAAGGCGTCGATCACGGCGACGTACGAGAACCGCGGGTGATGGTTTCCCGGAGGCCCGGACGCCGCATCCTCCTCATGGCCTGCGCGGGGGCGGCGCTGCTGGGCGGACCCGCCCTCGCGCAGCACGCGGCCGAACCTTCCGCCAGCTCGCCGGCCGGCATTCCCGCCAACGCCCCCTGGCGGGCGGCGGTGCTGGCCCACGCCATGGAGCATTTCCAGCACCCGGGATGGGGCTGGCGACATTCGGAGCGCGACTATCTGCTGGCCGTGGCGGTCGCGGAGGCCGAGGGCCTCCCGGTCGATCCGGACGTGATGTTCGCCGCCGCCTTCCTGCACGACTGGGGCGGGATCGAGCCGTTCGCCGCGCCGGGCGTCGATCATGCCGCGCGCTCGGTGGAGCGGGCGGAGCCGTTCCTGCGCGAGGCCGGCTTTCCCATGGACAAGTTCCCCGCCGTGCGCGCGGCCATCCTCGGTCACATGTACGACAGGGAGCCGGAGGGGCCGGAGGCCGTCGCGCTGCATGACGCCGACCTGCTGGACTTCCTCGGCGCCACGGGAGCGGCGCGCATGCTGGCGGTCACCGGCGACCGGCCCGACTACGACCAGGCGCTGGGCCGGATCGAGCGGTTCGCGGCCGAGTTGCCCGGGCAGCTGAAGACGTCCGCGGCCCGGGAGATGGCGGCGCCGCGCGTCGCGGCGATGACCGACTTCCTCGAGGCGCTCCGGCGGGAGATTCCGGCGGGCGCCAAACCCTGAAAGCCGACGGCGGCGTCGGCGCCCTGACATCGCCGCCGAACGCTGCTAAAGGGCCGCGCCATGAGCGCCGCCGTCATCGTCTTCCCGGGTTCCAACTGCGACCGCGACTGCAAGGTCGCCATCGAACGCTCGACCGGCGAGACGGTCCAGATGGTCTGGCACCAGGAGACCGAGCTGCCGAAGGGGCTGGACCTGATCGTCCTGCCGGGCGGCTTTTCCTACGGCGACTACCTGCGCTGCGGAGCCATGGCGGCCCTGTCGCCGGTGATGCAGGCGGTGAAAAAGGCCGCCGACGACGGGGTGGCTGTGGTCGGCATCTGCAACGGCTTCCAGATCCTCTGTGAAGCCGGGATGCTGCCGGGGGCGCTGCTGCGCAACGCCGGCCTGAAATACGTCTGCAAGCCGATCACCCTCGAGGTCGCCAACGGCCAGACCCGCTTCACCTCCGGCTACCAGGGCCAGCGCGAGGTGGTGATGACCCAGGGCAACGGCGACGGGAACTATTTCTGCGACGCCGAGACCCTGGCCCGCATCGAGGGCGAGGGCCAGGTGGTGTTCCGCTACGTCGATAATCCGAACGGTTCGGTCGCGGACATCGCCGGCCTGCAGAACGCCCGCGGCAATGTGCTGGGCATGATGCCCCACCCCGACCGGGCCTTCGAGGCGGAGCTGGGCTCGGCCGACGGCGCGGTGCTGTTCCGGAGCGTCTTCGCCGCCGCCTGACGGGCGTCCGGCCCCTAGACTCCCCAGTTCGCCCGGCCGGCGCCGTAGGCGTCGATCGCCTCGAACATGGCCGCGACCAGGGCGCGCTCCTCCCCGGTGAGTTCAGGCTTCCAGACGTCGAAGATCAGGATGGTGCGGTCGTCCTCGCCGTCGTTGCGCGCCTCGTGCTCCACCGTGTCGTCGAACGCCCACGCGACGCCTTCCTTCCACTCGCGCACCTCGTTGCCGACGCGGAAGCGGTTCCCCGGCGGGACGATCAGCGGTAGGTGGCAGATCAACCGGGTGTTGATGAGGCCGTGGTGCGGCGGGATGCGCGCGCCGGGCTTCAGTCGCGAGAACAGGATCGACGGGGTGCGTCCCGGCACCCGGCAAAGCGGCACCTCGGCGAGGGCCTCCAGCGTGCGGGGGCAGCGCCGGGCGACCTCGGTCTGCTCGACCCCGTCCTTCCAGAGGTAGAGGGCGCTCCACTCCGGATTGTCGACCATGCCCGCCGTGTCGGTATTGGGCCGGTCGGCCCGGCGCTCGACGTAGGGACGGAACAGTTCCGGCTCGGCCAGCAGGGCCTCGAGCTCGGCCCGGATGTCGGCGGTGGCGGCCTCCACGGCTTCCAGCCAGGGCAGGGTGTCGCGCGGCTGGAACTGGACCTGCGGCAGGCCGGGAAAGAGGTAGAACAGCGGCTGCGACAGGTAGAGCTGCTTGCGGCCGGCCATCAGGTCGAGAGACTGGCTGAAGCGCTCGCTGGATCGGCCGGGATCGAACCCCGCAGCGACCAGGCTGTCCGTGAGGTGCGATTCGAAGCGCCGCGCCTGCTCCTTCGCGGCGGCCTGGGCGCGCCGCAGGTCGGCGATGAGGTCGGGCGACAGCCCCCGACCGTCGCCGGCGTACCTGAGGGCGCAGCTGTAGAAGCCCGCCCCCCCACGGCCGTCGCCGAGGGCGGTGAGCGCATCGCCCTTGGCGATCAGGGCGCGAAGATCGCGTGGGTCGGCGGCGAGCCGGCGGTCGGCGTCGGCCAGCCGGCGCCGGTTGGCCTCATCGTTCTGACGTTCGACGGCCTCCATACGTAGATCGGAGGTCGTCGAGCGGCGTGCGTCAAGCCCCTACTGCGCCCCGCGAGCGGGCGGGATCGCCTGTTCGTCGTCGCGGGCGCCCTGGACGCCGAGGGAACGGTCGAGCGCCTCGGCCGCCGCGGAGTCATCATCCTCGGTCCCCGGCTCGACGTCCGGAGTCCGCACGCCGCCGGGATCCCGCTGGGCCTGGAGCTCTCGCGCGCCCAGGCCCAGCCCCTGCTCTCGGGCGCGGTCGGCGCGCACCGTGCCGGTCTCGAAATGCGGGTCTTCGGCGGGCGTCGGGCGATCATTGTCGGCCATGTCGGTCTCCTCTGGGTGTGGAGGCTGAACCGGCGGAGGGGAGCGCGGTTCCGGTGAACCGATCCGGTCCGCCGGACGTAGAGGACAGGCAACCTTCGCCGGAGCCCGCCATGTCCTCCATCGTCCGCCCCACTTCCGCGCAGATGACGCGCCGGCTGCTGGTGCTGGCCGCGGTCATTTTCGCCGTGGTCATCGCCTATGCGCAGATGGCCTTCGGCTGGGGGCAGAGCCCGGCCGAATTCTCGGCTGACAGCGACGCGACCCTGCGGGTGGCGAGCTACGCCTTCTCGATCTGGGGCCTGATCTATCTCAGCCTGCTGATCTACGCGGTGCGGCAGGCGCTGCCGCAGACCGGCGAAAGCCAGCTGATCCACCGTCTCGGCTGGCCGTCGCTGCTGGCCTTCCTCGGCATCGGCTGGTGGATCGTGGCCTCGGCTTTCGACCAGGAGTGGGCCACGGTGGCGCTGATCTTCGGCTCCCTGCTGGTCCTGCTGGTTCCCATGCTGATGGAGGCGGGGACGATCCGGACGCTCGACCGCGCCGACCGCGACCGCTGGACGGTGGTCTGGCCGCTGGGCCTGCTGGCCGGCTGGCTGACCGTGGCGTCGCCGGTCAATCTGCTGACGGTCCTGACCGGGAACGGCAGTCTGCCGCAGGCGCCCTCCCCCGACGTCTGGGCCCTGATCGCAGTGGCGATCGTGGCCGTGGTCGCCGTGCTGGTGACCGCCCGGATCCGCACCCTGGCCTACCCGCTGCCGATCGCATGGGGGCTTCTGGGCGTGTTCGTGGCCGAGCTGGAGCGGGGGCGCGAGATGGTCGCCTACGGAGCGCTGGTCGCCGCCGTGGCCGTCCTGGTCGCGGCCGTGGTCCTGACCTTCCGCCTCCGTCGCGGCATCGAGCGCCCGGCCTAGCCGCCGCCTCGCGAGCCCGGCTCGCGCCCGCCCGGCTCCTCGCCGTCCCCGACATCGAAGGCGCCCGCCTCATCGTAGCCGACGCTGCCGACCCCGGCGGCGGACCCGGCCAGGCGCTGACGCCGACTGTGCATGGCCGCCTCGGGCGCCGCCCCGTCCATGGCGCGGGTCACTTCCGGGTCGTTGGAGCGGTCCATCTGTTGATGATCGGCCGGGGTGGGCGAGGTGTCGGCGGGGGTCGGATCGGGATGGCGCGACATCAGGCGTCCTCCCCGTCCGGGTCGTGGGCCGCCTGCTTCGCCGCGCGCTCGGCGGCGGCGCTGGCGCCGGCGTCGTCGGCGGCGATCTCCGGCGCGTCCGGATCCTCGGGCGTGGCGGCAGGGTCGACGGGCTGGTCGGTCATGATCGGTCTCCGTGGTTTCGGAAGATCAATGAAAGGCCGCCGCCGATGTTCCGCTTGCGGCTGACAGGACTCCGTTCTGCCGCTATGAGGCGCGGCCATGAGCGCTCCCCAGAAGTCCATGGCCGAACTGGCCGCCGAATACGGTCTCGCCCCCAACGAGTACCAGGTGATCCTCGACCGGCTGGGCCGCGAGCCGAACCAGGTCGAACTGGGGGTCTTCTCGGTGATGTGGTCGGAGCACTGCTCCTACAAGTCGTCGAAGATCCACCTCGGCAAATTCCCCACCAAGGGCGCGCGGGTGATCTGCGGGCCGGGCGAGAACGCCGGGGTCATCGACATCGACGACGGCGACGCCTGCATCTTCAAGATGGAGAGCCACAATCACCCGTCCTACATCGAGCCCTACCAGGGCGCGGCGACCGGCGTCGGCGGCATCATGCGCGATGTCTTCACCATGGGCGCGCGGCCGGTGGCGCTGCTGAACGCCCTTCGCTTCGGCGATCCGTCGCACGAGAAGACCAAGCGGCTGGTTTCGGGCGTGGTCTCGGGCATCGGCGGCTACGGCAACTGCGTGGGCGTGCCGACGGTCGGCGGCGAGACCAACTTCCACCGCGGCTACAACGGCAACATCCTGGTCAACGCCATGTGCGTGGGCCTGGCGAAGGCCGACAGCATCTTCTACTCGGCCGCCCCGGCTCCGGGCCTGAGCGTGGTCTATTTCGGCTCCAAGACCGGCCGCGACGGCATCCATGGGGCGACCATGGCCTCGGCCGAGTTCGACGAGGATTCGGACGAGAAGCGCCCGACCGTGCAGGTCGGCGATCCCTTCGCCGAGAAGCTGCTGATCGAGGCGACGCTGGAGTTGATGGCCTCGGGCGCGGTGGCGGCGATCCAGGACATGGGCGCGGCCGGCCTGACCTCCTCGTCCGTCGAGATGGCCGGCAAGGGCGGCGTCGGCATCGAACTGAACATGGACGCCGTGCCCCAGCGCGAGGAGGGCATGACCGCCTACGAGATGATGCTCTCGGAGAGCCAGGAGCGGATGCTGGCGGTGCTGAAGCCGGGCCGCGAGGAAGACGGCTACCGCATCTTCAAAAAGTGGGGTCTGGACGCCGCGGTGATCGGCCAGACCACCGACACCGGCCATCTGGTGCTCAAGCATCACGGCGAGACGGTCTGCGACGTGCCGCTGGCCCCGCTGTTTGACGACGCGCCGATGTACGACCGCCCCTGGGTGCAGCCCGAGCTGCAGCCGCGGCTGGATCCGAAGGAAGTCCCGGCGCCCGAGAGCTGGGTCGACGCGGTGATCAAGGTGGTGTGCTGCCCGGACATGGCCTCGAAGCGGTGGATCTGGGAGCAGTACGACCGGCACGTGATGGCCGACACCCTGCACGACTCGGCGACCGGCGCGGATGCGGGCGTGGTGCGGGTGCACGGCTCCGACAAGGGGCTGGCGGTCACCTCGGACGTGACGCCGCGCTACGTGCAGGCCGATCCCTACGAGGGCGGCAAGCAGGCCGTGGCCGAGGCGTGGCGCAACCTGACCGCGGTGGGGTCGCGGCCGATCGCCATCACCGACAACCTGAACTTCGGCAATCCGCAGCGGCCCGAGATCATGGGCCAGATCGTGCGCGCCATCGACGGCATGGCCGAGGCCTGCCGCGTGCTGGACTTCCCGGTCGTGAGCGGCAACGTCAGCCTCTACAACGAGACCAACGGCGTCGCCATTCCGCCGACCCCGACGGTCGGGGCGGTGGGCCTGCTGCCCAACTACGACGTGGTGGCCGGCTTCGGCGGCATGGCCGAGGGCGACGTGCTGGTGCTGATTGGCGACACCGTCGGGGAGCTGGGATCCTCGGTCTACCTGCGCGAGGTGCTGGGCCGCGAGGACGGCGCGCCGCCGTCGGTGGACCTGGCGCTGGAGAGGAAGACCGGCGACTTCGTGCGCGGCCTGATCGAGGCCGGCGATCTGACCTGCGTGCACGATCTGTCCGACGGCGGCCTGATCGGAGCGGCGGCGGACATGGCGCTGGCGTCCGACTGCGGGGTCGATCTGGACGCCACCAGCCCGACCCACGCGCACGTCCTGCTGTTCGGCGAGGACCAGGCCCGCTACCTCGCCGCCGTGCCGGACGCCACCGACCTGATCGCCAAGGCGCAGGAGGCGGGCCTGCACGCCTCGGTCGTCGGCCGGGCCAAGGGACGCGACTTCGCCTCGTCCGGGCCGAACGGCGAGCTGTTCCGCCTGCCGCTCGACCACCTGCGCGAGATGCACGAGAGCTGGATGCCGAACTGGCTCGAGGGTCGCGCCTGATGCGGGCTGCGGCCGTCGCGCTGGCGGCGCTGACGCTCGTCGGTTGCGAAGGCGGCGGCGACCCCGTCGAGAGCGCCCTGCGCGAGGCGGCGGCGGCGAACCACGCCGCGGTGACGAAGGAGACGGTGGTCGACACCGCTCCCGTGTCCGATCGCGACAGCGCGGCGGTGGCGCGGCTGCTGACGGCCGAGAGGCAGGCGCTCGCCGCCGCGGAGGCGGCGCTGGTCCAGGCGAAGGCCCCGCAGGTCAGGCGCCTGGCCGAGGCGTCGCGCGACGCGCACCGCAGCCGCATCGCGGAACTGGAAGCGTGGCGGCCGACGGAGTGACGACCGTCACATTTCCCGGCTAGGTCGGAACCTCGATCCCGAGGAGACTTCCATGCGCCTGCCCGATTTCGTATCCCGCCGCGGCCTGATGCTGGGGTTCGGCGCCGGGGGCGTGGTGCTGGGCTCGGGCCGGCAGGCGCTGGCCGATCCGGTCTTCGCCGAATACCCCTTCCAGCTCGGCGTGGCGTCAGGCGATCCGACGCCGGACGGCTTCGTGATCTGGACCCGTCTGGCCCCCCGCCCGCTGGAGCCGGGCCACGGCATGCCGTCGGCCCCGGTGCCGGTGCGCTGGGAGGTCGGAACCGACCGCAGCCTGTCGAACGTGGTCCGCCGCGGCGAGGCGATCGCCCGTCCCGAGCTGGGCCACGCCGTCCATGTCGAGCTCGAGGGCCTGGAGCCCGGCCGGGACTATTTCTACCGCTTCATCGCCGGGGCCGAGCGGACGGCGACGGGCCGGGCGAAGACCGCGCCGGCGGCCGGAATGGCGGTGGCGCGCTCCCGCTTCGGCGTGGTCGGCTGCCAGGCCTACGAGCAGGGCTTCTACACGGCCCACCGGCGGATCGCGGGCGAGGACCTGGATTTCATCTACTGCTACGGCGACTACATCTACGAGGGCCGGGGCAGCCGGACCTATACCGGCTCGGGCGGGACGGTGGAGAACCCGCGCCAGCACCTCGGCGGCGAGATCTACAGCCTGGACGACTACCGGCGGCGGTACGCGCAGTACAAGATGGATGCGGACCTGCAGGCCAGCCATGCGGCGGCGGCGTGGTTCGTGACCTGGGACGACCACGAGGTGGCCAACAACTGGGTCTCGGACCTCGACGACGGCGTGCCGCCGGAGGTTTTCCTGCTGCGCCGGCAGGCGGCGGCCCAGGCCTTCTACGAGCACATGCCGCTTCGCCGCTCGGCCTTCCCGCGCGGGGCCGAGATGCAGCTGTACCGGCACGCGGCTTGGGGCGACCTGCTGGACCTGAACTTCCTCGACACCCGCTCGCATCGCTCGGACCAGCCCTGCGGCGACAGCTGGGCGACGACCTGCGACGGCGTCAGCGACGCCGCCGCCCAGGTGCTGGGCGAGGCGCAGGAGCAGTGGCTGTACCGCAATCTCGACCGTTCGCAGGCGCGCTGGAAGGTGCTGGCCCAGCAGATCATGGTCATGGACCTGGATCGGCGCGAGGGGCCGGAGACGGGTTTCAACCTCGACAGCTGGGCGGGCTACCGCATCCCGCGCCAGCGGCTGCTGGACCGGCTGCACCAGCGCCGCATCGGCAACGTCGTGGTGCTGACCGGCGACGAGCACCAGAACTATGCCGGCGAACTGCACCGCGACAGCCGTAATCCGGAGGGGCGGCCGGTGGCCGCGGAGTTCGTCACCACCTCGATCAGCTCGTCGGGCGACGGCGTGGACCAGCAGCCGCGGGGCCGGCAGTACCTCGCCGACAACCCGTTCCTGAAGTTCAACAACGCCCAGCGCGGCTATGTCGTCTGCGACGTGACGCCGGAAGCATGGCGCACCGGGTTCAAGGTCCTGGACAAGGTTTCGGAGCGGAACGGCACGCTCACCACGCGGGCGGTCTACGCCGTCGAGAGCGGCGACGGGCGCGTCGTTCCGGGCTGATTCCGCCCCGAGACATGGAAGATATTCCGGGGTGGATTTGAGCGACTTCTCCGGTGGAAAGGCGCGACAACGAGGATAGCGGCGCGCGCCGCCGGGGCGTCCGGCCCCGGATTCACGGCGTCGGCAGGTAGTCCGCGGGCGAGACAAGGTGGAAACCGGGCGTCGTCTCGACCATCTGCCGGAGCCAGTAGTTGTGGCCCGAGCCGTAGACGACGACGATACGGTCGCCGGGTCGCGCGACCTGCAAGAGGCGCGCGAATATCTGGGCGTTGCGGGCGTACCAGCGGGCGTTCAGCACCGCGCCCGGCTGGTCGTCGCCGGCCCCGAAGCTCATCAGCCTGGCGTAGAAGCCCTGGTCCCAGCGGACCCGTTCGGGGGCGTTGGTCCGGGCCAGCAGCTGGCCGACGGATTCCGTCGCCTGCCGCTCTTCGAGATCGGCGAGCATGGCGGCGATCTCGCCATGCATGGCGCCGAGCCTCTCCGCCTCACCGTGAGCCTCGGCCCAGCGCTGGACGTCCTCGAAGGGGAAGTAGGAGGGCTGGCCCTCGCGGTCCTGCTCGTCGATGGCGTAGACGCGCTCGAGGCCGAGACGATGCGCCAGCCGGTAGCCCACCTGGATCCGCTCGTCGGGATTGGTCAGCAGGTCGGCCGGGGTGAAGGCCGGGTAGCGGTGATCCAGCATCGTCGCCTGGTCGCGGGCGATGCGCTCGACCGCCACGACGGTGGGCCGGAAACGCGCCAGCGCCTCGGCGACGGCGTCCAGCTGCGCCTGCTTCGCGGGCGTGGTGACCGGGTCGATGCGGGCGTTGTGCAGGTCCTGCCCCGGGTTGGACATGTGATAGGTCCCGAGGATCATCACCTCGATCGGCTCAGGCTCCGCCGTCTGGGCGAGAGCCGCGGTCGGCAGGACGAGGGCCGCGAGGGCGGCGAGGATCTTCAGCATCGGGGGCTCCGTGGCGTCTCGGGGTGAGAGGCCGCGAGCGGAGCCGTTGGATGCAGTCAGGCCGCGGGAATCGCCTGGGTCAGCCGACCGCCCACCCGGATCGGTTCGACCCGCGTGGCCAGCCCCGTCCTGTCGTCGGTCTCGACATAGACGCCGCAGATGGTGGCCGGGCCGTGAGCCGGCGTGTAACGCCCGCCGGAGAGGCGGGTGGTGAAGCGGCGGAGCGGCTCTTCCTTGTCGTTGCCGATCACGGAATCGTAGTCGCAGCAGCCGCCGGCGTCGGTCTGGTAGGCGGTGCCGTTCGGCAGGATCTGGCAGTCGGCGGTCGGCACGTGGGTGTGGGTGCCGACCACCAGCGAGGCGCGGCCGTCGCAGAAATGGCCCATGGCCATCTTCTCGGAGGTGGCCTCGCAGTGGATGTCGACGACGATGGCGTCGGCGGCCATGCCGAGGGGACAGGCGGCGAGCTCCTTCTCCACCGCGCTGAAGGGGTCGTCCATCGGGTCCATGTGCACGCGCCCCAGCACGTTCATGACCAGCACCTGCCGGCCCGAATGGGTCTCGAACAGATTGGCCCCGGCGCCCGGCGCATCCATCAGGCGCGGGTAGTTGAGCGGCCGGATCAGGCGCGGCTCGCGCACGATGTAGGTCAGGGCCTCGCGCTGGTCCCAGCTGTGGTTGCCCAGCGTCAGGCAGTCGGCCCCGGCCATGAACAGGTCGTTGGCCGTGTTCTCGGTGATGCCGAAGCCGCCGGCGGCATTCTCGGCGTTGACCACCACGAAGTCGAGCTTCAGGTCGCGCTTGAGCGCGGGCAGGTGGTCGCTGAGGCCGTCGCGGCCGGACTTGCCGACCACATCGCCGAAGAACGCGAGACGCATGGAGATCAGACCTTTCGCGCGGCGGTATAGCCGGTCTCGGTCAGAACGCCATGCAGGCGGATGTCGTGGCGCTCCAGCGGCAGATGGCTGACCTGCTGGCCGGCGTAGGCGAGACCGATGCGCAGGGCGTGCGGCAAGGCGGCGAAGGTGCGGTCGTAGTAGCCGCCGCCCTGCCCCAGGCGTCCGCCCGCGGCGTCGAAGGCGAGCAGAGGCGTGAGGATCAGGTCGGGCGTCACCGCTTCCGCCAACGGCAAGGGGGCCGGGACGCCGGCGAGGTCCAGTTCCAGCGGATCGCCGAAGCGCCAGCGGCGGAAGATCATCGGCGCGTCCTGCTCGATGACCACGGGCAGGCACAGTTCGCGACCGTCCCGCTCCAGAGCGAGGCAGACGGCGTCGGCGTCCAGTTCCGATCCGATGGCGCGATAGACGGCGACGATCCGGCCCGGGGGCAGGTCGCCGGCGTGCGAGGCGGCGCGGGCGGCGGCCTCCGGCGACTGGCCGGACAGTCCCTTGCGATGGGCGCGCATCTCGGCGCGGAGGGCGCGCTTATCGGTCATGGGGGAGAGGTAGCGGATTTGGCGCGCGGCGCCGAGCTTGAGGCCGAGAGCCCCTCCACCGCTTCGCGGTCCCCCTCCCCATCGCTGCGCGACGGGGAGGAGACGCGGCCGCGCGCTCAAGCAGCGAGGCTCCGCGAGCCGACCCTCCGATCAAGTCGGAGGGTGACGAAGACGGCGCTCAAGCAGCGAGCCGCCGCGCGGCGAACGATAGCGCACTAAGAGGAGGAGAGAGGTTGGCGGCGCCGCGAGGACCGTGAAGGACTGTTCAATCCTCTCGACCTGGGTAGCCAGGTGGGCTCCGTGTGCCCAGGCCCTCGAGCCCGGACAGGGACAGATCCCGTAGAGAGAATTAAGGTCGCGAGGATTAGTCGCCTTCGACGTGAGCCGCAGCATGACCCGCCGGGAGCGAAGATAGTCGCTTCGCCGGGGCGGAACAATGGCGGCCGCTCAGTCCCGCGGGAAACTCTGCGGCGCCGGCTGATCCATGCGATGCAGCTCGAGCGCCTCGCCGGTCAGACGCAGGCGGAGGCGATCGTTGGAGCCCTCGACCGCGAACAGGCCGTCCCCGGTCAGGGGAGTCAGACGGGACTTCTGGCCGTTGGCGCTCAGCCAGGCGAGGCCGCCGTCGTCGAAGGCGATCTCCCGGCCGCCGTAGGTTCCGGCCAGCGCCTGCAGACGTGCGGGCGGAATGGCGACCGGACGCACCCGCGCCTCGGCGGCGACCTGGGCCCACTCCCAGCTCGCGCGGTCCGCCGGCTCGGCGTCGGTGCGGGCCAGCAGGCCGTCCAGGGCCAGGGAAACGGCGGTGTCGAGCGCCTGCGTGGGGTCGACCGCGACGTCCGGGACCACGCCGACCTCTTCCCAGTTGCCGCCGGTCACCGGATGCACCGGACGGCCATAGGAGACGCTGAGCATGAAGCCGGGAGCGACCGGGACGACGGTGTTGTTGTTGGCCGCGCCGGCCGTGACGCCGCCGACGAGGGTCCCGAGGCCGAACTTCTGCACACTGTAGGCGAATGCCTCGCCGGCCGATCCGACCTGCCGGTTGGTCAGGACATAGAGCGGCTTGCCCGTCAGGCGGCCGGCGGGGAGGTGGTCGAGGGTTCGCGACTGGACCGGCTCCTTCCCCGCCTCGAGGAAGGTCATGTCGAGCTCGTCGGGCTCCATGAAGTGACTGAGCAGGTACCGGACGGCCGCATGGTCGCCGCCGCCGTTGCCGCGCAGGTCGATGACCAGGGCGTCGCCCTCGCGCAGGAAGCGCATGGCGTCATCGTAGGCCTGGCCGGTGCGGTCCGCGACCCAGTAGAAGGTGGTGACGTGAAGGTAGCGCACATTGCCGGGCAGGATGCGCATCTCGCCGAGGCCGTGGTTGCTGCGCCGGGCGGCGGCGGCCCAGAGGGCGAGGAAGGCCGGGTTGTCGTAGGCGTCCGCCTCCGAATTGACGGTCGCCGCATACTGGTCGGGCGCGTGTGTCAGATAGAGATGGCCGTCGCGGCTGGCCTCGCGCAGGTCGGCGGTGACCCGCTCGGCGAAGACGGACGGGTCCGCAGTGTCGTAGCGGCCGCTCGACAGGCCCTCGTTGAGGCGATCCCGGATGGCCGCCGTGCGGTCGGGGAAGACGTAGCGCGCCTCGATCTCGCGGATCATGTCGGCGACAGCGGCGGCGCGCGCGGCGGCGGTCAGCGAAGCGGCGGCCCCTGTCCGCGCCACCGCAACGGGAGCCGGTTGCTGGGCGAGCGCCGGGGAAGCCCCGAGGAACACCAGGGCGCAGGCGGACAGGATCAGGGACTTGCGGGTCATCGGTCGGTTCCGGAGCTGGAGGGGGCGGCGGACAGGGCCGCCGTCAGACGTTCCGTGAGCGGCTTGCGCTGCAGGGCGTCGAGCGCCCCGAGCAGGACGTCGGCCAGTGGCTGGCCGATCTCCTCGTCGAGGCTGCGGGAGGCGGCGTCGGTGGCGGCCCAGCACCGCTCAAGCAAAGGCAGGCGTTCGAGCGCGAAGGGCGTCAGGGAGACGATCCTTTCGCGCGCGTCGCTGCCCGTCTCGAGGACGACCCAGCCGCGCGCGGCCATCTGGGCCACGGTCTGGCTGATCGCGGAATGGGTGACGCCGGTGCGGGTCGACAGGGCGCGAAGGGTCGCGGGGCCCTCGTTCAGCAAGGCCCGGACGATGGGCGTGTACCGGGGCCGGTAGTCGAGCTCCGCCTCGACGTAGAGCTGCTCCACGGCCCCGTCGAGGTGCTCGATGAGGCGACGAAGCAGGACGCCGTGGGTGCGCAGCGAATGAGCCATTCGGGCGATGTATAAGCACTGTTATATTCGCGCAAATGACAAATCGGACAGGCTTGGGGCCAGCCGGCGTCAGAGTCCTTGGGCGATCTTCTCGAGCCGGGCGGCGACGGCGTTGAGCGCCTCCGCGACCCCGTCCTGCGAGGCCGCGCCGGCCACAGGGGCCGCGCCGCCGTTCAGCCGCGCCTCGTGCAGTTCATCGGCGAGCAACAGACCCGCCATCAGGAACAGGCGCAGGTCGCCGACGTGACCCACCTCGCCCGCCACCTGACGCACATGGCCGTCGAACTGCTTCGCCAGGATGCGGACGCGCTCCTCCTGGCCGTCGGCGCAGCCGACGGCGTAGGGGCGGCCGTTGATGTCGACAGTCACGGTGGCCATCAGCGGGCCTCCTGTTCCGCCAGCGCCTCGCGGATCGCGCCGGCGGCGCGCTCCAGCGCGCGGGCGGCGTCGCGGCCGGCGGCCTCCAGCTCATGGATGCGGGCGCGGTCGGTCTCGCTGGACGGCTGGGGCGCGAACAGGTCGTCGTCGGGCACGCGGCTGGCCCCCGCGGCCCGGCTCTTCAGCTCCAGCAGGCGACGTTCCAGCAGCGCAAGCGCGCGGTCCACACGGTCCCGGGCGGCCGAAGCAGCATCCATCGGTCACATTCTCCTCGAAAGCGTATAGAACCCGCAGGCGCGCCGGGGTAAAGCGGCGCGCCTCCCTTTTTCCGCCTTCCGACGAAAGGTCCCCGCCGTGACCGACGCCAAAGCCGTATCCGCCAAGCCCTCCAGCAAGCAGATGGCGGACGCCATCCGGGTGCTGGCCATGGACGGGGTCGAGAAGGCGAAGAGCGGCCACCCCGGCATGCCGATGGGCATGGCCGACGTGGCGACGGTGCTGTTCTCGAAATTCCTCAAGTTCGACGCCTCGCAGCCCGACTGGGCCGACCGCGACCGCTTCATCCTGTCGGCCGGCCACGGCTCGATGCTGATCTACGCCCTGCTGCACCTGACCGGCTACAAGGACGCGACGAAGGCGGAACTGTCGAACTTCCGCCAGTGGGGGTCGAAGACCGCCGGCCACCCGGAGTACGGCCACATGCCGGGGGTGGAGACGACCACCGGGCCGCTGGGCCAAGGCCTGGCCAACTCGGTGGGCTTCGCCATGGCCGAGCGCCATCTGGCGGCGCGGTTCGGCGAGGACCTGGTCGACCACCGCACCTGGGTCATCGCGGGCGACGGCTGCCTGATGGAAGGCGTGTCGCAAGAGGCCATCACCCTGGCCGGGCGCTATAAGCTGAACAAGCTGACGGTGCTGTGGGACGACAACGAGATCACCATCGACGGCAAGGTCGGCCTGTCGGACGCCACCGACCAGAAGCAGCGTTTCAGGTCGGCGGGCTGGGCGGTCAAGGCCATCGACGGCCATAACGAGCACCAGATCCGCGCCGCCCTGAAATGGGCGATGAAGCAGGACAAGCCGACCCTGATCGCCTGCCGCACGAAGATCGGCCGGGGCGCGGCGACCATGGAGGGCAGCCACAAGACCCACGGCGCGGCGCTGGGCGCGGCCGAGGTGGCGGCGACCCGTCTGGGCCTGTCGTGGACTCACGACCCGTTCGAGCTGCCCGAGAACATCGAGAAGGCGTGGCGCAAGGTCGGCCGCCGCGGGGCCAAGGCGCGCAAGGCCTGGGAGGCCCGGCTGGCGGCCTCGTCCCAGGCGGCGGAGTTCACCCGGGCGATGGGCGGCGAGCTGCCGGCCGGCGCCTTCGACCGGCTGGAGGCGAAGATCGCCGAACTGGTCGAGACCAAGCCGGCGCAGGCCACGCGACAGGCCTCGGGCGCGGCGCTGGACGAGCTGTTCGCGGCGGTCCCCGAGCTGATCGGCGGCTCGGCCGACCTGACCGGCTCGAACAACACCTTCGTCAAGGGCACGCCGATCTTCGACGCGCCGACCTATGAGGGGCGGTACGTCAACTGGGGCATCCGCGAGCACGGCATGGCCGCGGCCATGAACGGCATGGCGCTGCACGGCGGGGTGATCCCCTACGGCGGCACCTTCATGGTGTTCTCGGACTACAGCCGGCCGTCGATCCGACTGGCGGCGCTGATGGGCGTTCGGGCCATCCATGTGCTGACCCACGACTCGATCGGCCTCGGCGAGGACGGCCCGACGCACCAGCCGGTCGAGCATCTGGCGGCGCTGCGGGCCATTCCGAACCTGCTGGTGTTCCGCCCGGCCGATACGGTCGAGGCCATGGAGTGCTGGAAGCTGGCGCTGGAACACAAGGCGACGCCGTCGGCGCTGGCCCTGTCGCGCCAGAAGACGGCGGCGGTGCGGACCACCGCTGCGGCGGAGAACCTGTCGGCCAGGGGCGCCTATGAGCTGAAGGCCGCCAACGGCGAAGCGAAGGCGACGCTGTTCGCCACCGGCACCGAGGTTCCGGTCGCCCTGGCCGCGGCCGAGCGGCTGGAGGCCGAGGGCACGCCCACCCGCGTGGTGTCGGTCCCCTGCTTCGAGCTCTTCTTCCAGCAGCCGAAGACCTACCAGGACGAGGTCATCGGCCGCGGCACGGTGCGGGTCGCTGTCGAGGCCGCCGTCCAGCAGGGCTGGGAGCGGTTCATCGGCGAGGACGGCGGCTTCGTCGGCATGACCGGCTTCGGCGCCAGCGCCCCCGCCGAGGTGCTGTACGAGAAGTTCGGGATCACCGCCGAGGCGGTGGTGGAGCAGGTCAAGGCGCGGCTCTGATGCGCGGAGTCCTCGCCGTCCTTCTGGTCGCGGCGGGGATCGCCGTCGCGCCGGCGACGCTGGCGCAGACCGGGCCGGCGGAAACGCCGATCGTCATCGGCACGTCGTACGCCCTGCCCTCCTCCGCCTATGGCGCGACGCGGGAGATCAACGTCTGGCTCCCGCCCGGCTATGCGGAAGGCGAGGCGGCGTATCCGGTGCTCTACCTGCTGGACGGCGGGACGGTGTGGCAGGACTTCCACCACATCTCGGGTCTGGCGCAGCTGGGGACGGTCAACGGGACGACGCGGGACGTGATCGTGGTCGGGGTGGCCTCGGTCGACCGGCGCAACGAGCTGGCCCTGCCGACCGACGACCCCGAGCTGATCGCCGAGTATCCGACGCAGGGGCAGTCGGAGCGGTTCCGGGGATTCCTGCGGGACGAGGTCCAGCCGTTCATCGAGGGGCGGTTCCGGACCAGCGGCGAGTCGGCGCTGATGGGCGAGTCGCTGGCGGGGCTGTTCGTGGTCGAGACCTTCCTGAAGGCGCCGGAGATGTTCGATCACTATGTCGCCGTCAGCCCGAGCCTGTGGTGGGACGGCGGGCGGCTGGCGGCACAGGCGGGGGCGCACCTGCGCGACCACTCCAACGATCCGCGCACCCTGATTCTGACCCTCGGCGACGAGGGGCCGGAGATGGAGGCGCCGATGGAGGTTCTGGTCGCCCATCTGCGGGACCATGCGATGCCCGGGGTGACTTGGTCGTACACGCCGCGCCCGACCGAGAGCCACGCCTCTATCTATCACGGGGCGGCGCTGGACGCGTTCCGCCAGCTGTTCCCCGCCCCGACGCCCTGAGCAAGGACGCCCCGATGAAACTCGGCACCCCTCTTTCGGACACCGCCACGCGGGTGATGCTGCTGGGCGCGGGCGAACTGGGCAAGGAAGTGGCCATCGAGCTGCAGCGGCTGGGGGTCGAGGTGATCGCCGTCGACCGCTATCCGAACGCGCCGGCGATGCAGGTGGCGCACCGCAGCCATGTCGTGCCGATGACCGATCCGCAGGTGCTGAACGGGGTCATCCTGGCCGAGGCGCCGCACATCATCGTGCCGGAGATCGAGGCCATCGCCACGGAGGTGCTGGCGCAGGTCGAGGCGGCGGGGCTGGCGCGGGTGATCCCGACGGCGCGGGCGACGCAGCTGACCATGAACCGCGAAGGCATTCGCCGGCTGGCGGCCGAGGAGCTGGGCCTGCCCACCAGCCCCTACGCCTTCGTCGAGAGCGGCGCGGAGCTGGCCGAGGCGGCGCACCGGATCGGACTGCCGGTCTTCGTCAAGCCGGTGATGTCGTCCTCGGGCAAGGGGCAGTCGGTGATCGACGCGCTGGAGGACGCCGGCAATGCGTGGCGCTACGCCCAGACCGGCGGCCGGGTCGAGACGACGCGGGTCATCGTCGAGGGGCGGATCGACTTCGACTACGAGATCACCCTGCTGACCGTGCGGTCGATACGCGACGGCCAGGTCGTCACCGACTTCTGCGAGCCGATCGGGCACCGGCAGGAGAAGGGCGACTATGTCGAGAGCTGGCAGCCGCAGGCGATGAGCGCGGCGGCGCTGGCGCGGGCGCAGGAGATCGCCGGCAAGGTCACCGACGCGCTCGGCGGGCTGGGCGTCTTCGGCGTCGAGCTGTTCGTGAAGGGCGACGAGGTGTGGTTCTCGGAGGTGTCGCCACGGCCGCACGACACGGGGCTGGTGACGCTGGCCAGCCAGCGGATGAGCGAGTTCGCCCTGCACGCCCGCGCCATCCTCGGCCTGCCGGTGGACGTTAGCCGCCGCGACGTGGCGGCCAGCGCGGTAATCTACGGCGGCATGGAGGCGGCCGGGATCGCCTTCGAGGGCGTGGCCGGGGCGCTGTCGGTCCCGACCGCCGACCTGCGCCTGTTCGGCAAGCCGGAAAGCTATGAACGGCGGCGCATGGGCGTGGCGCTGGCGCGGGGCGACGACGTCGACCAGGCGCGAGCGCGGGCGCGCGAAGCCGCCGGGCGGGTCAGGCCGGTCGCCGGCTAGAGGCCGGGCG
>JAFAEC010000075.1 GCA_023424215.1 Pseudomonadota bacterium
GCGTGAGGCGGATGGACATGCAGACGCTCCCGACAGTTCTCCGCCGACGCTAGCCCGCCCTCTCGCGGACTGTCCACGCCTGATCAGAGCCGCGTCTCCCACGCCATCCAGACGGCCACCGCGGCGATGCCCAGCGCCGTCGCCGCCCGCATCCGCCGTCCCTGCATCCGCCGCATCACCGGTCCGCGCACCTGCGCCGCGCCGAGCACGATCAGCGCATGAACGGCCACCGCCACCGCCAGATGCAGCCCGCCCAGCACCAGCGCCTGGGTCAGCGGCGATCCCCGCTCCGGGCGCATGAAGGTCGGCAGCAGGGCGACGTAGAACAGCGCCGCCTTGGGGTTCAGCAGATTGCCGGTCATCCCGCGCAGGAACAGTCGCAGGCTCGAGTGGTGGTCGACGCCGTTCGCCGCCGCCGGGTCGCCGTCGCCGCGCCACGCCTCCCAGGCCAGCCACAGCAGGAACAGCACGCCGGCCCAGCGGATGACCTGGTAGATCGGCGGCCAGATCAGCAGCGCCTCGGTCAGGCCGAAGGCGGCCGCCAGCATCCACGCCGCCAGCCCGACCGTCACCCCGGCCACCGCCGCCAGCCCGGCCGGCCGGCCGCGTTGCAGCGAGACCAGCGCCAGCCAGCCCATGTTGGGCCCCGGCGTCAGCTCAACCAGGGCCACGCCGATCACGAACGGCAGCAGCACGCCGGGATCGACCGGCCAGGGGGAATGGGGGATCACGGACGCCTCCTCCCGCCGATCCTGGGCGCTCCGCTTCCGCGTCGCCACCCCCCTTGTGTGGCTGGTTCGCCACACCCAGATTTGCGTCATCTCAAGACGCCGCCGCTCCCGGGGCGTCAGGGTGCCTATCCGCCTGACAGGGGATGTCCGTGAACCTCGACCTCTACTCCGACCGCGCCAAGCAGGCCGTCCAGTCGGCCCAGTCCCTCGCCCTGGCCCGCCGCCACCAGCAGTTCGCCCCCGAGCACCTGCTCAAGGTGCTGCTGGAGGAGCGCGACGGCCTCGCCCGCAACCTGATCAGCGCCGCCGGCGGCGACGCCGGCAAGGCCGAGTCCGCGACCGAGACCGCCCTGCAGAAGCGCGCCCAGGTCACCGGCGGCTCGGGCCAGCTCTACCTCGACGGCGACACCGCCCGCGTCTTCTCGGCCGCCGAGGCCCAGGCGAAGAAGGCCGGCGACGCCTTCGTCACCACCGAACGCCTGCTCTGGGCCATCGCGAAGGAGGGCGGCGTCGCCGCCACCGTGCTGGCCTCGGTCGGCGCCACGCCCGACAAGCTCGAGACCGCCATCGCCGAGGTGCGCAAGGGCAAGACCGCCGACTCCGCCGCCGCCGAGGACGCCTATGACGCCCTCAAGCGCTACGCCCGCGACCTGACCCAGGCCGCCCGCGACCAGAAGATCGACCCGGTCATCGGCCGCGACGAGGAGATCCGCCGCACCATCCAGGTTCTGGCCCGCCGCACCAAGAACAACCCCGTCCTGATCGGCGAGCCCGGTGTCGGCAAGACCGCCATCGTCGAGGGCCTGGCGCTGCGCATCGTCAACGGCGACGTGCCCGAGAGCCTCAAGGACAAGAAGGTCATGGCCCTCGACATGGGCGCCCTGATCGCCGGCGCGAAATACCGCGGCGAGTTCGAGGAGCGGCTCAAGGCCGTGCTCAACGAGGTGGCCGCGGCCGAGGGCGGCATCGTCCTGTTCATCGACGAGATGCACACCCTCGTCGGCGCCGGCAAAACGGATGGCGCCATGGACGCCTCCAACCTGCTCAAGCCCGCCCTGGCCCGCGGCGAGCTGCACTGCGTCGGCGCCACCACCCTCGACGAATACCGCAAGCACGTCGAGAAGGACGCCGCCCTCGCCCGCCGCTTCCAGCCGGTCATGGTCGAGGAGCCCTCGGTCGAGGACACCGTCTCCATCCTGCGCGGCCTCAAGGAGAAGTACGAGGTCCACCACGGGGTGCGCATCGCCGACGGCGCCATCGTCGCCGCCGCCACCCTGTCGAACCGCTACATCACCGACCGCTTCCTGCCCGACAAGGCCATCGACCTGATCGACGAGGCCGCCAGCCGGGTGCGCATGGCCGTCGACTCCAAGCCCGAGGCGCTGGACGAGATCGACCGCCGCCTGGTCCAGCTGAAGATCGAGCGCGAGGCCCTCAAGAAGGAGAGCGACGCCGCCTCGAAGGCCCGCCTCGACAAGCTCGAGGACGAGATCGCCGACCTCGAGGGCGAGAGCGAGGACCTCACCGCCCGCTGGAAGGCCGAGAAGGAGAAGGTCGGTCAGGGCGCCCAGCTGCGCGAGACGCTGGACCGCCTGCGCGCCGAACTGGCCGCCGCCCAGCGCGCCGGCGACCTCGGCCGCGCCTCCGAGATCGCCTACGGCCAGATCCCGCAGATCGAGCGCCAGCTGTCGGAGGCCGAGGCCGCCGAGGCCGACAAGTCCGGCCCCCTCACCCCCGAAGTCGTCGACGCCGAGCAGATCGCCGCCGTCGTCTCGCGCTGGACCGGCGTGCCGGTCGACAAGATGCTGGAGGGCGAGCGCGAGAAGCTGCTCAAGATGGAGGACGCGCTGGCCGGCCGCGTGGTCGGCCAGGACGAGGCCCTGGTCGCCGTCTCCGACGCCGTGCGCCGCGCCCGCGCCGGCCTCAACGACCCCAACCGCCCGCTCGGCTCCTTCCTCTTCCTCGGCCCCACGGGCGTCGGCAAGACCGAGCTGACCAAGGCGCTGGCCGAGTTCCTGTTCGACGACGAGGCCGCCATCACCCGCCTCGACATGTCCGAATACATGGAGAAGCACTCGGTCAGCCGCCTGATCGGCGCGCCTCCCGGCTACGTCGGCTACGACGAGGGCGGCGCCCTGACGGAAGCGGTCCGTCGGCGCCCCTACCAGGTCGTGCTGTTCGACGAGGTCGAGAAGGCCCACCCCGACGTCTTCAACACCCTGCTGCAGGTGCTCGACGACGGCCGCCTCACCGACGGCCAGGGCCGCACCATCGACTTCCGCAACACCCTGATCATCATGACCTCCAACCTCGGCTCGGAGTTCCTGGCGGCCCAAGGCGAAGGTGATGACGTCGAGGCGGCGCGCCCCATGGTCATGGACGCCGTTCGCGCCCATTTCCGCCCCGAATTCCTCAACCGCATCGACGAGATCATCCTCTTCCGCCGCCTCGGCCGCGAGCAGATGGGCGGCATCGTCCGCATCCAGCTGGCCCGCTTCGAAAAGCTCCTCGCCGACCGCCGCCTGACCCTCGACCTTGACGACACCGCCGCCGCCTGGCTCGCCGACAAGGGCTACGACCCCGTCTACGGCGCCCGCCCGCTGAAGCGCGTCATCCAGAAGGAACTGGTCGACCCGATCGCCCGCAAACTGCTGGCCGGGGAGATCGAGGACGGCAGCGTGATCGCGGTGTCAGCCGGCGAGGGCGGGCTGGAGATCGGGAAGGCCCGGGTGCATTAGCCATCTATCCACAGGCCGTCCCCGTGAACGTCGGGAACAACACCGGAACATCTCGCCCCTAGCCCTACCATGTTCGTGTAAGATTCGAGTCGGACTTCGGGCGCTGAGGGTTAGGAGCCTCAGCGCCCGGATCAGCGGGCATGTGGCCGTCGCTGAGTGCAACTGGTGGGTCGCCGGCGCATATCGCGCAACGGCTTCCAGCGCGTCAAGGCCACGTCTTTGTTACCGGACGTAACTGATGACCACACAGAAGAACCGCGGTCTCGGCCGCTGCGATGCCACGAAGGCAAGCATGCTGAAGGCTCTCCTCGCGCGAGGCACGCCCCAAGATCTAAGCGCTTGGCTCGTGGGGGTGAACGGGGGGCGCGCGAATGACGTGCTTCACGGGCGGCTATTTGCCGACATTCCCGCGGCGAACGACAACGAGTTGAAAGCGTATCTCGAAGCCTCAGCCGATCGCTTTCAGCGCATAGCTGGAAGCATTTGACAGCAGGTGCCGCGCGTCTCCGACGCGCGGCATTTCGTTCCCTACTTGGCCGCGTTCAGATCGCCTCCGCTGCCGCCCTGATCTCATCCGTCACCTCCCGCGCCCCGGGGATATCCCAGCAGCTGTCTTCCAACCGGAACAGCCACCCGTTGGCGTGCTTGCTGTAGCGGGACCGCGCCTCCAGTCCCTCGTGCGGAAGTATGATGGCCCGCTGTACCCGACAGGCACCGTCGAACAGCACCGCCGCCAGATAGTCGAACTTCTTCTCCGGTAGCCGACGGAGGAAGCTCAGCTGGCGCGAGCCATTGTGCTTGGTCAACCGGCGGCTCTTGATCTGGTACCGGACCCCGTCCTTGTCCGTGGCGTCGTGTCCCGCTGCTGAAGAATTCTCCAACTGCCAGCCGAAGGCGGTGGCGAATAGCAGTTCGGCATAGTCGCCGACCGGGCTGTTCGAGGTCCGGACCACCTCGCGCCGCCGTAGTTCGTCGAGGACCTCCGCGTGCAGGCGCAGGAGCTCCCGCACCGTAGCGCGACCCAAGGCTTCGGAGCGCGGCTGCGGCGGCTCCGCCGCGGCGATCGCAGGAGCAGAGGACACAGGTGCGTCGCCGTCGTAGACATCCCGCGGCACCGCCTTCCTCAGCATATTGCCGAGGTTCATACGCTGCTGGCCCGGATTGAGGTGCGCGTACTGCTCGCTCTTGTCGATGCCGTATTCGAGCGCGACGGCGTGCAGGCGCTGAAGGTCCAGCGTGCCGTCCGGAGACGTCACCTGCGGTCCGAGCCACTGGTTGAAGGCGTCGTTCCTCGTCAGCTGCTCCCAGCGCTCGCGCCGCTCCTTGCTGATCTTCATCGGCTTTCCCACTCCCCCTGCAAGCCAGCCTGCCGGTCGGTCGGAGGGAGTCAAGGACGCGCCCGTGCGGGCGCGCCGCGGCGCGGGCGCCGCAGGCCTTCCTTGACGCCCTCCGCCCCGGCCGGCGACGATCCCGGCAGGGGGAGGGCGCAGACACCACTTCCTTCTCCCCCGAAGGGCCGGATGGTGAACCGGACCGCCTGCGAGGGAGCCCCCGGCCATGACGACCCGCCGCCTGCTCGCCGCCCTCGGCCTGGTCTGGCTCGCCGCCCTGGCCGGCGTCGTCTGGATGATGACGCTGGCCGGCATGCGCCCCCACCACGCGCTGTGGCTGCTCGTCGACACGGACATCGTGCTGAAGGCCTGCGCGGCGCTGTCGGTCGCCTCGGCCGCGTTCGCGATCGTCAGCGCGCGGACCGGAGCGCGGCCCCGCGCCCGGACCGGCGTCGCCGGCGCGCTCGCCTGGGGCGTTCTCGGCGCCCTCTACGGCGCGGCCAACGCCCGGAGCATGCTGATCGACATCAACCCGCCGATCCCCTTCGCCGTCTACGCCCCCAACTACGCCGCCGCCCTCCTCGTCCTGCTGATCGGCCTGACCGGCGCCATCCCCGGCCTGCTCAGCCTGCGGAGGCCTCGTTAGGGGCGCCGCCCCCGCCGCTTGCCGGAGGATGGCTCCCCCCTCACACTCCCCCCATGACCCTCCCGCCCGAGCCCGCGCATCCCTCCGTCCTCGCCCGCACCACCGACGGCGCCGGCCAGCGCGGGGTGTTCGATGTGCGGACCTGGCGCGACGGGTACGGGCCGCGGGGCGAGGCCGGGCTGTGGCTGGCCGGCCTGCTGGTCGTCGGCTTCGCGGCCCAGATATTCAACGGCGGCCCGATCCCGTGGGGCCTGTCGGGGCAGGCCTTGGCCGAGGGGCGGGGCTGGACCCTGCTGACCCACATGTTCGTGCACGGCGGGGCGATGCACCTGATCATGAACCTCGGCGGGGTGATGGCCCTGAGCGCCCCGGTGATGGTCCGCTTCGGGCGCGGGGCGGGGGCGTGGCTGCGCTACGCCGGGCTGTTCCTGCTCTCCGGCCTCGCCGGCGCGGCCCTCTACCTGGCCCTGCACCCGACGGGAGAGGTCCCGATGGTCGGCGCCTCGGGCGCCCTGTGCGGCCTGTGGGGCGCGGTGGCCCGCTACGCCCCCGACGGCGGCATCGCCCCGCTGACCTCGGAACAGGTGCGCCGCAACGTCATCCCCTTCGTGCAGATGAACCTGGTCCTGTTCCTCATCCTCTTCGCCCTCGTCCGCCTCTCCGGCGGCGTCGGCGGCCTCGCCTGGGAAGCCCACCTCGGCGGCTTCCTGTTCGGCCTGCTGGCCGGGCCGTGGTTCGCGCTGCGCCGCCGCGCTCCCGCGAGCTGACGACCCCTCTACAACCGCCCCTTCCTCCGCCACACTCCCCCCATGACCCACCCGGCCGCCGTCCGTCCGCCGTTGTTCGGCCGCCGCTACAACCGCCGCGGGCAGCGCGTGGCGGGGCCGCCGTTTCACGACCCGCGCACCTGGCGGCTGCTGGCCTCCCCGGCCGGACTCCCCGGCTTCGCCCTGCTGGTCGTCTTCGGCGGGGTGCTGGCGGTGCAGACCTACGTCACCGGCCCGCAGGTCTGGGTGGTCTCTGGCGAGGTCCTGGCCGACGGCGGCTGGCACGCCCCCGTCGCCCACATGTTCGCCCATGCCGGCCCCGTGCACCTGCTGCTGAACGCCAGCGCCCTGCTGCCGCTGGCGGCGCTGGCGATGGTGCGGCTGGGCCCCGGCCCCGACGGCTGGCGGCGCTTCGCCCTGCTCTACCTCGGCGCCGGATTTTGCGGGGCGGCGCTGTTCCTCGCCTTCAATCCGACCGGCCCGGCGCTGATCGGCTCCTCGGGGGCCATCTTCGGCCTGTGGGGGGCCGTGTCGCGCATCCGCGCCGACGGCAGCTTCGCGCCGCTGCGCTCGCGGCAGGTCGGCGACGAGGTGTTCTACTTCGCCCTGCTCAACGCCATGCTCTACGCGATCATCTTCGCCCTCGTCCGCCTCGGCGACGCCGCCATCGGCGGCATGGCGTGGGAGGCCCACGCCGGCGGCTTCCTGTTCGGCCTGCTCGCCATCCCCTGGCTGGCCCCGCGCACGCCGCCGCCGGCGACCGTTTGACCTACGCCGGGTCGCCCAGCACCGGCATCACCTCGACGCCGTCGCAGACGAAGATCGACATGTGCGGGTGGCCCTCGAACAGGCGCGTCGCCGCCTCGTGGCTGTCGGCGCGGACGACCATGAAGACGGTCAGCTGGTTGACCCCGTCGGTCACCTCGCCGGCGTCGGAGATCCGCTTCGTCGGCCCCAGCGGTCCGCCGACATAGTCGATGACGTCGGCGTGGGCCTCTTCCCACGCCTTGACCGCAGCCACGCCCCTCTCGGCCGTCGCCGCCTGCTCAGCCTCGCTCATCGCCCGCCAGGCCTTCCACTTCGGCCCGGACTTGTCGCTGGTGAACACCGCCAGATAGCGCCCCATCCCGTCCCTCCACGAAGAGCGGCGCCCGCAGGCGCACGAGCCCCCTTCATCCCTTGCAGGCGAGGCTGCCGGACGGTCGGAGGGAGTCAAGGATGGCCTGCGGCCACCGCGGAGCGGCGCGCCCGGCGGGCGCCTCCTTGACGCCCTTCGACCGCCCGGCGACGATCTTCGCAAGGGTTCGAAGGAGGCTTCCGCGCCGACGGCGCGCCGCGCTTGACGCCCTCGTCCCGGCGCCCAGGCCTCCCCTTCCCGGAACCGCCCCGCTTCCCCCGCCATTCCCCTCCCCATGGAGCTGGCCGGCATCCCGTGGATCGAGACGGCGGCGCGGGCGCTGGAGGTGGCCGGGGTGGCCGTCATCCTCGCCGGCGTCCTGCTGGCCGCGGCCCTGTTCGCCCGCGACCTCGCCCGCCGCGCCCCCGGCCGCGACGCCTACGACCGGCTGCGCGCCAACCTCGGGCGCGGCATCCTGCTGGGGCTGGAGCTGCTGGTCGGGGCCGACATCATCGCCACCATCACCGCCCCGCTGAGCTTCGAGAGCCTCGGCCTGCTCGCCGCCGTGGTGGCGATCCGCACCTTCGTGTCGATCTCGCTGGAGATGGAGATCGGCGGCCGCTGGCCGTGGCGCCGCGCCGCCGAGGAGCAGGAGACGACCGAGCGCTAGCCGCGCGGGCCGAGGATCGCCGTCAGGGTGCCGTCGCTCTCGAGGATGACCACCTCGGCCTCGGCGAGGTCGCGGCCGCCGGCGCTGCGCACGGCGCTGAGCAGCTCGCCCTCGGTGATCCGCTCGCGGCGCAGCGCCTCGGGCAGGGGTTCGCCGCCGCGCACCAGCACGGCCGGCTCCGAGCGTACCGCGCGGCGCCACAGCTTCCAGCGCACCGAGCTCCAGGTGACCACGAACTGCAGGCCGATCAGCACGGCGAAGGCGACCAGCCCCTCGGTCAGGGGGACCTTCTCGTCCAGCAGGATGGTGGCGAGGGTCGAGCCCAGCGCCACCGTCACCACCAGGTCGAAGGCGTTCAGCTTGGACAGGGTGCGCTTGCCCGACACGCGCAGGAACAGCACCAGGCCGACGTAGGCGAGGGCGCCGACCAGCACCGTGCGGGCCGGGCCGGACCAGCCCTGGAACAGCATGCCGGAAAGATCCATGTCCTCCCAACGGCCGGCGCCCCGCTTCGTTCGCCGCCGGCGCCCTTGCGCCCTCCCGGCCTTCCGTTCCAGGCTGCCGGTCATGTGCGCCTCCTACGAAGCGAAATACTCCGTCACCCAGCTGGTCGAGGCCTTCGACCGCCACGGCGCGCCGCTGCGCTTCCCCAAGGGGCTGCCGAACATCGAGCCGGTGGAGGAGGTGCGGCCCACCGACCTGTCGCGGGCCGTCCGCGCCGCCGGGGAGGGAGGCGCCGAGCTGGCCGAGCTGCGCTTCGGCTTCCCGCCGCCCGCCGCGAAGCGACCGCCGGTGATCAATTTCCGCTCCGAGGGGCGCCGCTTCTCCAACGGCCCGTCCGGCGGCCGCTGCCTCGTGCCCGTGTCCGGCTTCTACGAGTTCACCGGCACGAAGTACCCCAAGACCCGCTGGGTGGCGTCGACCAGCCGTTCGTGGCGCTGGCGGCGATCTGGCGGGCGGGTGTCGAGGGGGCGCCGGACGCCTTCTCCCTGCTCACCGCGGAGCCCGGGCCGGACGTGGCCCCCTACCATGACCGCGGCGTCATCCCCCTGCCCCCGGCCGCCTGGGCCGACTGGCTGTTCGACCGCCGCCCGGCCGCGGAGCTGCTGGCCCCGCCGCCGGCCGGGACCCTCGCCGCCGAACCGGCCCCGCGGCCGAAGTAGCGCCTGTCGCCCCTGTCGCGCCTTTCCTGCCCGCAATGTCCCGCTTTTCCACCCTTCGATGTATCGCATGACAAAGGGCCCCGGCGTCTCCGCCGGGGCCCCTGTTTCGGTCAGTCAGCTGTCGCCGGACGATCAGTCCCGGCGGCGCCGGCCGCGGTCGCCGTCGCGCTTCGGACGGCCGCCGGTGTCGTCCGACAGGGGCGGCTCGCCCCGCTCGGCGCGCTCGGCGTTGATGCGGTCGGTGATGTCCTCGCCGGTGGTCTGATCGACCACCTTCATGGACAGCTTGGTCTTGCCGCGGTCGTCGAGGCCGAGGAACTTGACCTTGACCTCCTGGCCTTCCGACACGACGTCGGCCGGGTTGGCGACGCGCTCCAGGGCCATCTGCGAGACGTGCACCAGCCCGTCCTTGGCGCCGAAGAAGTTCACGAAGGCGCCGAAGTCGACGACCTTCACCACCTTGCCGGTGTAGATCGTGCCGACTTCCGGCTCGGACGTGATCGACTTGATCCAGTCCTTGGCGGCGTCGATCTTCTCCTGCTCCGAGGCGGCGATCTTGATGGTGCCGTCGTCCTCGATGTTGATCTTGGCGCCGGTCTTCTCGACGATCTCGCGGATGATCTTGCCGCCGGTGCCGATCACGTCGCGGATCTTGTCGACGGGGATCTTCATCGTCTCGATCTTCGGCGCGAACTCGCCCAGCTCCTGGCGCGAGCCCTCGATGGCCTTGGCCATCTCGTCGAGGATGTGCAGGCGACCCGCCGAGGCCTGGTTCAGGGCCTTGGTCATGATCTCCTCGGTGATGCCCGGGACCTTGATGTCCATCTGCAGCGAGGTGATGCCCTCACGCGTGCCGGCCACCTTGAAGTCCATATCGCCGAGATGGTCCTCGTCGCCGAGAATGTCCGACAGGATGGCGAACTCGCCGGTCGGCTCGAGGATCAGGCCCATGGCGATGCCGGAGACGGCGCGCGTCAGCGGCACGCCGGCGTCCATCAGGGCCAGCGACGAACCGCAGACCGTGGCCATCGAGGACGAGCCGTTGGACTCGGTGATCTCCGACACCAGACGGATGGTGTAGGGGAACTCCTCGGTCGTCGGCAGCATCGGGCGGAGCGCGCGCCAGGCCAGCTTGCCGTGGCCGATCTCGCGACGGCCGGGCGAGCCCATGCGGCCGGCTTCACCCACCGAATAGGGGGGGAAGTTGTAGTGCAGCAGGAACTTCTCCTTGTAGGTCCCCTGCAGGGCGTCGATGTACTGCTCATCCTCGCCGGTCCCCAGCGTCGCCACGACCAGCGCCTGGGTCTCGCCGCGGGTGAACAGGGCCGAGCCGTGGGTGCGCGGCAGGACGCCGACTTCCGAGACGATCGGACGAACCTTGTCCAGCGCGCGCCCGTCGACGCGATGGCCGTTCTCGATGATGTCCCGACGCAGAACCTCGGCCTCGCACTCCTTGAAGGCGGTGGCGAACTTGTTCGGCTCGAAGCCGTCCGGGTTGGTCTCCGAGGCGACCAGCTGGGCCGCGGCGGTCTTCTTGGCGGCGTCGACGCCCGAGCGGCGGTCGTACTTGCCCGGCAGGGCGTAGGCGGCCTTGATGTCCTCGCCGACCAGCTTCTTGATCGCTTCCACGGCTTCCGAGACGTCCTCGCCGGCGAAGTCGAACGGCTCCTTGGCGGCGTGCTCGGCCAGCTCGATGATGGCGTCGATCACCGGCTGCATGCCGCGGTGCGCGAACATCAGCGCGCCGAGCATCTTCTCTTCCGAAAGCTCCTTCGCTTCCGACTCGACCATCATCAGGGCGTCGGCGGTGCCGGCGACCACCAGGTCGAGATCCGAGGACTCCATCTGGTCCACGGTCGGGTTCAGCACGAACTCGCCGTCGATGACGCCGACGCGGGCGCCGCCGATCGGGCCCATGAACGGCACGCCGGAGATGGTCAGGGCCGCCGAGGCGGCGACCATGGCGACCATGTCGGGGTCGTTCTCCATGTCGTGCTGCAGCACGGTGCAGACCACCTGCACCTCGTTCTTGAAGCCCTTGACGAACAGCGGGCGGATCGGACGGTCGATCAGGCGGGAAACCAAGGTCTCCTTCTCGGTCGGACGGCCTTCACGCTTGAAGTAGCCGCCCGGGATCTTGCCGGCGGCGAAGGTCTTTTCCTGGTAGTTGACCGTCAGGGGGAAGAAATCCAGGCCCGGCTTCGGCGCGCGGCCATAGACGACGGTGGCCAGGACCACGGTCTCGCCGTAGGTCGCCAGCACGGCGCCGTCGGCCTGGCGGGCGATGCGGCCCGTCTCCAGGGTCAGCGGGCGTCCGGCCCACTCGATCGTCTTTCGTTTGATGTCGAACATTTCTCTTCTTTCGTATCCCGCCGGCGTATTCCGGTCGGGGGCGGAGCGTCAGGCGTTCAGTCCTTCGGATCCCGTTGCGCCCGGCGGTCGCCGGGCAGGGTGATGAGGACCGTTTCAGCCCTCGCGTCTGCGCCGTGTCAGTCCCGCGGCGCGCGGGTCGTTGAAGCGCTTAGTTACGGAACGAGGCGCGGACGTGACCGCCCGCGCCTCGAAAGCGTTCTTTCGCTCGTCCCGCCCCGGCGTAGCGGCGCAGGCCCAGCTTGGCGATGATCGCCTGATAACGGGCCGAGTCGACCTTGTTCAGGTGGTCCAGAAGGCGACGACGCTGCGAGACCATCTTGAGCAGGCCGCGGCGGCTGTGGTTGTCCTTCTTGTGGGTCTTGAAGTGCTCGGTCAGGTTGGCGATGCGTTCCGACAGGATCGCGACCTGCACTTCGGCCGAACCGGTGTCGCCCGTGCCGCGGGCGTTGTCGGCGATGAGTTCCTGCTTGCGTTCAGCAGTGATCGACATCGTAGAGTCCTTTCGTGGCCCTATCGCGCTTCGCGCTGCTTGAGGGCCGCTTGGTCCCCGGTTCTTACGAACCTTGGAGGTTGAAAACGCGGTCGGGTTCTAGGCGACCGGCCCGCAACTGACAGAGGGCGACCAGCGTCTGGTCCTGAAAGGCGGAAACCGTGCGCGACCCGCCCGAAAGGCGGCTCTTCAGGGTTTCGACCTGACGGGGGAGCAGAACGATCGGCCGTCCCTGCCGAAGCGAGAAGGCGTCTTCTGGCGTCACGGCCTGCTCCGGGATGTCGTCCAGGGCGGTCGCGACGGGAAGCAAGCCTTCCGAGGCGGCGCCCCTATGCACCATTTCCTCCAGAGAATCCAGAGTGACCGCATTTTCCGTGCCGAAAGGCCCCACCCGCTCGCGACGAAGTTCCGACACATGGCCTTCGGCGCCCAGGGCCTGCGCCAGGTCGCGCGCCAGCGAACGGACATAGACGCCCTTGCCGGTCAGGATAGTCAGTTCGACATGGTCGGGGTCGGGCGCGGCGCTGACCTCGGCCGAATGGATGGTCACCCGGCGGGCCTGAAGCTCGAAATCGGCGCCGTCGCGGGCCAGGTCGTAGGCGCGGGCGCCGTCGACCTTGACGGCCGAGAAGCGCGGAGGAACCTGGTCGATCTCGCCCACGAAGTCAGGCAGCGCCGCCCTCACCCGCTCCAGCGTCGGGCGCACGTCGGAGCGGGCGATGATCTCGCCCTCGCGGTCCACGCTGTCGGTCGAGACGCCCCAGTTGATCGTGAAGCGATAGACCTTGCGCGCCTCCATCATGAAGGGAACGGTCTTGGTCGCCTCGCCCAGCGCAATGGGCAGTATGCCGCTGGCCAGGGGGTCCAGCGTGCCCGCGTGGCCGGCCTTCTGGGCGTTGAACAGGCGACGGACGCGGCTGACCGCCTCGGTCGATCCCATCTCGAACGGCTTGTCCAGGCAGACCCAGCCGTCGACCACGTCGCCCTTCTTGCGACGCCCCATCAGTCGTGCTCGTCCTCTTCGCGGCGCTCCAGGTCGGCGCGGACGCGCGGGTCGGCGAACAGGCGGTCGATGTGGCTGGCCGCATCGAAGCTCTCGTCGTGGCGGAACTTCAGGTCCGGCGTGAACTTCATGTCCAGCTTCGGCCCCAGACGGCCGCGCAGGAATTTGGCGTGAGCGTTCAGCGCCTTGATGATCTCGCTCTCATGGCCGGTGGTGTCGGCCGCGTCCACGCCGGCGCCCAGGGGCTCGACGAAACAGGTGGCGTGGCGCAGGTCCGGGCTCATCCGCACCTCGGTCACGGTGATCGAGACGCCCTGCAGCGCCTCGTCGTGGATATCCTCCTCGCGGAGGATGTCCACCAGGGCGTGGCGGATCAGTTCGCCGGCGCGAAGCTGGCGCTGGCTGGGTCCCATCGGACCCGAGGCGTTGCGGGTATGCTGCTTGCGGGCCATCGGCCTCACTCCTCTGCATCGCTTGCCGGGGATCGGACCTGGCGGGAAAAGCGAAAGGCGGGCGGTCTAGTCTCCGCGCCCGTCCGTGTCCAGCGCGGCCGCGCGCGCGGCGTCCATCACCTCGGCCGAAAGCACGGACCGCACGGGCCGAACGCCGACGCCCCCGGCGGCCAGCACCTGGGCCGTCCAATGGTTGCACAGATGCGCAAGGGAGAAGGTCTCGCGGCTGGCGAAGAAGCGGACATCGTCGCCCAGGCGCGCCGCCGCGACGTGCGGCGCCCCATCCGACGGCGCCAGCGACGCCTCGATGCGCCCGGCCATGCGCGAGAAGGCGGCGGGGGAGACCGTCATGGCGACGACCTGCGCCGGGTCCATCCCGCGTCCCGGATCGGCCGCCTCGGGGTCCAGCATGACCACCGAGCGATTGCCCGGTCGGAAGAAGGCGCGCGCGCCATCCGGCAGGCGGTCCGAGATCGGGCTCTGGTCGACATAGAATTTCGCATCGCCCCAGCCCACGCGGACCCAGTCGCCCGGCCCCAGGGACCGCACAGCCTGCGCCAGCGGCCCGCCCCTCGCCTCCAGCGCCCGGCGCGGCAAGGCCAGGTCAGTGTGAAAGCCGTTATCCAGAAGACGGACCGCGACCCTGGCTTCCGAACCGCGCGACGCGAGGTCGGGCGCGGCGGGCGTCTTCCAGGTCAGCAGGGCCGCCGTCGCGCCCACAAGCGCGCCCCCGAACCCGCCGAGCAGGACGGCCTTGGCCGCCACTGTCAGCGACGGCCCAGCACGCGGACGGGGCAAAGCGCGGTCGGCGAGCGGTTCGCCCCCGGCGGATCGCCCGCGCGCACGGGCAGAATGTCGACGCCGTCGGCCCGCACCGCCAGGACCAACCACCCGGTCTCACTCCCGGCGCACAGGGGCGCCGTGCCCGACGTCACCCGCCGCACCTCGATCTGGACGTTCGCCGGCGTATTCAGGGCCGTGGCGTAGGTCACGCCTTGGGCGGCCGGGTCGGAGGCGGTCGCCAGCCGGTGCGGCGCGGTGACGATCCGCGCTTCGCCGAACGCCAGGGCCGCGCCGTCGACACGGAGCGTGGACCCGTCCGCGCCCGCATAGTCGCCGGCCAGGATCAGGTCATTGACGGGCGGCGTGACGGCTCGCCGAGGCGAAGCAAGGTCCGTGCGCGACGCGGCCGTCGGGGTCATCAGGCGATGCAGCGCCGGCTCCACCACCAGGGCGCCCAGGGCCGCGAACAACAGGGCGCAGACGACCGCCGCCGCCAGGGCGGTCGGGCCGGGTCGGGCCGTGCGGGATGACAGGACGGCCGTGCTCATCGCCCTATCATAACGCGGCGGCGGCGAGCGAGGCGAGAGACTCTATTCGACCGGCGACGGGGTCGGCGCCGTGGCCCATTCGCCACGCCAGGTGTAGCTCAACGTCACGCACGGACGGAACGTCCCGTCGGCCCATCGGCCCACCGCGTGCATCGTCAGCGGCCGCGCCGCGCGCACCCGTCCCGCCACCAGCCAGGCGGCGTCGGCGCCGGGGCACAGCGCCCGCGACAGGCCACGCCCGTCGCCTTCCTGGGAGATCGCATAGACGTCGCTTTCGTCCGTTCCCGGCGCCAGGGCGCGCCGCACCCCGTCGGGCCCGCCG
>JAFAEC010000078.1 GCA_023424215.1 Pseudomonadota bacterium
AGGCTGTCGGCCACCGGCAGGGCGGGCAGGGCGCCGTCGGCGTCCTCCAGTCCGCGCAGGCAGCGGGCAATGACGGCCTGCGACAGCAGGGGGCGGGCGGCGTCGTGGACCAGCACCGGCCGGTCGCCGGGGCCCCCAAGGGCGGCCAGTCCGTTCTGCACCGAGACGGCGCGACTCGCTCCCCCGGCCACGGCGCGCCAGCCGGACAGGCCTGCCAGCGCGGTTGCGGCCTCGTCCCCGGCGCCGGCCGGGACCACCACCACGACCTCCCCGGCGCCGGCCGCGAGCAGGGCCTCGACCGACCAGCGCAGGACCGGCTTGGTGCCCAGCCGACGCCACTGCTTGGGGCCGCCGGCGCGCGATCCGGAACCGGCCGCGACCACGACGGCGGCGAAGGCGGGGAGGGGAGACGACATCGTCGGCCTTCTAATCGCCGCGGTTGCGCTTGACGAGAGGGGGGTCCGGCAGGCGGTAAGGGCGGATGAACCCAGGAATCCACATCGGCGACGTGCAGGTGCCCGGCCGGGTGCTGACCGCGCCCATGACCGGCATCACCGACCTGCCGTTCCGGCGACTGGCCTCGAAGCTCGGCGCGGCCTACGTGGCCACGGAGATGGTCGCCGCCGCCGAGCTGGCGCGGGCGCGGCCGGATGTTGTGCGTCGGGCGGCCGTCGGCGCGGGCCTGCCGCTGACGGTGATCCAGCTGGTCGGGGGCGATCCCGCCGCCATCGCCGAGGGCGCGCGCATGGCCGAACGCGCCGGCGCCGACATCATCGACCTGAACTTCGGGTGCCCGGCCAAGGAGGTGACCGGCGCCGCCTGCGGCTCGGCCCTGATGCGCACGCCGGACCTGGCCTGCCGGATCATGGAGGCGGCCGTCGGCGCCACGTCGCGCCCGGTGACGGTGAAGATGCGCCTCGGGTGGGATGACGCCAGCCGCAACGCGCCCCAGCTCGCGCGGCGGGCCGAGACCATCGGGGTCAGGGCCGTCACGGTGCACGGCCGCACCCGTCAGCAGTTCTACACCGGCGCGGCGGACTGGCGCGCGGTGGCCGAGGTCAAGGCGGCGGCGGGGGTGCCGGTAATCGTCAACGGCGACATCGTCACGGCGGAAGACGCCCGCACCGCCCTCGATCAGTCCGGGGCGGACGCCCTGATGCTGGGCCGGGGCGTGTATGGCCGGCCATGGCTGGCGGCCCATCTGGAGCAGGCGCTGGCGGACGGGACCGTGTTGCACGAGCCGGGCCCGGAAGAACGCCTCGCCATCGTGATCGAGCACCTGCGGGCCTCGGTCGCCTTCTACGGCCTGCCGCTGGGGCTGAAGATGTTCCGCAAGCACCTCGGCTGGTACGTGGAGCAGGCCCCGTGGCCGGCGGATCCCTGCGTCCGGCGGGCGGCGAAGGCGCGGCTGTGCCGGCTGGACACGCCGGCGGAAGTCGAGACCGCCCTGACGGAGCTGTGGCGACCGGTGACGCATTCCGGCAACTGCCCTGTTGATATCCGGCCACAGTTGGCGGAAGCTGGCGCGGCATGACCGACACGCCCGCCGCCGACCCAGCGCAGGACCCCGCCGCCCGCGGCGCGGCGCGCTGGTTCGCCGGCTGGTCGGAGGATCGCCGGCGCAACATCTTCCTCGTCGCCTACGTCGTCGCCTTCCTGATCAGCGGGGCGGCGATCTGGCTGCTGGCCACCGCGCCGGGGGCCAGCGGCGAAGGAGCCCGCGATCGCGCCAGCCAGGCCGTGCTGGCGGTGCTCGGCTTCAACCTCCTGCTGATCGGCGGGCTGGCGGTCGTCATCGGCCGCCGCGTGCTGGTGCTGGTGCGGCGACGCACCCACGCCGGGGCGCGTCTGCACCTGCGTTTCGTCACCCTGTTCTCGCTGGTGGCGCTGGTCCCCGCCGTGACCATCGCCCTCGTCTTCGGGGTGCTGGTCAACCGCGGCGTCGACCAGTGGTTCAGCGACACCGTGCAGACCGCCGTCGACAACGGCGCCGACATCGGGCGCGCCTATACGGCCGACGTCTCGGCCCAGATGGACGGCGACCTGGCGGTGATCGCCGAGCAACTGGAAGGCGTGCGCCCGCTGTTCGAGAGCCGCATCCAGTTCTCCGACGCCCTGACCCAGGTCGGGGAGCTGTTCGGCTACCCCGCCATCTACATCCTCGGCGGCGACGGGGAGGTGCTGGCCAGCGGCGAGGGACCGGGCGCGCCGCCCTACATCGCTCCGCCGACGGCCGCTCTCGAGGAGGCCGCAGGCGGAGAAGAGCCCTCTGTCCAGCAGGTGACGCAGAACCCCGACGCGGTCCGGGGGCTGATGGCGTTCCCGGCCTATGGCGACGCCTACCTGTATGTGGCGCGCCCCCTCCGTCCCGGTCTGATCACCCAGCTCGCCGCCGCCGAGCAGTCCATCGTCGCCTATCGCGAGGCCCAGGCCAGCCGGGAGCGCATCCAGGCCGCCTTCGCCCTGAGCTATTTCGAGACCGCCCTGCTGGTGCTGGTCGGGGCCGTCTGGCTGGGCATGTCCGCCGCCAGCGCCATCTCCGCGCCGATCGGCCGGCTGGTCGAGGCGGCCGACCGCGTCGCTGGCGGCGACCTTTCGGCGCGTGTCGACGACAGCCAGGGCCCCGGCGAAATCCAGACCCTGTCCACCGCCTTCAACCGCATGACCGGCGACCTCGAGGCGCAGCAGGCGGCTCTGCGGGCGGCCAGCGAGGAGGCGAGGGGGCGGACGGTGTTCATTGAGACCGTGCTGTCCGGCGTCTCCGCCGGCGTCATCGGCGTCGACCGCCTCAGGCGCGTCTCGGCCATCAACGACAGCGCCGTCGAACTGCTGGGCATCTCCGATGCCGAGATCATCGGCCGGCCGCTGGGCGAGGTCTCGCCGGAGCTCAGCGAACTGGCCGGCCGCGCCGAGGCCCACATCGAGGAAGAGATCGACGTCGCCCACGCCGGCGAGACCCGCAGGCTGCGCGTGCGCATCGAAGGCGGGCTCGGCGGCGAGATGGTGCTGACCTTCGACGACATCACCCGGCTGGTCACCGCCCAGAGGAACGCGGCCTGGCGTGACGTGGCCCGTCGCATCGCCCACGAGATCAAGAATCCCCTGACCCCGATCCAGCTGTCGGCCGAGCGCCTGCGCCGCCGCTATCGCAAGCAGGTCGGCGAGGATGTCGAGGTGTTCGACCGCTGCACCGAGACCATCATCCGCCAGGTGGGGGACATTGGCCGCATGGTCGACGAGTTCTCGTCCTTCGCCCGCATGCCGGCCCCGCGCTTCACCGCCGGCAATCCCGCCGAGATGCTGCGCGAGGCGGTGTTCGCCCAGCGGGTGGCGGCGCCGACGATCGGCGTCGAACTGGTCGAGCCCCTCCCGCAGGTGGTGCTCCACGCCGACGGCCGGATGGTGGGGCAGGCCCTGACCAACATCCTCAAGAACGCCGGCGAGGCGGTGGCCGCGCGCCGCGACGCCGATCCCCGTCCCGGCGACGAGAGCCGCGCCGGCATCCTCGCCCGCCTTACGGTCGAGGGCGGGCAGGCGATCTTCACGGTCGAGGACGACGGCCCGGGGCTGCCGGCGCGCGATCGCGACCGGCTGACCGAACCCTATGTGACCACGCGCGAGAAGGGCACGGGCCTCGGCCTCGCCATCGTCAAGCGCATCTGCGAAGAACACGGCGGCGAGTTGAAGCTGGCCGACGCCGAGACCCTGTCCGGCGCGCGCGTGTGTCTGATTTTTCCCCTGAAGGCGGCCGCGACGGCCGGGAGCAAGGGCGCCGCGGCGCCCCCGTCCCCGGCCCGTGCGGTCGCGGAATAGCGAGGCGTCATGCGATCCACGGGAGCCGACATACTGGTCGTCGACGACGAGGCCGACATCCGCGAGCTGGTCTCCGGCCTGCTCGAGGACGAGGGTCACGCCGTCCGCGTGGCGGCCAATTCCGACGAGGCGCTGGCCGCCATCCGGGCCCGCAAGCCGTCGCTGGCCCTGCTCGACATCTGGATGCAGGGGGGCGGCCTCGACGGGCTGGAGCTGCTGGACCTGATCAAGGAGCTGGATCCCGACCTGCCCGTGGTCATGATCTCCGGCCACGGCAACATCGAGACGGCGGTCAGCGCGCTGCAGCGCGGGGCCTACGACTTCATCGAAAAGCCGTTCAAGTCCGACCGGCTGGTGGTGGTTGTTCAGAGAGCGCTGGAGGCGTCGCAGCTGAAGCGGGAGAACCGCCGGCTGCGCGCCCAGGTAGCCGCCCCGACCGGGCTGATCGGCAAGTCCGCCGCGGCCCAGGCCCTGCGCGGCACCATCGCCAAGGTGGCCCCCGCCAACAGCCGGGTGCTGATCTCCGGACCGCCCGGCTCCGGCAAGGAGCTGGTCGCCCGCCAGATCCACGAGGCCAGCGCCCGCGCCCGCGGCGAGTTCGTGGCCATCGCCGCCGCCGGCATGACCCCGGAACGGCTCGACGTGGAGCTGTTCGGCGAGGAGGGCGTCGACGGCCGTCCGCGCAAGATCGGGGTGTTCGAACGCGCCCACGGCGGCACCCTCTATCTGGACGACGTCGGCGACATGCCGCGCGAAAGCCAGAGCCGGGTGCTTCGGGTGCTGGTCGAGCAGCGCTTCCGCCGCGTCGGCGGCGAGCAGGACGTGCAGGTCGACGTCCGGGTCATCACCTCGACCTCGCGCGACCTCAAGGAGGAGATCACCGCCGGCCGCTTCCGCGAGGACCTGTTCCACCGGCTCAACGTGGTGCCGATCCGGGTGCCGCCGCTGGCCGAGCGGCGCGAGGACATCGCCGAGCTGGTCGAGTATTTCATCGAGAGCCTGGCGGCCTCGCAGGGCCTGCCGCGCCGTCGGCTGGGCGACGACGCCATCGCCGTGCTGCAGGTCCATCCCTGGCCGGGCAACGTCCGCCAGCTGAGAAACAACGTCGAGCGGCTGCTGATCCTCGCCACTGGCGATCCGTCCGAACCCATCGGCGCCGACGCCCTGCCGCAGGAGGCGACCAACGCCGGCTCCAGCGGCTCGCTGGGGGCCGAGCGCATCATCGCCCTGCCGCTGCGCGAGGCCCGCGAGGTGTTCGAGCGCGAGTACCTCGCCGCCCAGATCATGCGCTTCGGCGGCAACATCAGCCGCACCGCCGCCTTCATAGGCATGGAGCGCTCCGCCCTGCACCGGAAGCTGAAGTCGCTCGGCGTGGCGCCCGCCCGCGGCGGCGAGGACATCGAAGAGGGAGCCGCCGAGGCATGAGCCGCATCGCCTATGTCAACGGGACCTACCGGCCGCTGCGCGACGCCGTCGTGCACGTCGAGGATCGCGGCTTCCAGTTCGCCGACGGGGTCTACGAGGTCTGGGCGGTGTTCGACGGCCGCCTCGCCGACTTCGAGGGGCACCTGACCCGTCTGTGGCGCAGCCTCGACGAACTGCGCATCGACCGGCCGATGAGCCCGGAGGCGCTGGCGCGGGTGCTGAAGGAGACGGTGCGGCGCAACCGGGTGCGCGAGGGACTGGTCTACATCCAGATCACCCGGGGCACGGCCCGGCGCGATCATCCCTTCCCGGCCGAGGGCACGCCGCCCAGCGTGATCGTGACCGCCCGCTCCCTGCCGCTGGCCAGGGGCAACGCCACGGCCGAGAAGGGCGTGGCCGTGATCACCCAGCCCGACATCCGCTGGGGTCGCTGCGACATCAAGACCGTCGGCCTGCTGCCCAATGTGCTGGCCAAGCAGGCAGCGAAGGAGCGCGGCGCCGCCGAAGCGTGGATGGTAGACGAGATGGGCCTGGTCACCGAGGGCTCCTCCACCAACGCCTGGATCGTCGACGAGCACGGCAAGCTGCGCACCCGGGACACGCAGTCCAACATTCTGCGCGGCATCACCCGCGCCGCGGTGCTGGAGATGGCGGCGAAGGAGGGGATCGAGCTGGAGGAGCGGGCTTTCTCGGTGGACGAGGCCAAGCGGGCGAAGGAGGCCTTCTACACCTCGGCCAGCGGTTTCGTGATGCCGGCGGTGTCGATCGACGGGGTGAAGATCGGCGACGGCCGGCCCGGCCCGGTCGCGACGAAGCTGCGCACCCTCTACCTTGAAAGGGCGCGGCGGGAGGCCATCTAGGCGTTGCGACCGCGGCGTGTGCGGTTAAGGTGAGTCGACCGGGCTCTCTGCTCGCCAACCAACAAGAACAGGACCAACCTGCCATGTCGCAAGACAAGCGTCAGAACCTCCAGGACACCTTCCTCAACTCGGTCCGCAAGACCAAAACGCCGCTGACCATCTTCCTCGTCAACGGGGTCAAGCTGCAGGGCATCGTCACCTGGTTCGACAACTTCTGTGTGCTGCTGCGTCGCGATGGCCAGTCGCAGCTCGTCTACAAGCACGCCATCTCGACCATCATGCCGTCGCAGCCCGTGCAGCTGTACGAGCCCGACGCCGAAGAAGACTGATTGACCACGAAGCATATCGACCACGCCGTCCCGCTGATCCGGGCGGTCGTCATCCACCCCGACGGACGTAGCGAGAGTCCGCGCCTCGCCGAGGAGCGGCTCGAGGAGGCCGCGGGCCTGGCCCGCGCGCTGGATCTCGACGTGCGCGCCGAGGAGATCGTGCGCGTGCGCAAGGTCGCGCCCGCCACCCTGTTCGGCTCGGGCAAGGTCGACGAGCTGGCCGCCCTTGTGCGCGCCGCCGAGGCCGAGGCCGTGGTCGTCGACGACCAGCTGACGCCGGTGCAGCAGCGCAACCTCGAGAAGGCCTGGGACGCCAAGGTCATCGACCGCACCGGCCTGATCCTCGAGATCTTCGGCCGCCGGGCGCGGACCAAGGAGGGCCGGCTGCAGGTCGAACTGGCGCGGCTGGACTACGAGCGCTCGCGGCTGGTCCGCACCTGGACCCACCTCGAGCGCCAGCGCGGCGGCACCGGTTCGACCGGCGGCCCCGGCGAAACCCAGATCGAGCTCGACCGCCGCCTCATCGCCGACCGCATCGTCAAGCTGAAGGCCGAGCTGGAGGAGGTGCGGCGCACCCGCGGCCTGCACCGCAAGGCCCGCCAGAAGGTCCCGTTCCCGACCGTGGCTCTGGTCGGCTACACCAACGCCGGCAAGTCGACCCTGTTCAACCGGCTGACCGGTTCCGAGGTGTTCGCCAAGGACCTGCTGTTCGCCACGCTCGACACCACCCAGCGCACCATCCGCCTGCCGCAGGGCCGGCCGGCCATCGTCGCCGACACCGTCGGCTTCATCTCCGACCTGCCGCACGAACTGGTCGAGAGCTTCCGGGCCACGCTGGAGGAGGTCGGCGAGGCCGACCTGATCCTGCACGTCCGCGACATCGCCAGCCCCGACAGCGACGCCCAAGCGAAGGACGTCGAGGCGGTGCTGGAGCAGATCCCCGCCGTCGAAGGCCGCACCCGGCGGGTGCTCGAGGTCTGGAACAAGATCGACCTGCTGGAGGGCGAGGCGCGCGAGGCGACCCTCGGCATGGCCGAACGCCTGCGGGCGCAGGGCAAGGCGGTCGCCGTCTCGGCCTGGACCGGCGAAGGCGTCGAGGCGCTGCGCGAGACCATCGCCTCGCTGATCGACGACGACCCGGAGACCGAGCTGACCCTGGAGCCGTCCCAGGGCGAGGCCCTAGCCTGGCTGTACGAGAACGGTCGGGTCACGGCGCGCGAGACCGACGGGGAGGGCCGCACGCACGTCACGGTGCGCCTGCACCCGGCGGCGTTGGGACGGTTCGAGCGCCTTTTCGGGCGCGGCTGACGCGGACTGACGGGCAGGGGGAAGAATGGCGCTGGTCGAGACGATCCTGTTGCTGCTGCTGGCCGTGGTGGTCAGCGGCGCCCTGGCCCGCATCACCCGCATCGCCCTGCCGCTGGTGCAGATCGCCCTGGGCGCCAGCATCGTCCTGCTGACCGGCGAGAGCGTGGTGCTGCACCCGCACCTGTTCTTCCTGCTGTTCCTGCCGCCGCTGCTGTTCCTCGACGGCTGGCGGATCCCGAAGGAGGACCTGGTCCGGGACCGCGCCTTCATCCTCGAGCTGGCCCTCGGCCTGGTGGTCTTCACTGTCCTCGGCGTCGGCCTGCTGATCTACTGGATGATCCCGGCCATGCCCATGGGCGTCGCCTTCGCCCTGGCCGCCATCCTGTCTCCCACCGACCCGATCGCGGTGGCGGCCATCGCCAAGCGTGCGCCCATCCCCAAGCGCCTGATGCACGTGCTGGAGGGCGAGTCCCTGCTCAACGACGCATCGGGCCTGGTGTGCATGAAGTTCGCCGTGGCCGCGGTGCTGACGGGAACCTTCTCCCTGGCCTCTGCGGCCGGGACCTTCGTCTGGCTGGCCGCCGCCGGGATCGCCATCGGGGTCGGCGTCACCCTCGCCATCGGCCTCGCCAAGTCGCTGGTGACCCGCCGCTGGGGCGAGGACACCGGCGCCCAGATCCTGGTCAGCCTGCTGATCCCCTTCGCCGCCTACCTGGCGGCCGAGCACCTGCATGCCTCGGGCATCCTGGCGGCCGTGGCGGCCGGCGTGACCATGAGCTTCACCGAACGCTCCGGCGCCGCCCTGGCCATCACCCGCATCCGCCGCACGGCGGTCTGGGACACGGTCGCCTTCACGGCCAACGGGGTGATCTTCGTCCTACTGGGCGAGCAGATGCCCGCCATCGTCGCCGGGGCCGCCGAGGTGGCCCGCACGACCGGGCGCGGGGAGGTCTGGTGGCTGGCGGTCTATGTGGTGGTGATCTTCGCCGCCCTGGCGCTGCTGCGCTTCGCCTGGGTGTGGGTCTCGCTGCGTCTGACCCTGTTTCGCCCCAAGGGTCAGGACCGGCCGAAGATGGGCTGGCGGCTGGTGCTGGTGACCTCGCTCGCCGGGGTGCGCGGCGCCATCACCCTGGCGGGCATCCTGACCCTGCCGCTGCTGATGCCCGACGGCTCGGCGTTCCCCGTCCGCGACCTTGCGATCTTCCTGGCCGCCTGCGTCATCGTGTTGTCGCTGCTCACCGCCACGCTGCTGCTGCCTCGCCTGCTGAAGGGCCTTGAGCTCCCGCCGGAGCCGTCGTCGCTGGAGCGCGAGGACCTGGCGCGGACCGTCGCGGCCGGGGCGGCCATGCTGGCCATCGAGCAGGCGCAGCACCGGATCGCCGCCGATCCAGAGGTGGTCGACGCCTCCACCGAGATCGCGGCGCGGCTGATGGAGGCCTACCGCGGCCGGATCGAGTGGCGCGGCGGGGCCGGCGAGGGCGAGGTCGACCGCGCCCGGCTCGAGTCGATCGAGAAGCAACTCCGGCTCGCCGGCCTGCGCGCCGAGCGTGATGAGATCCGCAAGCTGGCCAGGGCCCGCGACATCGACGAGGTCGCCGCCCGCAAGCTGATCCGCGAGATCGACCTCCAGGAAGCGCGGTACAGCTAGAGGCGGGTGGGTGGGAGCGGGCAGACGTTCAGTCCGAACTCCGCTCCGCCGCCTTCGCCGCGTCCCAGAGCCGGTCCATTTCCGCCAGGTCCGACTGCTCCGGCCTCCGCCCGGCCTTTGCCAGCTCCGCCTCGATGAAGCCGAACCGCCGTACGAACTTGGCGTTGGTCCCGCGCAACGCGTCCTCCGGCTCCACGCCCAGCTTGCGGGCGAGGTTGGCCATGACGAACAGCAGGTCGCCGATCTCCTCGCGGGCTTTCTCCACGTCGCCGGCGGCGATCTCGGCGCGCAACTCGGCGACCTCCTCGACGAACTTGTCGAAGACCTCGTCGGTCGACGGCCAGTCGAAGCCGACGCGGGCGGCGCGCTTGGTCAGCTTGGCGGCGCGGGCCAGCGCCGGGAGGCCGACGGGCACGTCGTCCAGCACGCCGTGCTGGGCCTTGGCCTTGCGTTCCCCGGCCTTGATGTCCTCCCAGCGCGCCTTCTGGGCCGCGCCGTCGGGCTTGGCCGCCTCAAGCGGGCCATTTGGGCCGAACACGTGCGGGTGGCGCCGCTCCAGCTTGTCGGCGATGGCCGTGGCGACGTCGTCGAAGCCGAACAGCCCCTGTTCCTCGGCCATGCGGGCGTGGAAGACGACCTGGAACAGCAGGTCGCCCAACTCTCCCTTCAGGTCGTCCCAGTCGCCGCGTTCGATGGCGTCGGCGACCTCATAGGCCTCCTCGAGGGTGTAGGGGGCGATGGTGGCGAAGGTCTGCTCCACGTCCCACGGGCAGCCGCCGTCCGGATCGCGCAGACGGACCATGATGGCGTTGAGCCGGTCGATGGGGGTCACTCGACGATCCCTCCGGGTCGGGCCTCGAGGGCGCGGCGGATCTCGTCGTGGCGGTCCGGGGTCAGCGGATAGCGGCGCAGCAGCAGGGCGGCCGAGGCGATCAGCAGGGCCGGGGCGACGATGAACATGACCTGCAGGGCGAGCAGGGAGGCCGGGCTGTTGCCGCCCGGCGGCGGCACCGCCTGGAAGCCGATCCAGCCGAGCACGGCGTAGGGGATCAGGGCGAAGACATGGCCCAGCTTGGTGGTCGCCGACAGGATGGAAAACATCAGGGCGGTGCGGTCGACGCCGGTCTCCAGCCGCACCTCGTCGCCGGCGTCCGCCATCATGGCCCGCAGCAGGAACAGGCCGGCGGCGTAGGGCAGGCCGGCGATGAACATGGCTGCGGCGGTCAGGGCGAAATTGCCGCCGGGCAGCAGGGTGGCGATCAGATACAGGCTGGCGAAGATCACGCTGGCCACGGCCAGGGCCCGGTGCTTGCCGATCTTCACCGCCAGCCGCGCCCAGATCGGCGCCCCCGCCAGGCCGCCGACGAAATACAGCAGCATGAAGATCGAGGCGGCGGAGCGATCGTAGCCCTTGATCTGGTCGAAGAAGAAGAACAGCAGCGCTCCGGTGATGCCGGGGGCGACGCCCAGCACGATGTCGGCCGCCAGCAGGCGGGCCACGGTCGGGCGGCGCACGATGTCCCAGTAGGCCTTCAGCCCGCCGTGCGGAGCCTCGCCGGCGTTGACTGGCTCGGGCACGGCCGCTAGCGCCAGGCTGATGGTCAGGGGCAGGGCGGCGACGATGGTCCAGCCCATGATGTGCACCCCGGCCACATAGTCGCCCATGCCGCTCTGCACCACGGCGGCGGGCAGGATCAGGATGGCGATGACGCCGAGGATGTTGAACGCCTGCCACCAGGCGTAGACGCGGCTGCGCTGATCGTATTCGGGGGCCAGCACCGAGGCCCAGCCCAGCTGGCTCAGGGTGCCGACCGAGAAGCCGAGGTAGAGCACCAGCAGCCAGCCAAACAGGTAGAGCGGCCCGGCCCCCGGCTTGACCATGACGAAGATCATCAGGGCGGCCAGCATCAGCACCGGGGCCGAGGCGGCCATCCACGGCCGGTAGCGCCCGAAGCGGGTGCGGGTCCGGTCCATGGCCGCGCCGATGAGCGGGTCGGCGGCGATGTCGATGGCCCGCACGGCCATGAAGACGTAGCCGACCATGGCGATGTCGATGCCGACGTGGCTGGCGTAGAACTCCGGCAGGGTCACCGGCAGGGCCACCCCGAAGGCCGCCAGCGGCAGGCATACGGTCGAAAAGGCGGCCAGCACGGCGTTGGAGCGGCGCGCGGCGGGGGTCTGGGCTGAAGCGGCGGTCATGGAGAAGTCCGCGGAACGGCGCCGAGTCGGCCGCAGCCTCACCATGCCGCTTTTCGCCGCCGGGCGCATGGGCCGGAATCGGAGTCGCGACTGTCGCGAAGGTCCGTCATGTCGCGCCGGCCTTGTCGTGCATATCTCCAGCGCATTGTCTCCGCCCGCACGCTTGTGAACGGGTCCCTCTTGCCCTGGAGCGCGAGCTCGGGCTTGCTTCGTCCATGGCGTTTTCTCGTGCAGTCCTGGGCGTGGTCGCCGTGTGCGCCGCGATCGTGACGGCTTCACCGGCGGCCGAAGCCCGCGAACCTGCACGTCAGGCGGACGCGCCCGACGCCTGCGGCGCCGACCCGATCGAGTGGGGCGCGCCGGCGATGGCCAACGGCATCTCGGTGCATTCGCTGGAATGGACGCCCTTCGGCGCGACCGAATGGGGCTGGGAAACCTACGTGCCGCTGATCCAGCGGGAGCTGGGAACCGACTGCGCGCCGAACGCGCCGGCCTTCGCCCGCGCGCTGGCCGGCTTCCAGGCCCGCTACGGCCTGCCGGCGACCGGCTGGTTCGATCCCGCCACCTTCCAGGTGTTCCGCGGCCTGTGGCAGGAGCGACGCCCCTTCATCATGAGCCGGGTGCGCGAGGAGCCGTGCCCGGAGCCGCCGCCGCTCAACCAGCTGGGCTACCTGGTGGCCGAGGAGGAGCACGCCGACCGTCTGACCCGCCTGCTGCGCCGCGACGTGCTGGACGCCTACCGTCGCATGGTCGCCGCCGCCCGCGCCGAGGTGCCGGAGATCGCCGCGGATCTCGAGCTCCTGCAGATTTTCTCCGGCTATCGCGACCCGGAGGCCGACGCCGCCCGCTGCGCGCAGCAGGGCAACTGCGACGGCCTGCGCCGCGCCGTCTGCTCGCCGCACCGCACCGGGGCGGCGGTCGACCTCTATGTCGGGCACATCGTCGGGCTCGGGGTCGACGACACCTCGCCCGCCAGTCGTCTGCACATGAGCCGCGGGCCGGTCTATCGCTGGCTGGTCCGCAACGCCGGCCGCTTCGGCTTCACGCCCTATGTCTACGAGCCGTGGCACTGGGAGTGGACCGGCGAGCCCGGCGGCTACCAGTTCGCCGCCGCGACCCCGTGATCCGTTCCCTGACGGCCGCCGAGATCGCCCTGGCGCGCGAGGCCTTCGGCGACTCCCTGCGCTACGAGCTGATCCGTGTCCTCGCCGCGCCGTGGCCGCTCACCCGCGCCTTCGTCCCCGGGCGCTGGTTCGGACGGGACTGGATCGTCTGGCCGGTCCGGAGCTTGCCGGAGGATATCGCCGCCGCGGCGCTCGGCCTGCAGGCGACCTTCATCCACGAACTCACCCACGTCTGGCAGGCGGCGAACGGCGTCAACCTGCTGACCGGCAAGCTCAGGGCCGGCGACCGGCCCGAGGCCTACCGCTATCCGATTGGGGTCGACTGCGCCTGGGAGGGGCTGAACATCGAGCAGCAGGCGATGGTGGTCGAGCACCGCTTCCGTCTGTCGCGAGGACAGAGGGTTCCCGCCGACCGCGCCTTCTACGACCGCGTGTGTCCGATCAATCGCGCCTGAGGCCGGAACCGCTTGCCGCCCGGCTGATTGTCATTCCGCCCTTGCATTTCGCAGGCGGCGACCAAAATAGACACTGACGCTGTTACAGTAGCGTCCGGCAACCGGAGCAGGACATGACCCGCGTACTCGTTCTCTACCACTCCACCTATGGCCACGTTGAGCGGATGGCCGAGGCCGTCGCCGAGGGGGCGCGCTCGGTCGATGGCGTGGAGGCCGACATCAAGCGGGTCCCCGAGCTCGTCCCCGAGGAGCTGGCGCGCAAGAGCGGCTACAAGCTGGATCAGGCCGCGCCGATCGCGACCGTCGACCAGCTGGCGGATTACGACGCCATCATCGTGGGGGCCGGCACCCGCTACGGCACGGCGGCCTCGCAGATGCGCAACTTCCTCGACCAGACCGGCGGCCTGTGGGCGAGGGGGGCACTGGTCGGCAAGATCGGCTCCGCCTTCACCTCGACCGCCACCCAGCATGGCGGACAGGAGGTGACCCTGATCGGCCTGATCCAGACCCTGCTGCACCATGGCATGGTCGTGGCGGGCCTGCCCTACGCCTGGGCCGGGCAGTCGCGCATGGACGAGATCACCGGCGGCAGCCCCTACGGCGCCACCACCATCACCGGCGGCGACGGCTCGCGCATGCCCAGCGACAACGAGCTGGAAGGCGCGCGATGGCAGGGCCGCTGGGTGGCGGAGCACGCGAAGAAGCTGAAGTCGTGACCCGCCAGCCGGCGATCTTCTTCGGCCACGGCTCGCCCATGAACGCCCTGGGCGGGCCGTTCGCCGAGGGCTGGCGAGTGCTCGGCGAGACCGTCGGCAAGCCCCGGGGCGTGGTCATGGTCTCGGCGCACTGGGAGACCCTTGGGCTGGCCGTCACGTCGCAGCAACGCCCGGAAACCATCCACGATTTCGGCGGCTTCCCGGAGGAACTGCATGCGATGCAGTATCCCGCGCCCGGCTCGCCCGAGCTCGCCGCCCGGGTGGCCGCCCTGACCGGCGCCGCGCCCACGGAGCAATGGGGGCTGGATCACGGGACGTGGTCGGTGCTGGCCCACGTCTGGCCCGAGGCCGACGTGCCCGTGGTGCAGCTGTCGCTCGATCGGCGCCTGACCGCGCGTCAGCATTTTGACCTCGCCCGCCGGCTGGCGCCGCTAAGGGAGGAGGGGGTGATCGTCGCCGGCTCGGGCGACTTCGTGCACAACCTGGCCGCCTGGAAACGCGCGGGCGGCGCGCCCTACGACTGGGCGACCGGCTTCAACGAGGCGGTCAAGGCGGCCCTGGTCCGCGGCGACGACGAGGCGCTGGTCGACCGGGTCGGCCTGGCCGAGGACGCCCGGCTCAGCGTGCCTACCGACGAGCACTTCCTGCCGCTGCTCTACGTCGCGGCTCAACGCCGGCCGGGCGACGATGTCGCCTTCTTCAACGACGTGATCGACGGCGGCTCGATCTCCATGACCGGCGTGCGCATCGGCTGAGGCCGCTCAGGCGGCCTTGTCCAGCTCCACCATCTGCTGGATGGCGACGTAGTCGGTCTTGCCGGTGCCCAGAACCGGGACCTCGCCGACGCGGACGATCTTCTTCGGCACCGCCAGCTCCGGGGCGCCGTGCTCGCGGGCCCATTCGGCCAGCCGGGCCACCTCGGCGTCGCTGCGGTCGGTGACCAGCACCAGCTTCTCGCCCTTGCGGCTGTCGGCGACGGCGACCACGGCGTGGCGCGCCTCGGGCCAGACCGCGCTGGCCAGCCCCTCGACCGCCGTCAGCGAGACCATCTCGCCGCCGATCTTGGCGAACCGCTTGGCCCGGCCGAGGATCGAGATGTAGCCCTCGCCGTCGATCGAGACGATGTCGCCGGTGTCGTGCCACCCGCCTTCGAGCGGCTCTATGGCCTCCGGATCGTCCGGCGACAGATAGCCCTCCATGACGTTGGGGCCGCGCAGGAACAGGCGACCGCCCTCGTCGATGCCCGGGACGGGCTCCAGCCGCCACTCCATGCCCGGCAGGATCTGGCCCACCGTGCCCGGACGGTTGTGGTCCGGGTGGTTGACCGCCACGACGGGCGCCGCCTCGGTAGCGCCGTAACCCTCCAGCAGCTTGAGGCCGTGGAAGCGGGTGTTGAACAGGTGGTGGGTTTCGTCCCGGACCCGCTCGGCTCCGGCGACCACGAACTCAAGGCTGTCGAAGTCGTCCGGCCCGGCGACGCGGGCGTACTGGTTCAGGAAGGTGTCGGTCGCGAACAGGATCGAGGCCTTCACCTGCGGCAGCAGTTCGACGATCTGCTTGGCGTGCAGCGGGGAGGGGTACTGGAAGGCCTTCATTCCCTGCAGCAGGGGCAGCAGGACCCCGCCGGTCAGGCCGAAGCAGTGGAAGGTCGGCAGCGGGTTGAACATCACCCACTCCGGCTTCAGATCGATATGCTGCGCCACCTGGCGGCAGTTGGCGACGAGGTTCGACTGGCTCAACACCACGCCCTTGGGCGCCCCGAAGCTGCCCGAGGTGAACAGGATCACACCCGGAGACGAGGGCTCGGTCCTGGCCCTGAAGCGCTTCGGCATCAGCCCGGCCATCAGGCCGTACAGTTTGTCGGGCAGGCCGATCGAGGCGCGCACGTCGTCCAGCCAGACGACCTCGGCGACGGTTTCGATCTGCTCGACCAGGTCCTCGAGCTTGGCCTGCTGAATGAATCGGCGGGCGGTCAGGATCTTGAGCACCCCGGCCGCGGCGATCGCCGCCTTGATGTTCCGCTCGCCGGCGGTGAAGTTAATCATTACCGGCACGCGGCCGTGCGCGTGCAGGCCGTAGAAGGTGACCACCACCCCCATGCTCGACGGCAGCAGGATGCCGACCCGCTCGGACGGCGCGGTCAGGGCCGCGACCTTGCGTCCCAGTACGAAGGCCGCGCGGATCAGGCCGGTGTAGGTGAGGGGCTTCCGATCCTGGTCTTCCAGGATTTCCTTGTCGCCATACGTCTCGCGCGCCGCGATGAGCGCGTCGAAGATGCTCTCCTCGCCGACCTTGGTGTCCAGGGGTACGCGCAAACCGTCATCCTCCGTGCCGGCGCGTTGGCCGCGCCTGTGCTTGGGCGCGGCAAACTAGTGCGCGGGGGGTTCGTTGAAAAGACAGGTTACCTTGCGTGAGGTTTCTTGCCGCCTTGCCTTGGCCATCCGGAAGGACGACATAGCCGCTTCTGGACCCCCGAGCCCGAGGTCGCCTTGGTCACCCTGATCGATGCCCTGAAGAAGACGCCCGCCGAACTGCGTCACCCTGAGAAGCAGAACCGGCCGGAGACCGCGGTCCTGAAGAAACCCGACTGGCTGCGCGTCAAGGCGCCCGGCTCGGGCCAGTACAACGCCACCCGCACCATCGTGAAGGAGAAGGGCCTCCACACGGTCTGCGAGGAGGCGGCCTGCCCGAACATCGGCGAGTGCTGGAGCCAGAAGCACGCCACCCTTATGATCATGGGCGACACCTGCACGCGGGCCTGCGCCTTCTGCAACGTCAAGACCGGCCTGCCCGACGCCCTCGATCCGGAAGAGCCGGCCAAGGTCGGCCTGGCGGTGCAGCAGATGGGGCTGAACCACGTGGTCATCACCAGCGTGGACCGTGACGACCTGTCCGACGGCGGCGCCGCCCACTTCGCCGAGGTGGTGCGTCAGATCCGCCTGCAGGCCCCGGGCACGACCATCGAGATCCTGACCCCCGACTTCCTGCGCAAGGACGGCGCGGCCGAGGTGGTGATCGATTCCACCCCCGACGTCTTCAACCACAACCTCGAGACCGTGCCGCGGCTGTATCTGAAGATCCGCCCCGGCGCCCGCTACTTCCACAGCCTGCGCCTGCTGCAGATGGTCAAGGAGCGCGACCCGAACCAGTTCACCAAGTCCGGCATCATGGTCGGCCTCGGGGAGACGCGGGAGGAGGTCATGCAGGTGATGGACGACATGCGCTCCGCCGGCGTCGACTTCATCACCATCGGCCAGTACCTGCAGCCGACCCGCAAGCACGCCGCCATCGAGCGTTTCGTGACGCCGGAAGAGTTCAAGGCCTACGAGGCGATCGCCCGGGCCAAGGGTTTCCTGATGGTGTCGTCGTCGCCCCTGACCCGCAGCTCGCACCACGCCGGCGAGGACTTCGCCCGGCTGAAGGCCGCGCGGCTGGCGCAGACGGGCCGCTGATCCCGCCTTGGCCGTTCATCGCGTCACGAAAATCCTGCCGTACCAGCCCGACCAGCTCGCCGATCTGGTCGCGGACGTGCGCGCCTATCCGGACTTCGTGCCGTGGGTCACCTCGATGCGCACCTGGAACCGGCGCGAGGAGCGGCCCGGCGTCTGCGTCGAGGACGCCGAGGCGGGGGTCGGCTTCTCCTTCCTGAAGGAGCGCTTCTCGACCTGGGTCCGGCACGACCGGAACCGCCCGCTGGTCGAGGTCGGCCTGCTGCGCGGACCCTTCCACCACCTGAAGAACCGCTGGGAATTCTTCCCGCACCCCGAGGGGACGCGCGTCGAGTTCTTCATCGACTTCGCCTTCAAGGCCCGGCTGCTGGATGTGATGCTGCAGGCCAATTTCGACCGCGCCGTCGGCAGGCTGATGCACTGTTTCGAAGCGCGCGCCGCGGCCCTGTACGGCCCGAAGGCGTGAGCTTCGACTTCGACGCCGTGGTCGTGGGCGCCGGGGCCGTCGGCCTCGCCTGCGGCCGGGCGCTGTCACGGCGCGGGCTCTCGGTGCTGGTGCTTGAGAGGGAGCCGGCCATCGGCCAGGGCGCCTCCTCGCGCAACAGCGAGGTCATCCACGGCGGCCTCTATTACCCTTCGGGTTCCCTGAAGGCGCGCTTCTGCGTCGAGGGCCGGCGCGCCCTCTACGCCTTCCTCGACAGCCGCAAGGTCGACTACCGCAAATGCGGCAAGCTGGTCGTGGCCACCGACGACACCGAGGTCCCGCGGATCGAGGCGATCTTCGAGCAGGCGACCGCGAACGGCGTCGAGGGGCTCGAGCACCTGACCGGCCCGCAGGCGCAGTCGCTGGAGCCGGGGCTGGCCGCGCACGCCGCCATCCTGTCGCCCGAGAGCGGCGTCTTCGACAGCCACGGCTACATGCTGGCCCTGCAGGGCGAGATCGAGGACGCGGGCGGGTCGGTCGTCGTCTCGACACCGTTCGAACGCGCCGAGCCGCTGCCGACCGGCGGTTTCCGCGTCACCGCAGGCGGGGAGGGCGGAGCGACCCTGACCTGCCGACTCCTGGTCACCGCGCCGGGGCTGGGCGCGCAGGACGTGGCGGGCCGGCTCGGCGGTTATCCAGCCGATCGCATACCCGCCGGGCATTACGGCAAGGGCGTCTACTTCCGGCTGACGGGCCGGGCGCCGTTCGAGCGCCTGGTCTATCCGCCGCCGATCCCGGGCGCGCTGGGCACCCACTATCGCAAGGATCTCGGAGGGCAGGCCGTGTTCGGGCCGGATCTCGAGTACGTCGATGGCGAGGAGTATTCGGTCGATCCGGCGCGGGCGGCGGCGTTCGAGCGCACCATCCGACGCTTCTGGCCGGAGCTTCCCGAGGGCGCGCTGACGCCCGACTACGCCGGCATCCGGCCCAAGCTCCACGGTCCCGGCGAGCCGCAGCCGGACTTCCAGCTGCGCGGCCGCGACGATCACGGGCTCGACGGCCTTGTCGCCCTGTTCGGCATCGAAAGCCCGGGCCTGACCAGTTCGCTGGCGATCGGAGAAGCTGTGGCGGAGATGCTGGCCCTTGACTGAGCCGACCTTCCGTCCCGCGAGCGCCGCCGACATTCCCGCCCTGCATGCGCTGGTTCACGGCGCCTACCGCGGCGACTCCGCCCGCCGCGGCTGGACCCACGAGGCCGACCTGCTGGACGGCGACCGGATCGACCCGCCGACGCTGGAGGCGATCGTCGCCGACCCGAAGCAGGTCGTTCTTCTGGCCGAGCGGGAGGGACGGCTGGTCGGCTGCGTGCAGGTCACCGACAAGGGGCGGGGCCTCGCCTATCTGGGAATGCTGACGGTCGACCCGATCCTGCAGGGCGGCGGTCTCGGCCGGGCCCTGATCGCCGCCGCGGAGGCCGACGCGCGGACGCGCTTCAACGCCCGCACGATGGAAATGACGGTCATCGTCCAGCGCGCCGAGCTGATCGAGTGGTACGGCCGCCGCGGCTATCACCCGACCGGGGAGACGCGGCCGTTCCCGGCGACAGACCGGCGTTTCGGCCTGCCGAGGCGGGGTGATCTGGCCTTCACGGTGCTGGCCCGGGACCTCGCTTGACCCCGACCCGCCAGCGCGGCGACGCTGGCGCATGGAGATCGTCACCGCCCGCCTGAGACTGCGCTCCGCCCGTCCCGACGACCTCGCGGCGATGCACGCGGTGCTGTCCGACCCGCGGGCGACACGCTGGTGGTCCACCCCGCCGCACGTCTCGCTCGACCAGACCGCCGCCTGGCTCGACAGCATGCTCGCCAACGGTCCCGACCAGCCGGACTTCGTCGTCGAGCGCGACGGACGGGTGATCGGCAAGGCCGGCTTCTGGCGGCTGCCCGAAATCGGCTACATCCTTCACCCGGATCATTGGGGGCAGGGGCTGGCCCGGGAAGCGACATCCGCCGCCATCGCGCACGTCTTCGCCACGCGGGAGATCGGCGAGCTCACCGCCGACGTCGACCCGGAGAATATCGCCTCGATTCGTCTGCTCGAAAGGCTCGGCTTCGTCCGGACCGGCTTCGCCGAGCGGGCGCAGAAGATCGGCGACGAATGGAAGGACAGCGTCTATTTCGCGCTGTCCTGGACCGTTTGGGAGACGCGTCAGAGCACCTCGACCCAGCCATCGCCGAGGTAGTCGCCGCGCTTGCCGTGGCAGAACAGACCAAGCCGCTCGGCGCTCCGGCTGTCCCGTTCGGAACTCCACCGCACCTGCTTGCAGGGCCATGCGCCGACCGGCGCGTCGCCGATCACGGTCAGCGCCAGCCGGGCGCCCGAGACGCCGGTCCAGCGAATCGCTTCCCCGACCGCCATCTCGCCGACGCGGTTCTCCAGCGCCCGCATCGGCTGCACCTCCCGAACATGATGCCGAATCCACGAATCATACGACCGGCCGCCCTCGCAGTCGTCGCAAGGCACCGCGTTGAACTCGTCAAAGGCCCGTTCCGCCGCCTGCAGCTCCGGCGCAAATTGCAGCCGGTAGGGGCCCGGCAGGGAGGGGCTGTAGTTCACCGGCGCCGGATCGGCGAAGGCGGCGACAGCGGGCGCATCGGCCGCGGGCGCTTCGGCAGCGGGCGCGTCGGCGCCGCCCGGGGCGTCGGTCTCCGCCTCGCGCGCGACAGGCCGTTCACGGCTGCCGAAAAGGCCAGCGACCGCCTCGCGCGCCGCGCCCTCGGCGGCCGCCTGGCTGGCTC
>JAFAEC010000137.1 GCA_023424215.1 Pseudomonadota bacterium
TTTGTACGCGTGACATCATGACCGCTAGCGCCTCCCAAACGCATGCTCTGGTTCTGACTACGCAAACCGGAGCATACGCCTCTGGGGCGAGGCGGCGTTCACATCACCGTGCTTCGCAGGTGCGAAGCTACTCCGCCGCGATGTTCGACCCCTCGGGAGCGGTCCAGCGAAGCACCGGTTGGCGGGCCGCGCGGGTCTCGTCCAGGCGCCGCAGCGGGGCGTGGAAGGGCGCGCCCTTGAAGCGCTCGACGTCGCCGGCCTTCGCCGCCCCGGCCAAAGCCCGCATCGCCTCGATGAAGCGATCCAGTTCCTGCTTCGACTCGGTCTCGGTCGGCTCGATCAGCATGGCCCCGTGCACGACCAGCGGGAAATACATGGTCATCGGGTGGAAGCCCTCGTCGATCATCGCCTTGGCGAAGTCGAGCGTGGTCACGTCCGTGCCCTTCAGCCACTCGTCGTCGAACAGGGCCTCGTGCATGCACGGCCCTTCCGGGAAGGCCGGGCTCATCAGGTCCTGCAGCCGGGCCTTGATGTAGTTGGCGTTCAGCACCGCGTCCTCGGCCACCTGCCGCAGGCCGTCCGAGCCGTGGCTCATCATGTAGCTGAGGGCGCGGACATACATGCCCATCTGGCCGTGGAAGGCGCACATCCGGCCGAAGGCCTGCGCGGCCTCGCCCTCGGCGAACTCCTCCAGCCGGAAGCCGTCGCCGTCCGAGACCACCCACGGGGCCGGCGCGAACGGCGCCAGCGCCTCGGACAGCACCACCGGACCGGCGCCCGGCCCGCCGCCGCCGTGCGGCGTCGAGAAGGTCTTGTGCAGGTTGATGTGCATGGCGTCGACGCCCAGGTCGCCCGGCCGCACCCGCCCGACGATGGCGTTGAAGTTGGCGCCGTCGCAGTAGAAGTAGGCCCCGGCCTCGTGCGTCAGCCGGCTGATCTCGAGGATGTCGCGCTCGAACAGGCCGCAGGTGTTCGGGTTGGTGACCATGATGGCGGCGACGTCGTCGCCCAGCTTGGCCTCGAGGTCCCTGATGTCGACCCTGCCGTCCTCGGTCTGGGCGATCTCCACCACCTGGTAGCCGACGAAGGCGGCCGTGGCCGGGTTGGTGCCGTGGGCCGAGGTCGGCACCAGCACCTTGTTGCGCGGCTTGTCCGAGCGCAGGCCGTGGCCCGCGGCGCGGTGGGCGGCGCGGATGGCCATCAGGCCGCACAGTTCGCCGTGCGCCCCGGCCTTGGGGCTCATCGCCACCGCCGGCATGCCGGTCAGGGTCTTCAGCCAGTGGGCCAGGCTGTCCATCAGCTCCAGCGCGCCCTGCACCGTCGATTGCGGCTGCAGCGGATGGATGTCGGAGAAGCCCGGCAGGCGCGCCATCTTCTCGTTGAGGCGCGGGTTGTGCTTCATCGTGCACGAGCCGAGCGGATAGATGGCCAGGTCGATGGCGTGGTTCTTCTGGCTCAGGCGCACGTAGTGGCGCATGGCCTCCGGCTCCGACAGGCCGGGCAGGCCGATCGGATCGCGGCGCACCAGGTCGCCGAGGTCCGAGGCGTCGCTCGTCGGCTCCGGCAGGTCGACGCCGGTCTTGCCCCAGCCGTCGCTCTCGAAGATCAGGTGCTCGTCCTGCAGCAGGCCGCGCCCGCCGGTCAGGGTCGGATGCTTGTAGTCGTGATCCACGGCGTTGGGCGTGGTCGGACGGCCGACGGTGTTCATGGTGCTCATTACAGAACCTCCGCCAGGGCGGATTTCAGGGCCGCGATGTCCGCGTCCGTGGTGATCTCGGTGGCGGCGACCAGCAGGACGTCGTCCATGCCCGCCCCGGGGGCGAGGCGGCCGTAGGGCACGCCGGCGAGGATGCGCTTCTCGGCCAGCCGTTCGACGACCTCCGCGGCCGGCTTCGGCAGCTTCACCGCGAACTCGTTGAAGAAGCGCGGGGTCAGCACCTCCACGCCCGGGATCCCCGCCAGGGCGTCGCGGGTCTTCACCGCCGCCTCGTGGTTCAGCAGGGCCAGCCGGCGCAGGCCGGTCTCGCCCAGCAGGCTCATGTGGATCGAGAAGGCCAGGGTGCACAGGCCCGAGTTGGTGCAGATGTTAGAGGTCGCCTTGTCGCGGCGAATGTGCTGTTCGCGCGTCGACAGGGTCAGGACGAAGCCGCGCGCGCCGTCGGCGTCCACGGTCTCGCCGGTCAGGCGGCCGGGCATCTGCCGGATCAGCTTCTCGCGCGTGGCGAACAGGCCGACGTAGGGGCCGCCGAAATTCAGGGCGTTGCCGATCGACTGGCCCTCGGCGGCGACAATGTCGGCTCCCATCTCGCCCGGCGACTTCAGCAGGCCCATCGACACGGCCTCGGTCACCACCACGATCAGCAGGGCCCCGGCCGCGTGGGCGGCCTCGGCGATTTTCGTCACGTCGGTGGCGGTGCCGAACACGTTCGGGGTCTGGACCACGACGCAGGCGGTGTCCGGTCCGATCTGGCTGACGACATCGGCCTCGGCGTCGACCGCGGCGGGCAGCACCTGGGTCTCGACGCCGACGGCGTGCACCACGGTCTCGGTGGCGGCGACATAGTGCGGATGCACCCCGCCCGAGATCACCGCCTTGTTGCGGCGGGTCACGCGGGTGGCCATCAGCACGCCCTCGGCCATGGCGGTCGAGCCGTCATAGAGTGAGGCGTTGGCCACCGGCATGCCGGTCAGGTTCGCGACCTGGGTCTGGAACTCGTACAGGTACTGCAGCGTGCCCTGGGCGATCTCGGGCTGGTAGGGCGTGTAGCTGGTCAGGAACTCCGACCGCTGGATCACGTGGTCGACCGTGGCCGGCACGTGGTGCTTGTAGGCCCCGGCGCCGCAGAAGAAGGGCGCCGAGCCGGCGGCCAGGTTCTTCCCCGCCATCGCGCCCAGCGCGCGCTCGACCTCCAGCTCGCCGGCCACGCGCGGAAGGTCGACGAAGCCCTCCCGCCGCGCCGCCTCGGGCACGTCCACGAACAGATCGTCGATCGACTTGGCCCCGATCGCCGCCAGCATGGCGGAGCGGTCGTCGGGCGTCAGCGGCAGGTAGCGCATGGCGGGGAGGGTCCGTGCGAGAGGTCTAGAGGGTGGTCAGGTACTGGTCGTAGGCGGCGCGATCCATCAGCTCGTCCAGCTGCGAGGCGTCGGACACCTTGATCTTCGCGAACCAGCCTTCGCCCTCGGGGTCGGCGTTGACGGTCTCGGGGGCCGAGGCGAGGGCGGCGTTGCCCTCGACCACCTCGCCCGCGACCGGGGCGTAGACGTCCGAGGCCGCCTTGACGCTCTCGACGACGGCGAAGCTGTCGCCCTTCGACACCGCCTTGCCGGCCTCGGGGGTTTCGACGAAGACGACGTCGCCGAGCGCCTCGGCGGCGTGCTTGCTGATGCCGACGGTGGCGACGTCGCCCTCGAGGCGAACCCACTCGTGATCCTTGGTGAAGCGCATCTCAGTTCTCCGGGAAGCCGTCAGGCGGCCTTGGGTTTGCGATAGTAGCGGGAGGCGACGAAGGGCGTCGCCACGACTTCGGCGGCGGCGGCCTTGCCGCGCACGATGACCTTCAGCTCCGTGCCGAGCTCGGCGAGGGCGGGCGGGACGTAGCCCATGGCGATGTTCTTGCCGAGGGTCGGGGAGGGGCCGCCCGAGGTGACTTTGCCGACCACATTGCCGTCAACGTCGGCGATCTCGGCGCCCTCGCGGGCCGGGGCGCCTTCCTTGACGTGCAGGCCGACGCGGACCCGCGACGGGCCGTCGGCCAGGGCCTTGAGGATGCGGTCGGCGCCGGGGAAGTCGGCGCGCTCCTTGCGCGACTTCGACAGGGCGAAGGTCAGGGCCGCCTCGACCGGGTCGGTCCCGGCGTCGATGTCGTGGCCGTGCAGCGGCAGGCCGGCTTCCAGCCGCAGGCTGTCGCGCGCGCCGAGACCGATCGGCTTCACCCGGGCGTCGGAGAGCAGCAGGTTCCAGATGCGCTCCGCGTCGGCGGCCGGCACCGAGATCTCGTAGCCGTCCTCGCCAGTGTAGCCCGAACGCGAAACGTAGCAGTCGACCCCGAACAGCATCAGCCGGGCGCAGTCCATGAAGCCGAACTCGGCCAGCACCGGCTCGTGGGCGGCCATGACCTCGGCCGCCTCGGGCCCCTGGATGGCCAGCAGGGCGCGATCGTCGAGGATGGTCAGGGTGGCGTCGCCGGAGATGTTGGCCTTCAGATGCGCGAAGTCGGCGTCCTTGTTGCCGGCGTTGACCACGACATAGAGGCCGTCATGGTCGGGCTTGCCGGCCATCAGGTCGTCCATGATGCCGCCCTCGGCGTTGAGCAGCAGCGAATACTTCTGCTTGCCTGCCTTGAGGATCTGGTAGTCGCCGGGGACGAGCCGCTCGAACTGGGCGATGGCGTCGGCGCCGGTGATCTTGCACTGGCCCATGTGCGAGACGTCGAACAGGCCGGCGTGCTCGCGGGTCCAGCGGTGCTCGGCCAGCACGCCCTCGTACTGCACCGGCATGTCGTAGCCGCCGAAGCCGACCATGCGGGCCCCGAGCGCGCGGTGCGCGGCGTTCAGCGGCGTGGTCTTCAGGGGCTGGTCGATCATGGGCGCCTCTCGCGGTCGCGTGTTTTGGCGGAAGCTCCGCCGTCCTCGCGCCCCCGCTGTCCTGAAGCCTGAGAGATTCCGCCCCGTCCCGGACGGACGCTGCGCATCGTCCGGGATGACAAGGCTTGCTCCGTCGGCGCGCCCCGAAAGGCGACTTTCCAGCGTCCGTGCGCCTCGCGGTCCTTTTGCCTGAGCGTTTCCGGGGCGGTTGCGCCTTCGGCTCCGGAGCCGCGAGAACGGCCCCGATCTCTCCCGCGAGAGCGCCGCGACCTAGGCCCCGACTCAAGGGCCGAGTCAAGCGGAACGGCGGCCGCAGGGGCGGGAATGCACCGCCGCCGGGAAAATGCGGAAACCGTGTATTCCGGAGACATTGTCGCCGCCTCCTGAATGCGACCGCTATCGGCAGCGGGCGCTCGCGCTAACTGTGTCAAAGACCGGGGCCGGAGCCGTCGACCATTGTGCACGGGGCTGCGTCAGAAGCGGACGCACGCGGAAAGCCCGGCCCGCCAGCGCTTGTGCGGATGCGGGGGCTGGACGGGGCCGGCCCCTGGCGCTTCAGCGCCGGGCTGGGGGCTCTTGCCGGCCGCGAGGGGCGTGAAGGGACGAAAAGGGGCCGGGAAGGTCGGGAGGGAAGGGGTCGGGAGTCTTCACCGCGATTGCGGGACCGGCAGTCTCGCGGCCGACAAATCATTGCGGACATCCCCAGCCATAGCGATGCTGAGGCATGATGCGTTGGCTCGTCATCACCGCCCTGCTCGCGGGCTGTTCAGGACCGCATGCCGTCAGGGCAGGTCTCGATCAGGCCCCCCCGCCGTTCAACCCGGCGGAAGCGGCGGGCGAGATCGAGCGAGGGTGCGGTCTGGTCCCCGGCTCGCTTCTTCATGTGACCTCCGGCGGCGACATCGAGGTGCGGCCGGTCGTCAATGCCGAGCTGTCGTACCCGCGGTTCTCCTGCGTGATGGCCGCCATCAGGGAGGCGAATCTGGAGGAGCGAGGGCTGGGACTGATCCTCACCGGCGAATACGCAGCGAGATAAGGCGTATCCGACCTGACGCCACGGCCGGCCCCGTCGGTTGCCACCTGCCAGGGGGAGTGTGAAACTCACTCCATGGGATCGCCGCTCGCCAATCTGATGGAACTGGTGCTCATCGTGGGAGGGGGCGTCGCGTTTGTCGCCTGGGCCTATGCAGCACGCCATTTTCTGCCGATGTGGGCTGTCGGCTTCCGCAAGAAGCCGCAGCACAGAGGTCACTGGCGGAGGACACTCATCGGCGCTGTGACCTTTCTCGCCGCCTTCGGCGCCGTGGCCGGAGCCATGTTGGTCGCCGAGCGCTGGGGCTGATCCGCCGCTGGTCTCATCCCGCCGCCCAGACTTCCACCTCGGCCAGCCGCGCCGCCTTCTCCGCCGGCGTCAGGAACGATCCCTCGAAGCTGTTGCGGGCGATCTGCGTGACCTGCTCCCGCGTCAGCCCCACCGCCTCGGCGAGGCGGCGATAGTTGTCGTTCACATAGCCGCCGAAATAGGCGGGGTCGTCCGAGTTGAGGGTGACGTGCAAGCCGCGGCGCAGCATCTCCGGCACGGGATGGTCCTTCAGGTCCTTGACCACGCAGAGCTTGAGGTTGGACAGCGGGCAGACGGTCAGGGTCATCTGCGACGCCGCCAGACGCTCGATCAGGGCCTCGTCCTCCATCGAGCGGTTGCCGTGGTCCATGCGGTCGATGTGCAGCAGGTCCAGCGCCTCACGGACATACTCGGGCGGGCCCTCCTCGCCGGCGTGCGCGCAGAGCTTCAGCCCCATCTCGCGGGCGCGGGCGAAGACGCGCTCAAACTTCGAGGGCGGGTGGCCGACCTCGGAGGAGTCGAGCCCGACGCCGGCGATGCGGTCCAGCCACGGCTCCGCCTGGTGCAGGGCATCGAAGGCCGCGTGCTCGTCGAGATGGCGCAGGAAGCAGAGGATCAACTTCGAGGAGACGCCCAGCTCGCGCTCGGCCCGCTTCATCCCCGCCAGCAGCCCCTCGGCCACGACGCCGAACGGCACCCCGCGGTCGGTGTGGGTCTGGGGATCGAAGAAGATCTCGGCATGCCGGACGTTGTCGGCGGCGGCCCGGCGGAAGTAGGCGAACGCCAGGTCGTGGAAGTCCTCCTCGGTCAGCAGGACGTTGGCCCCCGCATAGTAGATGTCGAGGAAGTCCTGCAGGTTCGAGAAGTCGTAGGCCGCCCGCACCGCCTCGACGCTGTCGAACGGGATCGACACGCGGTTGCGCCGGGCGAACTCGAACATCTGTTCGGGCTCGAGGCTGCCCTCGATGTGCAGGTGGAGCTCGGCCTTGGGCAGGCCGGCGATGTAGGCGTCGAGCGACATGGCGGCTCCCTCCGGAGGAAGGGAGTTTAGCCTACATCCGCTCGGGCGTGTCGATGCCCAGCAGGTCGAGTGCGATGACCAGCTGGTCCAGCGTCGCCTTCGCCAGCGCGAGGCGCGAGCCCCGGCCGGCCGCGTCCGGCGCCCCCAGCACGGGGCAGGCGGCGTAGAATTTCGAGAAGCTCTGGGCCAGCCGGTAGGCGTGCTCCGCGACCACGTGCGGCATGCGCTTGTCGTAGGCTTCGGCCGCGGCCTGGGAGAAGGCGTCCAGCGTCAGCGCCAGATCGCGCTCGGCCGGCTCGCCGATGGCGATCGGACCGGGTTCCGCGCCCTGGTCGGCGGCCTTGCGCAGCAGCGATTTGATCCGCACCGCCTGGTACAGCAGGTAAGGCCCGGTCTTGCCCTCGAAGCTCATGAAGCGGTCGAGGTCGAAGATGTAGCTGGTGGTCCGGCTGTTCGACAGGTCGGCGAACTTCAGCGCCGCCACCGCCACCTTGTGGGCGATGTCCTCGAACTCGTCCGCCGGCAGGTCCTCGCCCAGCTTCGCCTCGTGCAGGCGCTCACGAGCCTTGTCCTTCGCCATGGTGATCAGGTCGTGCAGCTTCAGCACGCCCCCGGCCCGGGTCTTGAAGGGCTTGCCGTCCGGGCCGTTCATCGTGCCGAAGCCGAGGTGCTCCAGCGAGCCCTCGGCGGCGTAGCCGGCGAGGTAGCTGGCGCGGAACACCTGCTCGAAATGCTCGGCCTGGCGTTCGTCGACGACGTAGAGAATCAGGTCCGGGTCGAGGCTCTTCCGGCGGTCGAGGATGGTCGCCAGATCGGTGGTGCCGTACATGGCCGACCCCTCCGAGGAGATGACCAGCAGCGGCGGCGGGCTGGGCGCCTCGATCACCGAGCCGTCGGCCAGCTTCTTCTTGCGGGTCTCGCCGGGGCGGGCGACGTGGACCACCCGGGCCCCGGCGTCCTCGACCAGCAGGCCGCTGGTCTCGAGATGGGCGATCATCTCGGGCATCAGCGGGTCAGCGTCGCTCTCTCCGTTCCACAGGTCGAAGGTCACGCCCAGGGCCCCGAACTCGCGCTCCAGCGCGGTTCGGCTGACGGCCACGAAATGCTTCCACAGGGCGCGGTAGCCGGGGCGTCCGGCCTGCAGCTCGGCCGTCGCCTTGCGGGCGCGGTCCCTGAAGTCGGCGTCTTCCTTGGCCCGGGCGGCGGCGGCCGGGTACAGCCGCTCGAGATCCTCGAGCGTCACCGGGCTTGCAGTCGGGAAGGGGCCGTCGCCTTCGGCCATGAAGGCGTCGGCCCGGCCCTCGGGGCCCCC
>JAFAEC010000169.1 GCA_023424215.1 Pseudomonadota bacterium
CGCCGGTCCTGCGGCCCGCCGGCGCGACGGTCGCCCTGCCGCCGGTCGCCCTCGCGGCGGCCGCCGTTCAGCATCATCAGCTCCAGCCGGAGCTCGATCAGCCGCTGCTCCAGCGAACCCATCGCCAGCAGCAGCACCCCCGCCCCCATGGCCGCCGTCTCGAAGGCCAGCGCCGTCACCGGCACGCCGATGTCCAGCATCTCGCTGGCCAGCAGGGTCAGGGCCAGCACTGCCGCCATCAGGCCGACGCCATAGGCCCCCAGCAGCTTCATCAGCGAGCGTCTCGGGGCCTCCCGGTTGACGCGGGTGCCCGGCTTGCGACGCTCCCGGCGACGCCGCTCGACGTGCACGCGCCGTTCCTCCGCCTGATCCCGATCCTCGATCCGTGCGACCACGCCGTCCGCTTCCATGGCCATGCGGCCGCTCCCTTACTGAACCAGCCGGGCGCCGCCGCGCGGCCCGACCCCTTCCGGCACCGGCACGTCGCTGGCGTCGTAGTTGGCGTTGATGAACAGCGAGGGCGAGCCCTTCAGTTCCACCTCGTGGGCCACGATGACGGTCCAGGCGCTTTCGCGCGCAACGTCGGCCGAGCCTTCGACGACCAGCCGCGCCTCCGGAACGTAGATCACGCCCAGCAGGCTCTCGACATTGTCGGAGGAAATCACGAAGTCCTGGGTGTTGTCCCGCGTGCCCCCCATGACGATGCCGGCGTAGGGGCCGGTCTTGCGGCCGTCGAGGTTGACCACCGCCCGATCCTTGAAGTCGAACTTCGAGGCCTTGTCGAAGAACAGCACCACGTCCGTCCCTTCCAGCCGCGCGTCCTCCTTGATGGTCAGGTGGCCGCCGAGGAAGAAGTGCTCGCCCGGTTCGAGGATGATGCGGGCGGTTCCGGAAGCCTCGATGCCGCCGCAGTGCTGGCCCGCTGGAATATAGTGTACGCCCGTGTCCACCTTGATGCGCTTTACCGTCAGGTCCAGCACGGTGCAGAGCAGCTTCTTTGATTGGTCGAGGTCGAGATCGAGGAACGGGTCCTCGATCGGGGCCGCGCCCGTGCTCGCGGCCGGGTTGATCGGACCCCGGGCCGTGGTGACGGCCTGAACCGACGCGGCGGTCAGGGTGGCGCCGCCTCCCACCTGGATCTCGCGGTTGGAGTGCACCAGGCAGGCCGGCGCGTTCATCCGGCTGGTGTCCTTGATGTGCAGGCTGTCCTTGCCGACTCCGCCGCTCACCAGCACGCACAGCGGCACAAGGCCTGCCGTCGAGGCGGTGGCGTCGCCGACGAACCTCCACCCACCCGGGGGCAGCATGTTCGCGAAGAAGGAGGTGCGGTGGCCCTGCAGCAGGACCCGAATGGCGCGCTGGCCGCCGCGTTCCAGAACCTCGTAGGTCGCCTCGTAGTCGGGCGCGTCGGCCCATTCGCCCATCTGGCCGCGCACGAAGGCGTCGGCCCGCTCGCGCGCCGCCGAGCCGTCGGTGGCCAGGGCCAGCGCCGGCGCGCCGGCCAGCGCCGCGGCGTCGGCGATCGACTGCAGCCTTCCCTTGGCCGTGTGCACCGCCATCAGGTCGATGCCCCCCACCCCCAGCAGGATCACCGCCGGCCCGATCATCGCGAACTTGAGCGCGATCGAGCCCCGCTCCGACCGATGCAGCCGGCCGGCGAACTTCAGCACCTGACGGAGTGCGCGTGGAATCATGCCGCCGCCGCCCGTTCGGCCGTGGCGCGGCGCTCGGCGCGCAGCACGTAGCGGATCTGGTAGGTCAGCAGCCGCCAGTTCAGCGGCTTCATCACGAAGGAGGCCGCGCCCAGGTGGAAGCAGCGGTCGATGGCCTCGACGTCCTCGCGGCCGGTCTGGACCACCACTGGCGTGTCCCGCAGGGCCGGATCGTCCCGCATCCGCTCCAGCACGGCGAACCCGTCCATGCCGGGCATCTCGAGGTCCAGCAGGACCAGATCGTAGCGCTGTACGGCCAGGCGCTGCAGCGCGTCCTCGCCGCCCGCCGCGACATCCACGTGCGTGCTGGGCGACTCGAGGTTCACCTGGGCGAACTCGCGCAGGATCGGATCGTCGTCGACGAACAGCAACCGCGCGTCGTCCTGAAGGACGTAGAAGAAACCACTCATTGGGACCCTCCCGGGCGCCACACCGGCGCCCAGCCCCGTCATGCATCCAGCATTAAGCGTCGAGTCATTAAGGGACGGTATAGCCTCGACAATCAGAAGTTGGGGACGGGCCTTCAATATCATGCGGCCGACCAAACATCGCGGTTCGATCCGCCGAAAACTGGTCGGCCTGGTCCTCGCCGCCCTCACAACCACCGCGGTTGTTACGGCGACGCTTATGGGCTGGACCGACGCCCGGCGGCAGACCGACCTGGAAACCCGACGTTTCACCCAGACGGCCAAGGTGATCGGCTCGCTCGCCTCGGACTCGGTCCGCGAGGGCGACCGCGCCGGCGCCTTCGCCGCCCTCCGCTCCATCGCCCAGACCCCGGACGTCACCTACGGCCGCATCCAGCTCGCTGACGGGCGGCTGATCGCCGAAACCGGCGGCGGCGTCCGCCTCCAGTCCGACACCCGCGTCGAGGACGGCGGCGCGGCCTCCGTCTGGTCGGTGCTCAACACCGGCACCATCGAGGTCGAGGCCCCGGTGGTCAGCCAGGGCGAGACCGTCGGTCGTATCACCCTGCTGGCCGAGACCCCCGGGCTGCGCGGCCGTGTGCTCGGCTCGGTGCTGATCTCCCTGCTCGGCGTCGGCGTCGCGGCCCTCGGCGGCCTGCTCATCGCCCTGCGCCTCGCCCGTCGCATCAGCGACCCGATCGTCCGCCTCGCCGCCTTCACCAACACCGTGCGCGTGTCGGGCGACTACTCGGCCGATCCCGACATCGACGCCGACGGCGAGGTCGCCGACCTCGTCTCCGGCCTGCGCGACATGCTGGGCGGCCTGCGCGAGCGCGACCGGCGCATCGCCGACCACGTCGCCGGTCTGGAGACCCAGGTCGCCGAGCGCACCGCCGAACTGTCCGAGGCCAAGGCCGTCGCCGAGGCCGCCAACGCCGCCAAGTCCGACTTCCTGGCGGTCATGAGCCACGAGATCCGCACGCCGATGAACGGCATCCTCGCGCTCAGCGAACTGCTGGCCAAGTCGGACCTGCCCGACCGCCAGCGCCGCTACGCCGACGTCATCGCCAAGTCCGGCAAGTCGCTGATCAGCATCATCAATGACATCCTCGACTTCTCGAAGGTCGAGGCCGGCAAGATGGAGCTCGAGAGTATCGAGACCGACCTCGCCGACGTGGCCGAGGACGTCGCCAGCCTGTTCGCCGAACGGGCCGGGGCCAAGGGTCTGGACCTCGCCGTCTACGTCGACCCGCGCCTCGGGCCGGTGCTCGCCGACCCCACCCGCCTGCGTCAGGTGATCAGCAACCTCGTCAATAACGCCATCAAGTTCACCGAAACCGGCGGCGTGCTGATCCGCATCGAGCCGGCCGGCGACGGCGCCGGGATCGAGGCGGCGATCATCGACACCGGCCCGGGCATCCCGGCCGACAAGCTGCCCAAGCTGTTCCAGGCCTTCTCCCAGGAAGACCAGAGCACCACCCGCAAGCACGGCGGCACCGGCCTGGGTCTGGCCATCTGCGACCGGCTGGTGAAGGCCATGGGCGGCGACTGGAAGCTGGCCAGCGAGGAGGGCGTCGGCTCCAGCTTCGGCTTCGTCGTTCCCCTGCCCCCGGCCGGCGACGCCCCCGTCCTGCCGCGCTTCGCCCCCGAATGGACCGCCAGCCTGGCCGGCGACGCCCCCCGCACGCTGGACGCCGTCGGCCTCTATCTCGCCGCCCTGGGCGTGACGCGCGCCGCCGATCCCGCCGGCGCCGTGATCGTCGCGGAAGCCGGCGCTCTCCGCCTGGAGTTTCCCGGCGCCGGGGACGCGCGGCAGGGCTGGAGCCTCGCGACCCCCGTGCGCCGCAGCGAGCTCGTCCGCGCCCTCGCTGGTCTGCAGGCCGGCGAGAGCCCGACGGCCGAGGCGACGACGGCCGAGGCGGAGGCCCTGTCCTTCCCCGGCGCCCGAGTGCTCGTCGTCGACGATTCCGAGGTCAACCGCGAAGTGGCCGGCGAAGCCCTGTCGCGCCTTGGCGTGGCCGCCGACTTCGCCGAGGACGGCGTCGAGGCGGTCGAGGCCCTGCGCCGCGGCGCCTGGGACCTCGTGCTCATGGACGGCTCCATGCCGCGCCTAGACGGCTTCGAGGCCTCCCGCCAGATTCGCGAGGAAGAGGCGCGCGACGGCCGCCCCCGCTCGGTGATCCTGGCTCTCACGGCCCATGTCGTCGGCACCGCCGCCGACGCCTGGAAGGCCGCCGGCATGGACGGCGTCATCCACAAGCCCTTCACCCTGCAGGACATCTCCGGCGCCCTGCAGCAGCACTGCGGCCGCTTCGCCGTCGCCGGCCCCGCCCCGGAAACGGCCGCTCCCGCTCCGCCTGCCGCTCCGGAGGCCGAGGACGACCTGTTCGACCCCGCCCTGCGCGGCGAACTCAAATCCATGGCCGAGAACGGCCGCGCCGACTTTGTCGCCCGCGTCGAGGGTCTCTACGCCGAGAACGCCCCCCTCCGCCTCGCCGACGTCCGCGCCGCCGCGGCCGCGGGCGACCTCGAAGCCCTCGCCCGCGCTGCCCACGCCCTCAAGTCCATGAGCCTCAGCCTCGGCGCGCGCGCGGTCGCCAGGGCGGCCTCGGTCATCGAGACCTCGGCGCGTCAAGGCGAGCAGACGCCCGACGCCGTCGAGGGACTGGCGACGCTGCTCGACCGCACCCTGGCGGCCATGGGCGTGACGCCGGGGACAGTCCCCGCCGATCCCGTGTCGGAACTTCGCCGCGCCATCGACGCCGGCGAGCTGGACGTGGTCTACCAGCCGATGATGGACCGAACCGGCGGCTTCGCAGGCAAGGTCGAGGCCCTGGTCCGCTGGACCACCGCCGACGGCACGCCCCGCCCGCCGGACGAATTCATCCCCGAGCTCGAGGCCGCCGGAGCCATCGAGGATCTCACCGACTTCGTGCTGGAGCGGGCCATGCGGGTGGTCGGCGCCCGCGACGACGTCCGCGTCTCGATCAACGCCTCCGCCGACGAATTCCAGCGCCCGGACTTCGCCGACCGCGTCCGCATGGCCGCCGAGCGCGCCGCCTTCCCGCTGGATCGTCTCGAGATCGAGGTCACCGAGACCGCCATCCTGCACATCGAGCACGCTCGCCCCACGCTGGAGCGGCTGGCCGAGCTCGGCGTCGGCGTCGCGCTGGACGACTTCGGCTCCGGCTACACCAGCCTTCACGCCCTGCGCGAGCTGCGCTTCTCGACGCTCAAGATCGACCGCAGCTTCGTCTGCCGCTGCCTCGAGGACACCGCCTCGGCCGCCATCATCCACGCCGTCATCGCCGTCGGCCGCCTGCTCGGCATGCAGGTCGTCTGCGAAGGCGTCGAGACCCCGGAGCAGGCGCAGTTCCTGCGCACCGCCGGCGTCCACCTCATCCAGGGCTGGGTCTACGCCCGCCCCGGCCCCTTCGAGGCCCTGCCCTCCCCCGGCGCGGCGGCGGCGTGATGTTAATCAGGCACGTTTCTGAATTTGCAGGATTTGGCGTGGATACTCCGCCGCAGAGGTTAGCATGGCCATTGTTCTCGTAGTCGACGACGACCCCACGATCCGCGCCATCGTGACCGAGCTGCTGCGCGAGGAGCAGCACGCCATCGTCGAGGCGGCCGACGGCGACGAGGCCCTGCGCGTGCTCGACGCCACCCACGCCGAACTCGTCGTGCTCGACATGCTGATGCCCAACCGCGACGGCCTCGAGACGATCACCGAAATCCGGCGTCGTCACCCGGGCGTGCGCATCCTCGCCATCTCCTCCGGCGGAAGCATGGGGGTCGGCAACCTGCTCAACATGGCGCGGGTCTTCGGCGCCGACGAGACGCTGGCCAAGCCCCTGTCCTTCGCCACCTTCGCGGAGACGGTGAACCGCCTGCTGCAGTCGACGGCGACCGCGCCCAGCCCCTTCGCTGATCAGGCCTGAATCGACGCCGTCAGGGCGCCGGCTGCGGCTGGTCCGCCGTCGTCCAGCGCCGCGGCGGACCATCCGGGCGCATCACCCGCCGTTCGTACGCCGTGGCCGCGCCGGGCCGGTAGCCGGGGAAGGCGTAGCCCGCGTCGTCGAGGCGCGGATCGCCCCAGTCGCCATAGCGATAGCCGTAATAACCGTTCTCGACCTGGCGGAAGCTCACATCCAGCCGGCCATGCTCGCCGACCGGCAGCGACGCCGCCGCGCCGTAGTCCCGATAGCCCTCGGTGCCCACGGTCACGCTGAACTCGCCGTGCACTTCCCGGTCGTCGGCGACCTCGCCCGTCGCCCAGGCGTCCGCGGCCGGCGCGCGGGACGCCAGCCAGCGGTCGATCTGCTGGTCGGTAGTCAGCCCGTGCGGCGCGGCCTCCTGCGCGGCTCCCTCCACCGAAGGCGCGGCCGGAGCGGCGGCGACGTCGAGCGTCACCGGCGTCGCGGGCGCGGTGGCCATCGCGCCCTCGGGGTCGCTGCCCAGGACCGCGGCGGCCGCCATCAGGGTGATCAACATGCGCCGGACTCCTGCATGGGCTCCACCCTGCGCCCGAATGCGGCCAAAGTCAGGCCCTTCCGTCGCCGCGCCTCAGCGGGTCCGGCAGGGCTTCGCCGTCCGGCACGAAGCTCAGGGCCACCGAATTGATGCAGTAGCGCAGCCCCGTCGGCGGCGGTCCGTCCGGGAAGACGTGGCCCTGGTGGCTGCCGCAGCGGGCGCAGCGGGTCTCGGTGCGCACCATGCCGTAGCTGTCGTCGCGCACCGCCGTGACGTGCGCGGGATCGACCGGTTCGGTGAAGCTGGGCCAGCCGGTGCCGCTCTCGAACTTGGTCCGGCTGCGGAACAGCGGCAGGCCGCACTCGCGGCAGCAGAACACCCCCGCCCGCTTCTCGCCCAGCAGCGTTCCGCAGTACGGAGCTTCGGTGCCGTGGGCCAGCAGCACCCGCTTCTCCTCGGCCGACAGGCCGGCCTCCAGCCGGGCTCGCTCCCCATCGTCCGGGGGCGTGAGGTCGAAGCCGGAGGCGGAGCGGAGGGTGTCGGTCATGCCTTCCACATAGGCGCCCGCGCCGGGCCCTTCCACCCTGCCGGCCGGCGCTTCCGGATGAACCAAATCCATCCTCGCGGATTGCCCGAAGACTGCTCAGCTTCAGGAGGCGACCCATGGCGCCCGTACGCATGATCGGCACGGCCGTTCACCGGATCCTTCTCGCCTTCCCCACGGCCCTCTTCCCCGCGGCGCTCGTCACCGACATCGCCTACCTGCGCACCGCCCAGATGCAGTGGACCAACTTCTCCGCCTGGCTGATCGCCGGGGCGCTGGTCTTCTGCGGCCTGGTCCTGGCGTGGAGCCTGATCGAGCTGCTGCTGTCGCTCCGCGTCGACCGCCGGCGGCGGCGCCTGATCTACCCGGCCCTGCTGGCCATCCTGTTCGTGCTCGGCCTGCTCAACGCCTTCAAGCACAGCCAAGACGCCTGGAGCTCCGTCGGCGCCTTCGGCCTCACCCTGTCGATCCTGAGCACCCTCGTCGCCCTTGCCGCCGCCCTTGTGGCCGGGTCCGGCATCCTCAACCGGGAGGTCGCCCGATGATCCGTTCCCTCGTTTGCGCCGCCGCCCTGCTCGCCGTCGCCGCCTGCGGCCGCAGCGATCCCGGTCTGGACCAGACCGGGCCGCAACCCGACCTGCCCGACATCCGCCAGACCCTTCTACCGCCGATGAAGATCGCCCAGCCGGTCGGCTGGGGCGACCAGGTGCCCACCGCCCCCGACGGCTACACGGTGACCGCCCTGGCCACGGACCTGAAGATCCCGCGCCAGATGCTGGTCCTGCCCAACGGCGACATCCTCGTCGCCGAGGGCCGCGGCGGGGGCGCCCCCAAGCTCCGCCCCAAGGACGTCATCGCCGGCGTCATCAAGAAGAAGGGCAACACCCAGGTCGAGAGCGGCGACCGCGTTACCCTTCTGCGCGACGCCGACGGCGACGGACGCGCCGAGGTGCGCGCCGTCTTCGTCGACGACCTGAACGCTCCCTACGGCCTCGCCTTCGTCGACGGCTACCTCTACGTGGCCGAGCAGGACCAGCTGGTCCGCTTCCCCTATCAGGACGGCCAGACCCGCATCACCGCCGCGCCCGAACGGGTCACCCGCCTGCCCTCGCAGATCAATCACCACTGGACCAAGGCCCTGACCGCCAGCGCCGACGGCCAGACCCTCTACGTCGGCATCGGCTCCAACTCGAACGTCGGCGAGCGCGGCATGGCGGTGGAGGAGGAGCGGGCCGTGGTCTGGGCCGTGGACCGCATCACCGGCGCCCGGCGCACCGTCGCCACCGGCATCCGCAACCCCACCGCCCTCGCCATCGAGCCGAACACCAGCGCCCTCTGGGCCGTGGTCAACGAGCGCGACGAGATCGGCCCGCAACTGGTCCCCGACTACCTGACCACGGTGCGCGAGGGGGCCTTCTACGGCTGGCCCTACAGCTACTGGGGCCAGAACATCGACCCGCGGGTGCGGCCGCAGAAGCCCGAGCTCGTCGCCCGCGCCATCCGGCCGGACTACGCCCTCGGCTCCCACGTCGCCGCCCTCGGCCTGTCGTTCGCCCGCGACGGCGGCTTCGGCGGGCCGTTCACGGAAGGCGCCTTCGTCGGCCAGCACGGCAGCTGGAACCGCCAGGACCTGGCCGGCTACAAGGTCGTCTGGGTGCCCTTCTCCGGCGGCCGGCCCAGCGGCGAGCCGGTCGACTTCCTCACCGGCTTCCTCGACGGCGAGCGCGCCCGCGGGCGTCCGGTCGGCGTGGTCTTCGACCCGGCCCGCCGCATCCTGCTGGTCGCCGACGACCTGTCGAACACGGTCTGGCGCGTGGCCCCGCGAGCCGGAATGCAGACGGGCGGGAGCGTCACCGCTCCCGCCC
>JAFAEC010000149.1 GCA_023424215.1 Pseudomonadota bacterium
GGGGGGGGGGGGCCCCGCCGCCCCCCCGGCCCCCACGGAGGGGGCGGCGCGGGCGGCGGGACAGACGCGGTTCGGCTGCGGGCGGGGCGCCTCAGCGCCGCACCTCCCCCTTCATCGCCCTGGCGGAGCGTCGCCGGCGCGGGCGGAGGGCGTCAGGGACGCGCCCGGCGGGCGCGCCGCCGCGCGGCAGCCGCAGGCTGTCCTTGACCCCCCTCCGACCGGCCGGCAGGCTGGCCTGCAAGGCGATGAAGGGGACCCTCCCCGCACCGGGGCGGAAGGCCCGCGGCCCCGGCCCTACTTCCGCGCCTCGGCCAGCTCCTGCTCGACCCGTTCGAAGGTGTCGGTGATCTCCGGCACCGGGGCCTTGTCCAGCTTGCTGACCACCACGATGGCGAGGAAGCTGAGCAGGAAGCCCGGCACCATCTCGTAGATCACGCTGGACAGGGTCTTCCCGTCCGGGACCACCGGGGCGAAGATCCAGAACAGCACCACGGCGGCGCCGACGATCATGCCGGCCAGGGCCCCGTTGCGGGTCATCCGCTTCCACGTCAGCGACAGGATGACCAGCGGGCCGAAGGCGGCGCCGAAGCCGGCCCAGGCGTTGGAGACCAGGCCCAGCACATTGCTGTTCGGGTCGTAGGCCAGGCCGATGGCCGCCAGCGACACCGCCAGCACCGCCAGCCGCCCGGCCAGCACCAGCTCCTTCTGCGGCGCGTCCTTGCGCAGGAAGACGCCGTAGAAATCCTCGACCAGCGAGCTGGACGAGACCAGCAGCTGCGACGAGATGGTGCTCATGATCGCCGCCAGGATGGCCGCCAGCAGGAAGCCGGTGATCAGCGGGTGGAACAGCACGTCCGACAGGATGATGAAGATGGTCTCCGGGTCGGCGACGTCGAGGCCGGTGCGGGTGGCGTAGGCCAGGCCGACCAGGCCGGTGCCCAGCGCCCCGATCAGGGTGACCAGCATCCAGCTCATGCCGATGTTGCGCATGGCCGGGATGTCGCGCACCGAGCGGATGGCCATGAAGCGGACGATGATGTGCGGCTGGCCGAAATAGCCCAGCCCCCAGGCCAGGGCCGAGATGATCCCGATCACGCTGGCGTCGCGGAACACGTTGAGCAGCTGGGGGTCGACGCCGTTCAGGGTCGCGGTCGTCCCGCCGACGCCGCCGATCTGCATCAGGGCCACGATCGGCACGAGGATCAGGGCCACGAACATGATGCAGCCCTGGACGAAGTCGGTCAGGCTGACGGCCATGAAGCCGCCGACCAAGGTGTAGGCCAGCACCACCCCGGCGGTGATCCACAGCCCCCAGGCGTAGTCGAGGCCGAACGAGGTCTGGAACAGCTTGCCGCCGGCGACCAGGCCCGAGGAGGTGTAGAGGGTGAAGAAGACCACGATCACCACCGCCGAGACGATGCGCAGCAGGCGCGACCGGTCCATGAAGCGCTTGTCGAAATAGTCGGGGATGGTGATCGCGTCGTTGGCGACCACAGTGTAGACGCGCAGCCGCGGGGCCACGATCAGGTAGTTGGCCAGCGCCCCGACGAACAGGCCGAGCGCGATCCACGCCGCCGACAGGCCGGAGACGTACATCGCCCCGGGCAGGCCGAGCAGCATCCAGCCGCTCATGTCCGAAGCCCCCGCCGACAGCGAGGCCACCGCCGGTCCCAGCCTTCGCCCGCCCAGCATGTAGCCGGCCACGTCGTCCGTGCTTTCGCGGTAAGACCAGAAGCCGATGCCCAGCATCAGCGCGAAATAGAGACCGAGGGTGATGTAGACGCCGAGTTCCATACGGCAGGGGTAGCAGCAGGAACGGGCGCAGGGCCACCCTTTGCGGCGGGAAAGCGGCGGCGCGGCGATCCACAGGCGCGCGAACAGAAGGGGAACATTGCGGCTCCCGCCGTATCGCAGGCGCGGCTAGAACCGCTCCATGCCCGCCGCCGAGCCGCCCCGCCTGCTGCTGGTCCGCTGCCTCGCCCCCGGCTGTTTCCACGAGGCGGTGCTGGACGCGAAGGCCCTGTTCCCCGACGGGAATCGCCCGCCGCCGGGCCGGTCGGAGCGGTTCCGCTGCCTGTGCGGGGCGCGGCGGGCGACCCTCGAATACCTGCGCCGGCGGCCGCGCCCGGCCAACCCCTGCGGCTGGATCTGAGCGGAACCGGCGCCGCGGCGGCGGGTTGTGCCCCGCATGGACAAGGGCATGAGCTACCGCCGTTTCGCGGCGATGATCGCCGTCTCCACCGTGGTGATGTTCGGGCTGATGTACCTGAACACCTTCGCCCTCGAGCATGTGCGCTACAGCCAGACGCGGACCTGGATGGCGCTGGTCATGGGCGCGACCATGGCGGTGGTCATGCTCGGCTTTATGTGGGGCATGTATCGCGACAGGCGGCTCAACCTGGCCATCCTCGCCGCGGCCGCCGTGGTCTTCGCCGGGTCGCTGTGGGCGGTGCGCAGCCAGCAGACGGTGGGCGACGTCGCCTACATGAAGGCGATGATCCCGCACCATTCGATCGCCATCCTGACCAGCGAGCGGGCGCAGATCCGCGACCCGCGCACGCGGCTGCTGGCCGACCGGATCATCGAGGCCCAGGTGCGCGAGATCGCCGAGATGGAGGCCCTGATCGCCGAGCTGGAGCGCGACCCGCCCCCGGACGGCGCCCCGGTGCTGCCGTCGTACCGCGAACGCGGCGCGCCGAAACCGCCGCCGGCGCGGTAGGGGGCGGCGTCGACGGCGGAGGCGGCTCCCGAGGTCGCTGGTTCATCACGAAGGACACGAAGGGGGGCACAAAGGACACAAAGGGGCCGGCGCTCCCCGCGGCGCCCGTCAGGGCGACGCAAACAACTCGATTGCGGGCCTGCGGCCCGCGAAAGGCGGAGACCGGCTCGCTCCCTTCGTGTCCTTCGTGGATCCTTTGTGCCCTTCGTGATGAACCATCCGCGCCCGCCCCGCGCGCCGAGGCCCCGGGCAGTCCCCCCGAAAGCGGGACTTTGAAGACCTTCCCTCTCGCCCCGCCGCGCCCCTTTCAGCGTCTTCCCGCCCCGCCTGCGTCCGAATCTGACGTCCGCCGCGCGCACCATGCCCGGGTCGGATGGCGAAGAAGGAGGACGCCATGCATGCCCCGCCCGACCCCGAAGCCGCCCCGGACGGCCCGCCGCCGCGCCGGCGCCTGCCGCGCACCCGCTACGTCAGCGCCAGTCCGGAGACCTGGAGCCTGATCCGCGGGGCCTATCTGTCCGGCCTCTCGGGCCCGACGGTGGCGGCGCGCTTCGGCGTCTCCGTCACCGCCCTGCGCAAGCGCGCCGCGCGCGAGGGCTGGACCAAGCGCGCCTTCGCCGCCGGGGCGACGCCGTGGATGGGCCCGGCCCGCGAGCGCGCCGCCTCCGCCGTCCCGCCGCCGCCGGAGG
>JAFAEC010000099.1 GCA_023424215.1 Pseudomonadota bacterium
GCGAAGCCTATAACCGCGACCCGCGCGGCACCGCCAAGAAGGCCGAAGCCTACCTCAAGGCATCAGGTATCGGCGACACGGTTTTCGTCGGTCCCGAGCCTGAATTCTTCGTCTTCGACGACGTGAAATACAAGGCAGACCCCTACAACACTGGCTTCAAGCTCGATTCGTCCGAACTGCCGTCCAATGACGACACCGACTACGAGACCGGCAACCTCGGCCACCGTCCGCGCGTCAAGGGCGGTTATTTCCCGGTTCCGCCGATCGACAGCCTGCAGGACATGCGCTCCGAAATGCTGACGGTTCTCGCCGAAATGGGCGTCGTCGTTGAAAAGCATCACCACGAAGTGGCTGCCGCACAGCACGAGCTGGGCGTGAAGTTCGACACGCTGGTCTCCAGCGCCGACAAGATGCAGATCTACAAGTACGTTGTGCACCAGGTCGCCAATGCCTATGGCAAGACGGCAACCTTCATGCCGAAGCCGATCTTCGGCGACAACGGCTCGGGCATGCACGTTCACCAGTCCATCTGGAAGGGCGGCAAGCCGACCTTCGCAGGCGACGAATATGCCGGTCTTTCCGAGACCTGCCTCTATTACATCGGTGGCATCATCAAGCACGCCAAGGCGATCAATGCCTTCACCAACCCCACCACCAACTCCTACAAGCGTCTGGTGCCGGGTTATGAAGCGCCGGTTCTGCTCGCTTACTCCGCGCGCAACCGTTCCGCCTCCTGCCGTATCCCCTTCGGCTCCAATCCGAAGGCCAAGCGCGTCGAAGTCCGCTTCCCGGACCCGACCCAGAACCCCTATCTCGGTTTTGCGGCCATGCTGATGGCCGGCCTCGACGGCATCAAGAACAAGATCCATCCCGGCAAGCCGATGGACAAGGACCTTTACGACCTTCCTGCCAAGGAACTGAAGAAGATCCCGACCGTCTGCGGTTCGCTGCGTGAAGCGCTGGAAAGCCTCGACAAGGACCGCAAGTTCCTGACCGCAGGCGGCGTGTTTGACGACGACCAGATCGATAGCTTCATCGAACTGAAGATGCAGGAAGTCATGCGTTTCGAAATGACCCCTCACCCGGTCGAATTCGACATGTACTACTCGGCCTGATCGGCCCTGCGGGCGCTCCACCGGGGCGCTCCATTCATCGCGGCGGTTTTCCCCGGAAAGCCGCCGTTTTCTTTTGAAGTTCAACCCTGACCGTGAAGAATGCCGAACACGCCAGCCACGCAGCAAACCCGCCTCACGGACTGGCTCATCTTTCTGGCCGTTCCCTTCTTTTTCGCCAGCAACGTCGTTTTCGGCCGCGGCGTCGTCGGTGAGGTCTCGCCTTTCATCGCCGCCTTCATCCGCTGGATCGGCTCGACGCTCATCATCGCGCCCTTCATGATCGCCGACTGGCGCAACTGCCTTGCTTTCGTGCGGCACAAGACGCTGCTCTGGCTCGTCCTCGGCATTCTCGGCATGGGCATCTGCGGCGGCGTGGTCTATTGGGGCCTCACCATGACCACGGCCGCCAACGGCACGCTGATCTACACCACCTCCTCGCTGTTCATCATCCTGTTCCAGCGCATCTTTCAGGGCCGGCCGATCCGGAAGCTTGAAGTGGCGGGCATGATTATCGCCTTCGCCGGCGTCGCCGCCATCGTGCTCAAGGGCGATATCTCCGCTCTCCGGCACATGAATTTCAACATCGGCGACTTTGCAATTTTGACCGCGGCCATTGCGTTTGCGATCTATTCCGTGCTGCTGCGCGATCCGGCGGCGCGGCAGATGGCGTCCTTCAGTCTCTTCGGACTGATTGCATTTTCCGGCGCGCTTGTCCTTCTGCCGCCGGCAGCACTGGAACTGGCACAGGGCGGCATGCTGCCGGCCACGCCTGTTGCATGGGCAAAGATCGGCGGCATCATCCTGTTCGCCTCACTTCTGGCCTTTTATTGCTTTACCCACACGGTGCGCGTTTTCGGTCCCGCCACGGCGGGAATTACGCTGTACATGATGCCGCCGGTCTCGATCCTCATGGCGACGGTGTTTCTCGGCGAATCCTTCGAGACCTATCATGCCATCGGCATCGTATTGGTCACCGGCGGCGTCATCATCGCCACCGCGCCGATCGGCAAAGGGCGCTGAACACGAATGGCAGAGCGGAGTCAAAGCGCCAGGTCTTGATATTTCGCGTTCCGATACCAACTAGTATTGGGAAAGGAAGTACATGCCATGAAACAAAGAAACGCAAAATTCACGCTTGGCGAGATCGTTCGCCACAAGGTGTTTCCGTTCCGCGGTGTGGTAATCGACGTGGACCCGGAATATGCCAATACCGAGGAATGGTGGAATGCTATTCCCGCGGAAATCAGGCCGGAACGCGACCAGCCCTTCTATCATCTTCTCGCCGAAAACGAGGAGACGGAATATGTCGCCTATGTTTCCGAACAGATCCTCGTCCACGACGAAAACGAGACGCCGCTCCGAAATCCCAATATCGGCCGCATCTTTGACAAGGCGCCGAACGGCGAATGGCGCCCGAAAATGTCCACGGCGCACTGACGCCCGCCAAGCATTTCCCTCCTCCCGGGGATATCGAGCACGCATAAAAAAACCGGTCTGTCGCCAGACCGGTTTTCTGTTTTTTCAAGCTTGCGCGGCAATCAGGGCTTCGGCGCGCCCTTGGCAGCGTCCTGAGCAGCTTCGAGCTTCTTGCGAGCTTCTTCCGCCTTCTTCTGCATGCCTTCCTGCAGGCTGCGCTGGCTTTCGGCCAGCTGCGACTGGGTGATTGCCGGGCCGTCATAAGCGCCGGTGAAACCGGAAAGCGCGATCTTGATGGGGTTCGGCGCGCGGCGGAAGTTGATGGAGGTGAAGACCACCTCGCTACCCTTCTTCAGCGAAGCGATCATGGCGTCCGTCAGCGGCACTTCAGCCGTGCACTTGTCGGGAAGGCAAACGGCGTAATCGAGCTTCTGACCCTTGCCGCCATCGATCTGCATCATCACACCCGGAGGAATGAGACGCGCGGGCGGAACGGAAACCTGCAGAAGCTTGCGGTTGACCTTGCCTTCAACGGTGATGAGGCCAACGGCCGTGATCATCTGGCCGTTCTGGGCGAGAACCACGTTCTGCACAACGCAGACATCGTTGTCTTCCTGCTTGGAGCAGGTCTTGAACCAGCCGAGCGGCGGAGCGCCAGCGCCCTGAGCGGCCGGTGCAGCATCCTGCGCCTGCGAGATGGCCGGAGCGGACACAGCGCCGAGAGAGAGGACCAGAGCGGACAGAGCCGTCCGGGTGAATGTGTTTGCCTTGTGCATCATAAGAGTTCCGTCTCCTGAATGTCTGCCAGAACAGAACCGCTCAAGGTCCTGTTCGTCGATGGCGGTATCCTTCTGCCCGTTCAACTGTCGTTTAAATGAGGCAAATGCGTGACCCGTCTCTTCCGGTCCCCCTGTTACATGCCGTTCGCGGCGATATCCAGCACTTCTTTAACTTTTTCTTGAGCGGAGCCAAGATTTCCCGCGCTTGCATGGGTCATGCAATGTCCGTGTGCTACATATCTGCCAGAATCATGATGATAAACGGTCCTGACGCACATCGGACGGACAGTTGAGACAGGACAGTGACATGCGCAACCTTGCGGCCCTCATCCCCGCATTGTTTCTTTTGGGATCATCCCTGCTTCCCGGCGGGAGTGCGGCAGCGCAACCGCTGCACGCCATCTCGATGCATGGCACGCCAGCGCTTCCCGCAGATTTTTCACACCTTCCTTATGTCAATCCGGACGTGAAGAAAGGCGGCCGCATTTCTTATGGCGTGGTCGGCACTTTCGACAGCCTGAACCCCTTCGTTCTCAAGGGAATGCGCACCACCGCCCGTGGTGTTTGGGATCCGGAATTCGGCAATCTTCTTTACGAGCCTCTGATGTCTCGCTCCAGCGACGAGCCCTTCAGCCTCTATGGGCTGCTCGCCGAAACCGTGGAGTGGGACGACGAGCGCAGCTTCGTTCAGTTCAACATCAACCCCAAGGCGAAATGGTCGGATGGCGAGCCGGTAACGCCTGATGACGTGATCTTCACCTTCAATCTCCTGAAGGAAAAGGGCCGCCCGCCATTCAACAGCCGTCTCGACGGCGTAGCCAAGATGGAGAAGACCGGCGAACACAGCGTGCGCTTCACCTTCAACGAAAAGGCGAATCGCGAAACGCCTCTCATCCTCGCCTCTTCAACGCCGATCCTGCCGAAACACGCGACCGATCCGGAAAAATTCGAGCAGGCGGGCCTCGGTGCGGTTGTCGGCTCCGGCCCTTACCGAATCAAGACGCTGCGCCCGGGTGAACGAATCATCTGGGAGAGAAACCCCGACTACTGGGGCAAGGACATTCCCGGCAAAGTCGGTTTCGATAATTACGACGAGATCAGCATCACCTATTTCCTCCAGGTCACGACCATGTTCGAGGCCTTCAAGAAGGGCGATATCGACATCTACCCGGAAGGCGATGCCATCAATGGCACCTCCGATACCTCCCACTGGGGGCAGGCCTATAATTTCCCCGCCGTGCATCGCGGCGATATCGTCAAGGACGTGTTCCAGCCGCGCCTGCCGACCGGCATGTTCGGTCTCGTCTTCAACACCCGCCGTGCCGTCTTCGCTGACGAAAAGGTACGCGAAGGCCTTACCTATGCCTTCGATTTCGAGTGGATGAACAAAAACATCCTCGGCGGCTCCTTCAAGCGGACGCAGAGCTACTGGCAGAACTCGCCGCTCGGCGCCTATGGCAACGCCGCCGACGCGCGCGAACTGGCGCTGCTCGGCGACGCGGCGAAGACCATGTCTCCGGAGTTGCTGGCCGGCACCTACACCCTGCCTACGACAGACGGCACGGGCGCCGACCGCAAGGTGCTCAAAATGGCCGTCGACAAGCTGAAAGAGGCTGGCTACAGCATTAAGAACGGCAGGATGTCCGATGCCAATGGCCGCCAGCTCGCTTTCGAAATCATGACGCAGAACCCGGCGCAGGAGCGTATCGCCCTCGCCTATCAGCGTTCGCTGAACCTGATCGGCGTCGCCATGGGCATTCGCTCGGTTGATGACGGGCAATACCAGTCGCGCTCGAACAGCTTCGATTACGACATGATCATCCGCTCCCTGCCCTCGTCGCTTTCGCCCGGCATGGAGCAGCTGAACCGCTGGAACTCACTCTCGCGTGACGCGCAGGGCAGCTTCAACTATGCAGGTGTTGCCAATCCCGATATAGACCGGATGATAGAGGCGCTGTTGCAGGCCCGCTCGACGGAAGATTTCCAGGCGGCCGTGCGCGCTTATGACCGCCTGCTTGTGGCGGGACATTATATCATTCCGCTCTATTATATCGGCGCCCAATGGGTCGCCCGCTGGAAATATATCGACCGCCCGGATATCACTCCAATACAGGGCAATCAGAAACAGACCTGGTGGGACGCGCGGGCGCAATAACCTGCCACCGTCATGTCTATCATATAAGGAACATCAGCCATGGAACGCATCGTTGTTGACGTCGTATCGGACATGGTCTGCCCGTGGTGTTATCTCGGCAAGGCCCGGCTCGATCTCGCCATTGCCGAGGTGCAGGATGAAATCAGCGTCGACGTGAACTGGCGTCCCTACCGCCTCAACCCGGACTATCCGCCGGAAGGAGTCGACCAGAAAGCCGCTCTCGAGGAAAAGCTCGGCAAGGAGCGTCTGGAACAGGCCCATGCCACGTTGGTTCAGCTCGGCAGGGAAGTCGGCATTACCTACGATTTCGACGCGATCAAGATCGGGCCGAACACGCTCGATGCCCATCGCCTGTCGCTCTGGGCCCATTCCGAAGGCCGCGACGTCCAGGAACGCGTCGTGGGCGGCCTGTTCAAGGCCAATTTCGAGGAAGGCCGCAATATCGGTGATCACACCGTGCTGATCGACGTTGCCGCAAAGGCCGGCATGGATGCGAAAGTCGTCGAGCGGCTGCTGGCTTCGGACGCGGACAAGGATACGGTCGTCGCCGAAATCAATGCTGCCCAGCAGATGGGTGTCGCCGGCGTGCCCTTTTTCATCATCGACCAGAAATACGCCATAAGCGGTGCACAAACACCCGATGTCCTGATTGCTGCATTGCGGGATATTGCAAAAATCAAGGCGGACGAGCATAGATCGATGAACTGACGGTCAAACCACCGGCGGTTTTCAACAACTCGATTTTTGCCGGTGTTTCCGTGTCCGACCAGACCCTGAAAGGCATTCTGCTCGCCTTTGCAGCCTTCGCTGCCTATGCCTGGAGCGATGCCAGCGTTAAACTCATTGAAGGCCAGATTTCGCCGATTGAATCGGCCTTCTTCGGAGCCCTGTTCGGCCTCGTCGCCCTACCCTTCATCCGCAAGCGCAATGACAGCTGGCTGGATGTGGTAAAGACGACCAACCGGCCTTTGTGGATCATCCGTTTTTTCGCTGCCGGCACGGGCGCGGTCGGCAGCGTCACCGCTTTCACCCATCTGTCCATGGCCGAAGCCTTCGCGCTGATCTTCCTGCTTCCCTCCTTCGTCACCATCATGTCGGTGGTGTTTTTGAAGGAGCAGGTCGGCATCCGCCGCTGGTCCGCCGTCATCATCGGCTTCCTTGGCGTGCTCGTCATCCTGCGGCCGGGCTTCCGTGAACTTGGCATCGGTCATCTCGGTGCCATCATCGGCGGCTTCAGCGGCGCGCTCAGCATCGTCATCTTCCGCGCCATGGGCCCATCGGAAAAAAACGTCTCGCTTTATGGGGCCGGCGTGCTCGGCTGCCTCACCATCAGCGGCATCGCCATGGTGCCGACATTCATCATGCCGGGTGGAGAACAATGGCTGCTGCTGGCGGGATATGGCCTGCTCGGCGCGCTCGGCAACGTCCTGGTCATGTATGCCGCCCAATATGCGCCCGCCGCCATGATCGGCCCGACGCAATATAGCCAGATGCTCTGGGCCATCCTGTTCGGTTATCTGATTTTCGGTGATCGTATAGACGGATGGATGCTGATCGGCATCGCCCTCATCGTCGGCTCCGGCCTGTTGACGCTGATCCGTGAAAAGCAGAGAAAAGTACCGCTGCCCGCCTCGATCGCCGCGACCGACCAGAACGTGGCTGTCGGCATCACGCCGGAAGACAGCCGCTAGCTGAAAGCATGCAAAAACCGGCGACGCTCTGCACGCCGCCGGTCTGCCCGTCGATCAATCACAAACCCTGACCCGATACATGTCGCCCCAGGCATTCTGCCTCCAGGCCACATGGCAGCGGGGATAGACCGGCTGGTAGACAACAGGCGGGCCATAGGCCGGAGAAGCGTAAACAGGCGGACCGTATGCAGGCGCATAATAGGCCGGGCCGTAAGCGTAGCCCGGGTGTCTTGCCCCGGCAATCAGCGCTCCGCCAATGATCGTGCCGGCAATGCCTGCGGCAAGGCCGCGGCCGAAATTATTGCGCGCTTCCGCCTGGCTGGTGGTGGCAATTGTGGTGCCCGCAATTGTCAAAGCAACCAGACCAGCGGTGACAAATCTGTTCTTCAATGTCCACATAGTCC
>JAFAEC010000190.1 GCA_023424215.1 Pseudomonadota bacterium
CGGGGGTAGCGGCGGTTGAGTTATAACCAGGGGTTCTGGCCGGCGAGCGCCTCGGCCGGGCGGCGCGCGCGCTCCTCGCGGGTCAGGGCGTCGGCGCCGGCGAACAGCAGGCCGGCGCCGGGAATCAGCATGGCGGCCCCGGCCTTGGCGATCTCGCCGAGACCGCCGCCGGAGGGCGTGCCGCCCATGTCTGCGCTGAGCGCCGCCGCCTCGTCCGCGATCTGGCGACAGGTCAGGCGCTCGTCGGCGGCGCGGATCACGGGGGCCGGCCCTTCGGCGGCCTGCTCCGGCGCCGCTTCGGGCGCGCGTTCGGCGGGGGCGTCCGCCTCCTGGGCGAGGACGGAGCCGGCGGCGGCGAGGCTCAGGGTCGCGAGGGCGGCGGCCAGGATCGGGCGTGTCATGTCGGTCGAACTCCACTCCGCCCCCCGACCAGGGACAGAACGGCGAGCGGCCGCCGGGGTTGCCTTCGGGAGCGCCCCGCTTCAGGCGCGGACGGCGCGGGTCGCCTCGACGCCGAGCGCCTGCAGGGCGGCGGCGGCGATGTGCGAGGCGTTCAGCCCTGCCGTCTCGTACTGGGCGAAGGGGGCGTCCTGGTCCTGGAAGACGTCGGGCAGGTGCAGGGTGCGGACCTTCAGCCCCGCGTCGAGCGCGCCCTTCCCGGCCAGCAGCTGGAGCACGAAGGCGCCGAAGCCGCCCATGGCCCCCTCCTCCACCGTGATCAGGGCCTCGTGCTCGCGGGCGAGGCGGAGGATCAGCTCCTCGTCCAGCGGCTTGGCGAAGCGGGCGTCGGCCACGGTGGCCGAGACGCCGCGGGCGGCCAGCGCCTCGGCGGCCTTGAGCGATTCCTGCAGGCGGGTGCCGAGCGAGAGGATGGCGACGGCCGTGCCCTCGCGCACGATGCGGCCCTTGCCGATCTCCAGCGGCGCGGCCAGTTCGGGGATGTCGACGCCGACGCCGTCGCCGCGCGGATAGCGGAAGGCCGAGGGGCGGTCGTCGATCTCGAGCGAGGTGGCGATCATGGCGGCCAGCTCCGCCTCGTCGGAGGCGGCCATCAGCACCATGCCCGGCAGGGCGCCCATGTAGCCGATGTCGAAGGAGCCGGCGTGGGTCGAGCCGTCGGCGCCGACGAGACCGGCCCGGTCCATGGCGAAGCGCACCGGCAACGACTGGATGGCGACGTCGTGGACGACCTGGTCGTAGCCGCGCTGGAGGAAGGTCGAATAGATGGCGCAGACCGGCTTCATGCCGTCGGCGGCGAGGCCGGCGGCGAAAGTGACGGCGTGCTGTTCGGCGATGCCGACGTCGTAGGTGCGCTCGGGGAAGGCCTGGCCGAACAGGTCCAGCCCGGTGCCCGAGGGCATGGCGGCGGTGATGGCGACGACGGAGGGGTCGCGCTGGGCCCGCTTGATCAGCTCGGTCCCGAACACCTTGGTGTAGCTGGGCGCGTTGGAGGCCGGCTTCGACTGCTTGCCGGAGACGACGTCGAACTTGACCACCGCGTGCAGCTTGTCGGCGCTGCTCTCGGCCGGGGCGTAGCCCTTGCCCTTCTGGGTGACGACGTGGACCAGCACCGGCTTGTCGGTGATGGCCGCGGCGTTCCGGAGGATGGGGACGAGGTTGTCCATGTCGTGCCCGTCGATCGGGCCGACGTAGTAGAAGCCCAGCTCCTCGAAGAAGGTGCCGCCGGTGACCATGCCGCGGGCGTATTCCTCGGCCTTCTTCGCCGCCTGCTTGAACGGGCGCGGCAGGTGTTCGGCGAACTTCTTGCCGATCTTGCGCATGCCCCGATAGGTCCCGCCGGAGACGAGGCCGGCGAGATAGGCGCTCATGCCGCCGACGGGCGGGGCGATCGACATGTCGTTGTCGTTGAGCACCACCATGAGCTGGCCGCGCGTCGCCTCGACGGCGTTGTTCATGGCCTCGTAGGCCATGCCGGCGGACATGGAGCCGTCGCCGATGACGGCCACCACCCGGTTGTTTTCGCCCTTCTGGTCGCGAGCGGCCGCGAAGCCCAGCGCCGCCGAGATCGAGGTCGAGGCGTGGGCGGCGCCGAAGGGGTCGTATTCGCTCTCCGAACGCTTGGTGAAGCCGGACAGGCCGCCGCCCTGGCGCAGGGTGCGGATGCGGTCGCGCCGGCCGGTGAGGATCTTGTGCGGATAGCACTGGTGGCCGACGTCCCAGATCAGGATGTCCCTGGGCGTCTCGAACACATGGTGCAGGGCGACGGTCAGCTCGACCACGCCGAGGCCCGCCCCAAGGTGCCCGCCGGTGGTGGAGACGGCGTCGATGGTCTCGGCGCGCACCTCGTCCGCCAGTTGCTTCAGCCGGGGGATGTCGAACCCGCGCATATCGGCGGGGAGCTTCACCTGGTCGAGGAGCGGGGTATCGGGCATCGGGCAAACTTGAACAGCGCCCGGGACGGGCGAAACGATGAGGCTATCCCATGAACGCCTAGCACGGCGAACGCCAGTGAGGGATTCCTGAGCACTCCCTGATCGCCGCTCCGGGCGGGAGGCGGTCGAGAAGGTGCGGTGTCTCCGTCTACTTCGGGTTGGGCCGACTGGCGAGTGTCAGGATGTCGCCACGCCAAGGATCACCGTGGCGTTCACCGCCACGGCGTCAGTTCCGCCGCTGGAGCACGTAGTCGACGCTGGCCTTGAGGATGTCGGCGTCGGGGCCGAAGGGGTCGAGATGGGCGCGCGCCTGGTCGGCGAGGTGGGAGACCCGGCAGCGGGCGGCCTCGACGCCGAGGAGGGTGACGAAGTTGGTCTTGCCCTGGGCGTGGTCCTTGCGGGCGGCCTTGCCGAGGATGTCCTCGTCGCCCTCGACGTCGAGCAGGTCGTCGACGATCTGGTAGGCGAGGCCGATGTCGTGGGCGAAGCTGGTCAGGGCCTGACGCTCGGTGTCGCGGGCGTCGGCGATGATCAGGGGGATCTCGAAAGCGTAGGTGAACAGGGCGCCGGTCTTGAGCCGCTGCATGCGGGCGACGCCGCCAAGGTCGTCGCGCACGCCGAGCAGGTCGATCATCTGGCCGCCGGCCATGCCGCGCGCGCCCGAGGCCATGGACAGGCGGGCGGCCAGCTCGCAGCGCACCGCCGGGTCGTCGTGGGTGTCGGGATGAAGGACGATGTCGAAGGCGGCGGTCTGCAGGGCGTCGCCGGCGAGGATGGCGGTGGCCTCGTCGTAGGCGCGGTGCAGGGTCGGGCGGCCGCGGCGGACGTCGTCGTCGTCCATGGCCGGCAGGTCGTCATGAACCAGGCTGTAGGCGTGGACGCACTCCAGCGCGCAGGCGGCGCGCAGCACCGGACGTTCCTCGATGTCGAACAGGCGGGAAGCCTCGAGCGCGAAGAAGGGGCGCAGCCGCTTGCCGGGGCCGAGGGCGGCGTAGCGCATGGCCTCGGTCAGGCGCGACTCGGGGCCGTCGGCGCGGGGCAGCAGCTCGTCGAGGGCGACGGTGACCAGGTCGGCGATCTCGGCCACCCGGTCGATGACGCCCTGCTCCGGCGAATTGGCGGCGAGGACGGTCAGAACAGCCTCCCGCCCGCGGGGACCTCGCGGTCGACGCCGACAAGGACGACCTTGCCGTTCGCGTCGGGGAAACCCAGCGTCAGGACCTCGGACATGAACGGGCCGATCTGGCGCGGCGGGAAGTTGACCACGGCGGCGACCTTGCGGCCGCGGAGCTGCTCGAGGGTGTAGTGCTCGGTGATCTGGGCCGACGACTTCTTCACCCCGATGTCGGGACCGAAGTCGATGGTGAGCCTGTAGGCCGGCTTGCGCGCCTCCGGGAAGGGCTCGGCCTTCACCACCTCGCCGACGCGGACGTCGACCTTGAGGAAGTCGTCGAAGGCGATGCGCTCGGACGGGGGCGTCGACATCACTCGAAGGCGGCCGGCTCGGCGCCGCGCGGCTGTCCGTCGGGGCCGACGACGATCTTCTCGACGCGCAGCTGGGCGGCCTTGAGGCGGGCCTCGCAGTGGGCCTTGAGGCGCGCGCCCTCCTCGTAGAGGGCGATGGATTCCTCGAGCGGCGCCTGGCCGGATTCGAGCTTCTGGACGATCTGTTCGAGGCGCTGCAGGGCGTCCTCGAAGCTGAGGTCGGCGGGGATGGCGGTGGCGTCGGTCATCGCGGCGACCCTAGAGGGGGCCGTTCGCCGTCTCAAGCGCCTCGTCGTGCACCGCCGGCGTTCGGCCCGCCCGGGCCCGTCAGCGCTTCTCGTAGCGGCGCTGCGACCAGTATTTGTAGCCCTGGTTGTGGACGAGCTTCCAGCCGTCGGCCTTCAGGCGGCGGCCGACCATGTGGTTGAAGTAGCCGTGGGCCAGGACCAGCACGTCCTGCCCCGCCTCGGCGCGGGCGATCAGGGCCTGGGCCGCCTGCTCGGCGCGGATCTCGGCCTGGGCGCGGGTCTCCTGCCCTTCGTGGTGGTTGAAGGCGTGCCACCAGATGCGGGCCACCGCGCCCCAGTACTTGGGCGGCAGCCGGAACCACGAGGGGAAGTGCGGCGGCGGCAGGGGGGCCTCGATGAACAGGGCGTCGGACATGACCTCCTTGCCGGCGGCGACGGCGGCGGCGGTCTCCTGGGCGCGCTGGCGGGTGGAGGCGTAGATGGCGCCGGCGCCCTCGGCGGTGGCTACCAGCTCGGGCGGGGGCGTCTGGCCGGCGCGCAGGCCGCCGACCTCGTAGCGGGCCCACCAGTCGCGATACTGGTCGGAGGTCAGCAGGCATTTGCGCGACAGGGCCGGCTCGCCATGACGCGCGAGGATGATCGCCCCGGGGCGCACGGCGACGAGGGCCGTGGAGCGGGGCGCGGGGGCCGGAACGGACGGTTCCGGAGCGGAATCTCGGGCGGGGGCTGACATGCGCTACAGGTCGGAAAGTCCCATGCGATCCGACCCTTCGTCCTCCCCCAAAGCCTCGACCGGGGCGACCGCCGGGCGGCCGGACCCCGTCAGGTGGTAGCCGCCCGCGGGCGAGGTGACAACCTCGTCGGCGCGCGCGGTCGGCGGGGACGTGTGGACGGGCCGGCTCACGCGGCGAGCCTAGGCCCGCGCGAGCCTCTTGTCGCGCCCCGATCGAGGCGCTAGGCGCCGGACATGACCGACGCCGTGATCCGCCCCGCCGAAGCCGCCGACGCCGCCGCACTGGGCGAGGTGGGCCGGCAGACCTTCATCGACACCTTCGTGACCGGCTTCGGCATCCCCTACCCGGCCGAGGACCTGGCGAAGTTCCTGGACGCCAGCTTCAACGCCGGGACCATCGGCGCCAAGCTGAGGGAGCCTGGCGCGGCCTGGTGGGTGGCCGAGCAGGACGGACGGCTGCTGGCCTTCGCCAACACCGGCCCCAACACCCTGCCCCACCCCGACGCCCGGCCCAGCCACGCCGAGCTGCGCCGGCTGTACGTGTCTAAAGCGGCCCAGGGCATGGGACTGGGGACGCGGCTGCTGGAGACGGCGCTGGACTGGATGGAGAAGCACACCGACGGCCCGCTGTGGATCGGGGTGTGGAGCGGCAACCTGAAGGCGCAGAAGCTGTACGCCGCCTACGGCTTCGAGAAGGTGGGCGAATATCAGTATCCGGTCGGCCGGTGGATGGACGACGAGTTCATCCTGCGGCGGGGCTGAGGCGGAACCGCAGCCGGGCGGCCACGGTTCGGTCGCCATGTGCGACGTTCGGATCGGCACCTCGGGCTGGGCCTACAAGGACTGGAACGGGCCGTTCTATCCGGAAGAGGTCAAGGCGGCCGGGCGGCTGGAATATATCTCGCGCCGGTTCCGGACGCTGGAGATCAACGCCAGCTTCTACCGCATGCCGACCGAGGCGGCGGTGGCCGGCTGGCGCAAACAGACGCCGGACGACTTCCTCTTCGCCTGGAAGGCCTCGCGCTTCATCACCCACAACAAGAAACTGAACGACCCGGCGGAACCGCTGGCGTACATGTTCAGCCGCATCGCCGGGCTGGGGAACAAGATCGGACCGATCCTGTTCCAGCTGCCGCCCAACCTGCACCGCAACGACGAAAGGCTGGAAAGCTTCCTCGAGGCCCTGCCGGCCGGCCATCGCTACAGCGTCGAGTTCCGCCATCCCGGCTGGTACGCCGACGGGGTGCTGGAGATGCTGCGGCGGCGGAACATCGCCCTGTGCATCTCGGACCACCACCACGCCCCGGCGCCGTGGGAAGCCACGGCCGACTTCATCTACCTGCGCGGCCACGGTCCGGGCGGGCGCTACCATGGCCGCTACGGCGAGGCGGCGCTGAAGGACTGGGCCGAAGCGATCCGGGCGTGGCGCGAGGCGCGCGAGGTGTTCGTCTACTTCGACAATGACATCAAGAGCGCCGCGCCGGCGGATGCGGAACAGCTGATCGGGATGCTGAACCGTTCCGGATAGGGGGTGGACGCGCTATGTTGCGCCTATGACCCGCGACGAACTGCTGGCCAAGTTGCGCGAACTGAAGCCCTGGCTCGAGGAGCAAGGCATCGTCAACGTGCGCCTGTTCGGCAGCTATGCCCGCGACGAGGCGGGCCCGGACAGCGACGTGGACCTGCTGGTGGATCTGGGCAAGCCGCTGGGTCTTCGGTTCTTCAGCCTCGCGGAAGAACTCGAGGACGAGTTAGGGCGGGATGTGGACCTCGTCACCGATGACGCCCTTCGCAACCCGCATATGCGGGCGACAGCGTTGAGAGACTGCATTGCGGTCTGATCGCTCCGAAATCGCGCTCCTCGCCGAGATCCGCGACTGCATCCGGCTGATCGAGAGCTACATCGACGGACTGGAGCTGGCCGATTTCAGCCTCGACACCATGCGTCGGGACGCCACGGCCTTCCGTCTGCTGATGATCGGAGAGGTAGCGTCGCATCTCCCGGAGACCATCAAGGGCCGCCTTCCCCAGATCGACTGGCGAGGGATGGTGAGCCTGCGGCATCGGCTTGCGCATGATTACCCGTCGGCTGACACGCGCATCCTCTGGGCTGTTGCGACGCAGGACGTTCCTGCGCTGACCACTGCGCTCGACAGCCTCTGATGCTCCTCCCCTTCTTCACCGCCCTGCGCGACGCGAAAGTGCCCGTGTCGATGAAGGAATGGCTCCATCTGATGGAGGCCATGGACAAGGACGTGGCTGGCCGCCGGGTGGAGGACTTCTACCACCTGTCGCGGGCCGTGCTGGTCAAGGACGAGAAGCACTACGACCGCTTCGACCAGGTGTTCGGCAAGGTCTTCCAGGGCGCCGAGACGGTCGGGGCGGGCGAGGACCTGACCACCGACATTCCCGAGGACTGGCTGCGCCTGCTGACCGAGAAATATCTGACCGACGGGGAGAAGGCGCAGATCGAGGCGCTGGGCGGGTTCGACAAGCTGATGGAGACGCTGAAGCAGCGTCTGGAAGAGCAGAAGGGCCGGCACGAAGGCGGCAACAAGTGGATCGGCACCGGCGGGACCAGCCCGTTCGGGCACGGCGGGTACAATCCCGAGGGCGTGCGCATCGGCGGACCGGGGCGGCAGGGCCGCGCGGTCAAGGTGTGGGAGAAGCGCGAGTACAGGAACCTGGACGACCAGGTCGAGCTGGGCACGCGCAACATCAAGGTGGCGCTGCGCCGCCTGCGCCGCTTCGCGCGACAGGGCGCGGCCGACGAGCTGGACATCGACGCCACCATCGACGGCACCGCCCGGCAGGGCTGGCTGGACATCCACATGCGGCCCGAGCGGCGCAACACCATCAAGGTGCTGCTGTTCCTCGACATCGGCGGGTCGATGGATGCCCATGTGAAGATGTGCGAGGAGCTGTTCTCGGCCGCCCGGACCGAGTTCAAACACCTGGAGTTCTTCTACTTCCACAACTGCCTCTACGAGGGCGTGTGGAAGGACAACCGGCGCCGGCATGCTGAGAAGATCCCGACCTGGGACCTGCTGCACAAATACCCCGCCGACTGGCGCGCCATCTTCGTCGGCGACGCGACCATGAGCCCCTACGAGGTGACGATGCCGGGCGGCTCGGTCGAGCACTGGAACGAGGAGGCCGGGGCTGTGTGGCTGAAGCGGGCCACGCAGCAGTGGGACCGGGTGGCCTGGCTGAATCCCGCGCCGGAGCGGTACTGGGGCTATTCGCCCTCGGTGGGCCTGATCCGCGAACTGGTCGACGAACGGATGTATCCGCTCACGCTCGAGGGGCTGGAGCGTGCAATGCGGGCGCTGGCCAAGTAGGCCAGGCCGCGGCGGAGACGCGAACATGATCCCCCCGGGCTGCGACCGGGCCCGGCAGCCCGCTGACCATCGCCGGGGCGAGCGGGACTGATCCGGACATACGAACGCCCCCCCCCGGCCCGGCGGGCGGCGCGTCGCCGGGTGT
>JAFAEC010000223.1 GCA_023424215.1 Pseudomonadota bacterium
CGCGACGCCGTCCGCGGCGGCGCGGGACCGGGCCCGCCACTGGCCGGCGGCGAACCGTTGCAGCGCCCCGGCCATCTTCATCTGCCAGTCGACCAGCTTCCACGCCCCCGTCGCCGCCGTCGGCACGACCGCGGCCAGCATGGCGTCTGCGGCCCCCGCCGGATCGTCCGGGTCGAACGTGAAGGCCAGCGCGGCGCAGCGCACCTCCATGCGCGCCACCTCCGGGTGCGGCGCCGGCCCGATGAGCACCGGCGGCGGCCCCTTGGCGAGGGTCGGGACCCCCAGGTCGCGCTTGCGCCGTCCCTGCATCCGCGCGTGGTGGAAGATCGCACTCGTCGACACCCCGCAGGCGGCCGACCGCCGCCACCGGCTCCCCCGCCAGGTAGCGGTCCACCACCTTCCACCAATCCGCCTTCAGCGGCCGCCCCGTCTTCTGTCCGCCCTTCGCGCGCTTCGCCACCCGCCCGCCCCATCCGGTTGAACCCGGCCGGCATTATCCGTCCGCCCCGCGAGGCGTCGGGAATATGACGCTGCCTCCCCCCGAAAACCCTTCCCGATCAAGGGCCGGATGCGGCTGGATATGTCAGGAGTTAATGTTTCCGGGGCGGCGGGGACGGGCCGTCTCAGTCCTCGATGGCGCCGATCCCCCGGGCCTCCAGTTCGGCCACTCCCGCCTTCATCCGCGCCACCTGCGCAGGGGGATGGCCGACCCAGCCGACCACCTCGCCCAGCACCCTGAGCGGCTCCCGGGTCCGGTAGGACCGCGACGGATTTCCTGGAAAGCGCTGGTCGGTCAGGTTCGGATCGTCCTCCAGCGCCCCCGTCGGCTCGACCACATAGATCCGCTCCGGCCCCTCGCCGACCGCCAGCTCCGCCCCCCACACGGCGGCGTCCATGGTGGCGCTGACATAGACCCAGCCCGCCGCCTTCCGCGCCCCGTAGTTCGAGGCCCGCCCTGCCTCGACATGATCCCCTGGCGCCAGTGCGGCGCGTGTCCCGTGGAAGAAGGCGGCGGCGAACGGCGTGGCGGCGGCGGTCATGGGCGGCTCTCCGAAGGTGGGAAGCCCCGCAGCCTGCGAAAAATCGGCCCGCCGCCAATCCTTGATCTCGATTATCTTTCACCCACATCGGGTCTGAGCGGGAGGCGGCCGGGTCGCTGGCGGGGCAGGTCGGGGTTGTGACGAACACCTCGACGGGGAGACGCCGAGCACCGCGAGCCACGATAACCTGTTTTGAGACATCGGCACGGCGTGTGGGCGGGGGCCGCTCGACCGCCCCCACCCTGGAACCTTCACGGTGGCCAGTCGCTGAACCGCCGCAGGTGGCGACGGCAGGGCCGGCCGGGCGGGCCTGTCGCAACGGGGAGAGCCATGATCGCGCGTCCGTTTCCATGAAGGCCAGGCTCCTGCGGCTCCTGCGCGCCGTCGCCGACGCCTTCTGGGTGCTTCCCGCGGCGATCATCCTGCTGCTGGCCGGGCTCGCCCTCCTCGTCGTCGAGGCGCAGGACCTCGACGCCCTGCCGTCATGGGCGCCGCAGGGCTGGATCTACGGCGGCGGCGATACCGGAGCGCGAACCCTGCTCGGAGCCATCGCCTCCTCCACGATCGGCGTCGCGGGCACGGTGTTCTCCATCACCATCGCCGCCCTCACCCTCGCCTCCAGTCAGATGGGTCCGCGTCTGCTCGGGGCCTTCATGCGGGACCGGGGCAACCAGCTCACCCTTGGCGTCCTGCTCGGCACGTTTGGCTATTGCCTGCTCGTGCTCCGGTCGGTGCGGGGCGGAGAGGACGAAGCCTTCGTGCCGGCGCTGGGTGTCACCGTCGGCCTCGGTCTCGCCGGCGCCTGCACCGGGCTGCTGATCTGGTTCATCCACCACGTCGCCAGCCGGATGAACGTCGGCGTCGTCATCGACCTGGTTTACCGCGACCTGCTCGCGCATATGCGGCGGCTCGCGCCGGAGTCGCTCGCGCCGGTCCCGGCGGACCCGATCGACTGGACCGCGGCCACGCCGGTCGCCGCGCGACGCTCCGGCTATCTCCAGCAACTAGACGCCGACTCGCTTGTCCGCTGGGCCCATGACCGCGACTGTGTGGTCCGCCTGCTGCGCCGGCCGGGCCAGTTCGTCATGGCCGGCGCGCCGGTCGCCCTGGTCTGCGGACAGGCCGAGGGCGCCGATGACGCGGTCTGGCAAGCCATCGCCCTGAGCGGCCAGTCCGGCTCGCCCGCGGATCTGACCTTCCCCGTGGGGCAGCTGGTTGAGGTCGCCGTGCGGGCGCTGTCGCCGGGCGTCAACGACCCGCGGACCGCAATCAGCGTGCTCGACCATCTCGGCGCGGCCCTCGCCTGGCTGGTCCCGCGTCATCTCGACCGTGACGTCCGCGAGCGGGACGGGGTGGTGCGGGTCCGGCTGCACCCGCTCGGCTACGCCGAACTTGCGGACGCGATGTTCGATCTGATCCGCGAGAACGCCGGCGGCTCGCCGTCAGTACTCCTGCACATGTTGGCCATCCTCACCGGCGTCGCGAGCGTAGAGCCGTGTTCCGCACGCCGTGACATTCTGCGGCGTAAGGGTCGGGAGGTTCACGACGAAGGACAGGCGGCCTTCGTCAATCCGTGCGACCGCGATGCCCTGGCCGCGCACTGGCGCGACTTCCTCGCGGCCGCCGCCGACGGCGATCAGAACCGCCGCGACAGCGACACGAACACCACCCGCCCGCGCGGATCCGCGACAATGGGGTCGTAGCCGAGGGCGAACTGGGCCAGCGGCGGGTCGCGGTCCGCGACGTTGCGGACGCCGAGGGTGGCCGTCAGATCCGGACCCAGCGCCGTCTCCCCGACCAGATCGAACGTCAGCTGCGAGCCGATGTCCGGGTCGGGGATTCCCGCCCGGTCGTTGCGATAGCCCGAAACGTGGTGCGCCAGGGCGGCGATCGACCAGCCGTCCCGGGCCCAGCCGATCTCCGCCTCGCCGCGCAGGCGCGGCAACGAGCGGCCGATGTTCGACAGGTTGGTCGAACCGACCCCGGAGACCGGCGGGGCGTCCGCGGTCAGCCGCACCTCGTAGCTGTGCACCCAGGTCCACTGGGTCGAGGCCCACACCCGTCCCCGGCGCGTGCGTCGGTCCAGCCGCGCGGCCAGATCCACACCGCTGGTCTCGATCGAGGCGGCGTTGATGAAGTCCAGCTCGACCAGGCTCAGCGCCCCGGTGGCGTCGCGCCGCACCCGCCGCTGGGCCTCGGTGCCGCTCAGTCCCGCCGCGTCGTCGGCGCGGGCCTGGTCGATCAGGGGCTGGGCCGGGGCCTTCACCACCAGGTTGCGATAGTCGAAGCGCCAGCCGTCCAGCGACACCACCGCGCCGTCGAACGGCCGCCACACCGCACCCAGCGTCCACGTCTCCGACCGTTCCGGCTTCAGGTCCGGATCGCCGCGCGTCACCGTGTTGACGAAGACGAAGGCTCCCCCGTCGAACACCGAGGGCTGCGACGCCTGCGCCCCCTCGCGCACGAACACCGACGGCGAGCGGAACCCTTCGGCCCAGGAGGCGCGCAGGGTCAGCCGGTCGGTCAGGTGCAGGGCGGCCGCCGCCTTGGGGCTCAACGATCCCGCCCCCGCCTCGCGCTCGTACCGGGCCCCCAGCTGGGCCTCCAGCCGCTCGCCCAGTGTCAGCCGCGCCTCGCCGAACACCGCCGCCGCCGTCTGCGAACCGCCGAAGTCGGGCGACAGGCCGGCGGTCAGCAGTTCGCCCGCATTGGCCAGCTCGCTCCAGTCCTGACGGAAGGCCGAACGCCGCGCCTGCGCCCCGACGGCGACGTCCAGCGCGCCCCAGTCGCCTTCCGCAGCAGGTCCGGCGACCAGCCCGTCCAGCGTCGCCAGGCTCGAGGCGCCGCGCAGTCCGGTCGAGCCGGTCAGGTCCTCGATCAGCGAGGCCGGGTTCGCCGTTCCGGTCCCCAGTTGCGCGCTGCCGAACGGGTTGAAGTACAGGCACCCGCCCTGCCCCGGCTGGCCCGTGCCCGGATCGCAGTCACGCCCGCCGAGGCCGCGCAAGGCGGCGGCGAAGGCGCTGCCGATCACGTCCGGCTTGTCATAGGCCGCCGTCTGCCGGCTGACCGCGGCCGCCACGTTCCACCGCCAGCCGCCGCCCCAGCCGCCGTCCAGCTCCGCCGCCGCCCGCCGCGCATCATAGGCGAAGTCGGCCGTCGACGCGCCCGCCTCGGCCCCCAGCAGCCGGCCGCGGAAGCCGACGTCCTCGCCGAACGGGTTGTCCGGATGGCTGGCCGGCACGACCGGCGATCCCGCGAGGATGGGCAGCGACGGCGACTGGCGCACCGTCGTCTCCGTCCGCGCCCAGCCGGCCTGCAGGCGCAACTGCACCGTCGGCGTCAGCGCCCCGCGCCAGCTCGCCCACGCCTGGGCCCGATCCTCCTCGGCCGCCAGGTCGAAGAAGTCCGAATAGTCCAGCCGGCAGAACGGATCGCTCGCCGAGGTGCGGAAGGCCTTGTCGAAAGCCGGGTCGTCGCAGTCCGGATCGGGCGCGAAGCCGCCGGTGGACGGCCGGAAGTAGGACCCCGGCTGACCGTAGCTGGTCACCGCCGCCCACGGCGCGAAGTCGTAGGTCGCGGCCTGGGTGAAATCGCGGTCGTCGCTGCCCAGCGACGCGCGGTGGAAGACCGCCCCCGCCAGCACCAGGTCGCCGCCCAGCCAGCGCCCCCCGCCGACCGCCTCCAGCGCCGTCTCGCCCGTGCCGGCGGCCGCCGCATGGCGCACCCGCGCCTCGACCCCGTCCACCCGTCGCCGGGTGATCAGGTTGACCACCCCGGCCACCGCGTCCGAGCCATAGGTCGCCGAGGCCCCGTCCTTGAGGATGTCGATCCGCTCCAGCGCGATCAGCGGCACCAGCGTCCCGACGTCGACGAAGGTCGAGCCGTCTGTGGCCGCCACCGCGCTGACCGCCGATCGCCGCCCGTCGACCAGCACCAGGGTCGAGCCGAGGCCGAGGTTGCGCAGGTTGAACTGCGACGTGCCCGAGGTCTGCGGCTGGCCCAGCTGGTCGACCTGCCACTCCGAGCCCGAGTTGGCCGGGGACAGCGACGGCAGCGCCGAGGCGTCCAGCACGGCGCGCCGCTCCAGCTCCGCCCGCCCCAGCGTCTCCACCGGCGAGGTGGCGTTGGCGCGCGGGATCAGCGAGCCCGTGACGACCACCTCGTCCAGCTGCGTCGCCGGCTCGTCCGCGGCCTGGGCCCGCGCCTCGCCCCCGGAGACAATTCCCCCGCACAGGGCGAGAGGCAGCAAGATCTTTGTCTGACGAGGCGCGCGCATGCGCGGCTCATGTCCGAGTTCGCGAGCGGGCGCAATTGCCGTCCCGCCTCGCGCCCCTCGCCGGAGCGCCGGCTGTCAGCGCAGCACGGCGTCCGCGTCGACCACCTCCACGTCGGTCATCAGGCCCAGGTAGGCGTCGAACCACGGCTTGTGCGCCGAGCCGACGATGACCAGCACCCGCCCGCCCGGCGCCTCCAGCGAGGCCTCGCGGATGTGGGCGACCTGGCGCAGGTTGCGCGCCTCCCACTCGGCCATCCGGGCGCGGGCGATGTTCCCGTCCGACGGCCGGTCCAGCATGATCAGCCACTGCAGGTCGGCGTCGGTGCGTCCAGCCTCCGCCGAGTTCAGGTCGCGATAGGTCTCCATCACCTGCCCGGGGGTGGTGAGCCGCCCGGCGGCGCCCGCCAGCCGGGCGAAGTAGGGATTGTCGCGCAGGGCCTCGAACTCCGGGCGCGAGAACCAGGCCGTCAGCGGCTCGATGCGGGCCAGCATCGCGTCGTCGCCGGCGTGATCGTCGACCGGATACACCCGCTCCAGCCCCAGCCGCGCCGCCAGCCGGGCCCCGATCAGATGGCTCTCGTTGCGGCGCGCGGCGTAGGCCTCCAGCTGGTCGACCAGCGGCTGGCGCACCCCGTCTTCCGCCTTCCGCTCGGCCGGATCCAGCCGCCACCACTGCACCAGCGCCGAGTTCGGATCGCCCGCCGCCGCGAACACCGCCGCCAGCCGGCGCCGCTGCGCCGGGGTCGGCGCCTCCGGCCAGTCGGCCAGAAGCCGCCGCGCCTCGGCCTCGGCCTCGGGCAGGTCCAGCCCCGTGCCCGCCCGCGCCAGCGCCGCCAGCACGAAGGCCAGCCGGCCGTAGTCGTCGGCCGTGCTCTGGTAGACCCCGTCATAGGCGCGCAGGGCGTGCAGGCTCTCGCCCGACAGGTTCTCGATGGCGATGACGTCGGGAGCGAACGCTTCCAGCCGGGCCAGCAGCGGCTCCAGCGCCGCCGCGTCGAAGTCCGCCGGCGCCCCCGACAGGTGCGGGGACCCCAGCACCAGCACCCGGGTCTTCTCCCCGTGCACGCGCGCCTGGTACTCGCGCGGATCAAAACGGCTCGCGGCCGCCCTCGCGTCCTGGGCTGAGGCGGCAGAGGCTCCGGCTCCGGCGAGGGCGGCGAGGATCAGGGCGAGGACTCTGGCTTTCATGGTCGGGCTTTCCGGCAGCTTGTGGCCGCTGGAGGCCAGGACGACGCCGCCCGGATGCACCTGTCTGCGATTTAATGTCCGACCGCCCTCACTCCGCCCACCGACCCTTCAGGCTGCGGCGGGCGCCGCACAGGTCGCAGAACTCCTCGCCGGGGCGGTGGCGGAGCGGACGCCAGCGGTGGCGCCGGCACCTCAGCTGACGGGCGAGCCGCCGGATGAACCTCCACATGGCCGCCTCCGTTCGTCGCGCCGGGTCCCGGCTAGTTGGGCCAGACGTCGATGGTCAGCAGGTCCTCGTATCGCCCGGACATCTGCCCGGTGACCGACCCCAGGGTGAAGTCCAGCGGCAGGGAGACCCCGGCGAGGGTGCGCGGCGGATCGACCAGCCGCGTCCAGTTCCGCGACAGGTCGACGGGCTCGCCGTCCAGCTCGAGCATGTAGCCGACCACCGTCCCCGCCTCGCCCATCTCCACGTGCCGCATTACGCCCCGGTGCTCCGATCTGACCGACAGCGTAGACTCCGCATTGGCGCGCACCTGCACGAAGACCCGCTTCTTCGTCCCGGTCACGGCCTCGCCGAAGTCGACGACCTCGACCGACGAGCCCGAGCCGAAGGCCCCGGCCGACCCCGCGATGTTGACCTGGGCGCGCGGCGCCGAGCGCAGGATGACGCGCAGCCGGAGAGCCGGGACGAGCGTCGCCCCGTCCGGCCCCTCGACGGCGAGGCGCAGGTCGGCCAGGTGATCGCCGGCCTCCACCACCGCATTGTGCACGACCAGGGCGTCGATCTCGGCGCGAACCGTCTGCTTGCCCGGGACTCCCAGCAGGAAGACGCCCGGCTCCAGATCCCGTCGCAGCAATCCGGAGGTCTCGCGCGGGCGGAACTCCACCGTCGCCCCGCCCAGTTCGATCGCCGGCCGGGGCTCGTCGAGGTCGTCGATCAACCGCAGACGCAGCTCGCAGTCCGTCTCGGAGCGGTTCTCGACCTGCACGTCCAGCGGCCCGCTCGACGCGCCGATGGCGAACGGATCGTATTCGATGCGCACCGCTTCGGGCGCTTCCACCACCAGGTCGCAGGCCGTGGCCGGCGAGGCCAGGCCCAGAACCAGGGCGAGCCCCGCCGCCACGACCGCGATGCTAGGGCGCAGGTGTGCGAATTTCGCCGACATCGACGACTCCTTCCTGATCTTCCCGGATGGTGAACTCGCCGACGGGCTGGCCCCGCACGATCATCCGGTAGCGGCCGGGGGCCAGGCCGTCGCCCACAAAACGGCCCGCGCGGTTGGTGAAGAACGGCCGCGGCTCCCCGGCGGGATCGCCGTCCACGGCCTGGATCAGCCCGCTGATCAGGGCCATGGGCCCCTGCGTGTCCGACAGCACGCCGATCGCGGTGCGGGACGCGTCGCTGCCGACGACCATGCGGTAGCCGCTGCCGAAGCCGGGGAAGGTCGACAGCACGCCGGCCCCCAGGTCGTAGCCCGGCGGCAGTGGCTCGACCGCGACCACGAAGCGGTTGATCCCGTACGCCCGGCTGATCGGCGCCAGGGCCGGGCCGAACCAGCCGGCGCGCGCGACCGCCTGCCCGCCCCCGTCCGTCAGCGCCAGCGACGCGTCTCTCAGGGTCGGGTGTCGGCTGGCGATGACGAAGCCCTCGGTCGACTGGCGCCCCAGGGCGAGCGTCCCGTCGGCGTAGCCAAGGAAGGAGGTCACCCGCCACAGCGACTCCTGGGTGGTCTGCCCGCCCGGCTCGGTCCGCACCAGGCGGTTGGTGACCAGCTGGGCGTCGAAGCGGTTGTTGATGTAGCGCAGGTCGGCGGCCAGCGACTGCTGGTTGCGGTCCTCGGCCAGCCGCACCGTCCCGCTGATGTCGTTCAGCCGCCCCGTCGGGGCGCGCGACAGGCTGATCTCGCGGCTGTCGTCCTGCCGCTCGTAGCGCGCCGCCCCCGTCCAACGGTCCCCGAACCGCGCCGTCAGCGACAGGCCCAGCCGCGACTCGTCCGGCCGGTTGTCGCTGAACGAGCGCCATCCGAGGCTCAGGTTGACCGCGAACCGCTCGAAGCTCCGCCCCACCGCCAGCGACAGGTCGGTCTGGTCGGGATGCCCGTCCCGCCCCCGGGCGAAGGCCCCGCCGAAGTTCAGCGAATAGTCGCGCCAGCGCAGCACCGACTGCGCCGCCGCCCGCCACCGCTCGCGGTTCAGCGCCCCCTCGGCGAAGGCCGATTGGAAATGCCGGCTCGTGGCCTGCAGCGACAGGATGAAACGGGCGTCGATCTCGTCGAAGATCACCGCCTCGCGCAGATAGTCGATCGCCGTCGCCACCCCGGTGCGGCTCTCCGGCCCGCCGTGGCTCGCCGCCGCCGACACCTGCACCAGGCCGAAGGGCGCGCCCCAGGTCGCCAGCGCGCCGGCCTGCACCCGCTCGTCGGTCAGCTGGGCGTTGGCCCCCACCGTCAGGACGTCGCTCAGCCCCCGGCGCATGAAACCCGAGAAGGCCGGCGTCGAGCCGTATTCCAGCTCCCCACCCTCCTCGAGGAAGCCTGCCGACACGCCGAAGTCGACCACCCCGGGGTCCAGCAGGCCCGAGCCGCCGAACAGGTCGAAGATCGCGATCTCCCGCCGCCCGGTGTCGTCCTCGACCAGCAGCCGGACGATGTTCGGCCCCTGGGCGAACGGGAAGTCGGCCAGCGAATACGGCCCGGCGTCCAGCTGCAGCCGCTCGACCACCACCCCGTTCACCTCCACCTCGACGAAGGACGGGCGGTCCAGAATGAACTCGCGCCGGCCGGACGGGCGGATGTTCTGGAACGGCCGGATGGTCGAATAGGCCCGGGCCGCCGACACCCCCAGGAAGCGCCGGGATCCCTGGAAGCTCTCCACCGGCGGCGAGAACTCTCCGGCCGTCAGGCGGACCGCCGAAGCGAAGATGTCCTTGGTCAGGCGCACTTCGCGGCGCCTCCACTTGTCGTCGGGAGACGAGCCGTCGTAGTCGGCGCCGGCGGTCAGGGTGACCCCCTCGAAGCCGCCCCAGTTGGCGAACACGTCGACCCCGGCCTGAAGCGGCGAGAAGCTGTCGTCCTGGTGCGAAAATCGCTGGGCGAGGGTGAAGTTGGCCCCGGCGGCGAACCTCGCCGGCCGGTCGAAACTGGCGGGATCGACCGCATCGGGGTCCCCGAAGCTGACATGCCGTCGGGCCCGGGCGGTCGGGGCGAGCGTCGCCTCGAAGCTCAGCGACAGCGGATCGAAACTCAGGCTGAACCCCTCGGTGCCCAGGTCCGCCAGGGCGACCCGCTCGCGGCCGGCGATCCGCGCGTTCAGGTCGTCGCGCAGTTCGGGGCTGACCATCGGCTCCAGCAGGTCCATCAGGCGAGCGGCGTCGACCATGCCGTCGCCGTCGCCGGCCACCGCGCCGCTGATGTCGCCCAGGTAGCGGCCATCGAGAAGCAGCGGCCCCTGGATCGGGACCAGCACCGGGGTCGGTCGCGTCACCGGCGCCTGGTCCTGCGGGGGCGGCGGGTCGGACGAGGCCGCCATGGCCACGCGCGGATCGTCCCGGGCCCGGTCGTCCGGAACAGCCTCGACAGGGGGGGGAGCCTCGCCGGTCGCCGCCGCCTCCCCGGGCGGCGCGTCCTCCGCCCGCGGCATGGGATCCGGAGGCGCGGCCCGGTCGAACACGGCGACGTGCGCATAGCGCCCGCCGGCTGTCCTCATCGGCTCGTCGGGAGCCGGGATGTCCGGGGCGTAGCCGAGGGCGTTGCCGCTCGAGACAACCGCCAGCCCGCCGCCGAGGCACATGATTGCGCCTGCGCGGCGGCGGCTGGCGGCGCCTGGGCGGGGGCGGCGCCCAGTTGGGGGGCCAGACACAGCAACCCGCCTAGCTCAACTCGATAGAGGCCGTGACGTCCGTCCCGACCCCCGGGACCAGCGCAGCCGGAATACGGATGTTGCGCCGGGCCCCTCCGGGCAGGGTGCTCACCTGTCCGACATCCACGTCCTCGGCCCGGACCTCGACCTCCCGGCCGGACCCGGTCACCACGTAACGGGCCTCGCGCAGGGACGCGAAGCCGTCGCCCCGGTTCTCCGCGCTGATCAGCACGTCGCCGTTCTCGGCCGTGCGCGTCGACACGATGCGCAGGTCCGGCCGCGCGCTGGCCGGGGCCAGAAGCACGTGGGTGTTGACGTTGAAGGCCACCTGGATCGCCGCGCCGGAAGGACTGCCGCCCTCGGTCTCGAAGACGATCGGCAACTGCGCGACCCGCACCAGATACATGCGCGGCCCCACGTCCGGCGCGCCCACGTAGCGCACCTGGACGACCTGCTCCCGGTTGGGCGGGATGACCGACTGCGGCGGAAAGATCGCCAGGTCGTCGACCTCCTCGCTCAGCGAGCGTTGGCCGTTCTCGTCGACCTCCATCATGAAGGCCTGGATCTCGACGGTGATCGGCTGGTCGTCGGTGTTGCGGATGCTGAGCCGGTAGCCCGAATTGGTCCCCGACGGCGTGATGTGCTTGACCATCGGATTGACGTCGATGGCCATCGCCGGTTGCACGCTGGCCCAGCACAGGAGGCTGGCGGCCGCGACGGCGATCAGTCGATTCATACGCATGGCGATTCCCCCAAAGAATTCCACGTCCCGACCGAAGCCGGGTCGGGGCCGCCCCGGGAGGTGCGGCCCCTTGGCGCCGGCGGATCAGGCCGGATCGAGATCGAACTTGAAGGTCTCCGAATAGGTGCCCGCCGGAGCTTCCGCGGCGCCCGGGCCGGACGGGGCGTTGGCGCAGCCGCTCGAGCCGGGGTTGGTCGGATCGCCCTGGGTGCCGCCCAGGCCGGCGCCGCCCGGCACGCTGTAGCAGAGGTTCAGGAACAGGTCGGCGAAGATGCCGTCCGCCAGGGCCTCGCTGTAGCCGCCCGAGTTGGTGACCACCTGCCAGTTGGAGGGGAAGGTGTCCTGCGGGGCGAAGCCGAGGGACGCGATCGCGGGGACCACCAGCTCCCAGTCGTAGTTGATCAGGACGCCGCCGGCCGACTTCAGGTCGCCGTTCACCGCGGTGGAGGTCAGCTGCGCGCCGCTCGGCGAGTTGCAGGACATCCGCAGGGTGGTGACCTTCTGGCGCACGCCGTTGGCCACGGCGACGTTGCTGCCGGCCACATTGGCCAGGCCGATTGAACAGTAGTTCTCGACCGTGGTGGTGACGACCAGCTGGGCGTCCTGGGCCTGCGAAGCAGCGGCCGGGACCAGGAGCATGGCGGCCGCGGCCGCGCTGAGCATGAGATGACGCATTGGATCCTCCAGAGATTTAACGGCGCATTCGATCTGTTGAATGCCGACCCGCACCAAGCTGTCTGCTTGATATCTACTGGTTATCAGTCCCGAATCGCTCTAACATCCCCCGGTTGATCTGCCATCTTGCAGTATCGATACTGACTATTACACTGGTTACAGAAATGTGCAGGACAGTCGGATCACGCTGTTCAGGCCGCGCGCGTTCATCTTTGCGTACAGACTCCGCAGGTGGGCGCGCACCGTGTGCTCCGAGATGCTCAGGTGGATGGCCACCGTCTTGGGGCACTGTCCGCTCAGCAGACAGTGCAGCACATCCAGTTCGGCCGCGGTTAGCCGGAAGGCGACGCCGATGGCCGACATGGCCTCGGGCGTCGGAGCCAGCTCCTCCTTCAGGGCCACGATGACGAGCGCCTCGTCCGGGGCCCCGTGCAGTCCCGCCGCGACCCAGCCGCCATGCCTCTGCCGCAGCACCAGCCGCGAGCGCGTGCCCTTGCCGGCCACGGCGCGCACGCCGGCGAGAAAGGCGGTGTCGCTCTCGGACGATCCGAAGCTCAGCACGCCGGCCCCGTTCGAGATCAACTGTCCGCTGTCCAGGGCCTTGACGCCCGCCGGGTTGGCCGACAGCAGCCGCCCGTCGCCGTCGACGACGAACAGCGGAGACGGATCCAGCCTGTACCAGGCCTCGCCGACCCTGCCCGCGCTCAAGCGCTGCCCTCCGGGTCTGACCTGCAAGCTCCGCTGGACGGTCGCCCCCGCACCCCCCCCGGACGATCGCGGAAGGCTCTGAACAGCCCACGTCGACCGGCTTCGCATCCAGGATTCGTCGACGCTAGCCATGATACCCTCACGCGCATCGGACGCAGGTTTCCCGCCCCCATCGGCGACTCACAAAAGTGGTAATAATGCCTTAATTCAACCCCAATATTGATTAGCCATTCCGATAGCGGCTTGTGTTGACAGGATATTTTCTGCCGGAACAGCGATTTGGCTGGCCACAATGGCGCCGCTCTCGCGTTTTTTTCTCGCCGCATCCGCGTCGCCCCCCTCGGACGGGGGCCTGGACCGCGGGGCCTCAGCGCACGGATCTGACCCAGCCCTCCAGCTGGCGCGAACCCCGATCGGCAGGTCCGTCCGCTGACACGCGCTTGCGGAACTCGCTGATCGACTCGCCATTGGCCGAGCGGAAGCGTCGGGACAGGTGGCTCTCGTCGCTGAAGCCATAGGTCGCCGCGAGGGCCGTCAGCGGTTCGCGCGATCCGTCCTCCAGCGCGTCCCGCACGGCGTCCAGCCGCGCGTCCATGATCACCTGCGCCACGCCGCCGCTCTGTTCAAACACGCGGTACAGGCTGCGGCGCGACATCCCGATCGCCCCCGCGATCGCCTCGGCGTTCAGGTTGCGGTCGGCCAGGTTGGCCTTGATGTAGCGCACCGCCGCCTCCCGCTGCAGCATCTCCGTGCGACGTCGATCCGTCGCCACCGCCGACCCCGGATCCCGCCCCAGCGTCGTCGCGAGGACCTCGACGAAGGCCGAGATGAGGGCGGCGCGCCGCTCCGGCTGGATCGCGTCGCCGTGACGCAGGCAGGAACCCATGAAGTCGTCCAGCACGGCCGTATGCGGCGCGCTGGCGACCAGCCCGTGCAGGCGGTCGGAGCCGCCGGAGGCCGAGATGAGCGCTCCGCGCGGAATGCTGGCGGACAGCACGTGCAGCCTGAACGCCTCGGTCCGGGACCGGCGACGGGTGTCGGCCACCACCAGGTCTCCGGCCCGCGCCACCTCGAAGCCGCTCTCGCTGCTCCCCCTCAGTTCGCCGTCCCGCACGAGGTGCAGCGCGAAATGGCGGAACTGGTCCCGACCGGCCCGCGCTGTTCGGCTGTGGCTGACGCCGTCGATGTACCGTTCGAAAAGAACGAGGCCGTCCAGGCTGAGAGACCGGACACGGGCCTCGAACGGCCCGACCTGCTCCACGTCGGATCCCCCGGCGTAGAGTCGTCGATAGGCCTCGAACGCCTCGTCGGGCGGAAGCAGCCGGCTGTCGAATTCGAACGACTGGCTCATCGGACCGGCTTCAGGCCGGATACCCGCCTGCCGCGCATGATCGTCGCCCGGGCGAGCCGGCGCGCGCTCAGCCGACGAACCCGACCTGTTCGCGTTTTTGCTTTCACAGACAGAGCTTAGCAGTGGGCGCGCGCAACCCCAATGATCAGTTCACCGAACATTGTATGGTTGTGCTCCCAATTGGCACAGCGGTTCATGGCGCGGCGGCCGACGTGTGCGTCACCATATTTGGGGAACCCTTTGAGGGGGCGGGGCAATGGAATCGGGGTGCGTCTCGATCGATCCGGCGACGCAATGTCGCGCGGGTGCGGCGAGCGCCGTTCACGCCGGTCCCGACCGGATCGGCGCCCTCGCCATGACCTGGCTGGAAGGCCTGGCCTACCCCGCGATGCTGATCGGAACCCCCGACGGAGCCCTGCTCTGGACAAACAATCGGGCCGACGAGTTCCTGTCCAGCGGCGAGGCGCTGACCCGCGCCGGCGGCCGCCTGTCCGCCGCGGACAGGCGGCTGCGGCCGGACCTCGCCGCCTTCGTGAGCGGCGAGGCGGCGGACGACTGCTGGCTGATGCCCGCGTCCGACGGCGCGCCGCCGGTGCTGCTGCGCAAGGCGCGGCTGCGCGAGCGCTCCGGACAGCCGGCGGCCCTGCTGTTCGCCTATGACTCCGGCCACCGCGACCGCTTCGCCGAGCCGGACGTCGCCGCCCTGTGGGGCCTGACCCCGACCGAGGCCCGCGTCCTGCGCCTGCTCCGCGGCGGCAATCCCGCCGAGCAGATCGGCCGCCTCGCCGGCATCAGCATCGAGACGGTTCGCACCCACATCCGGCGCATCTACGCCAAGATGGGCGTCAGCTGTCGCGAGGAGCTGCTCTTCAACGTCCACCAGTACCGGGTGCCCTGATGTCGAAGGCGCCTGCACCCCACGCGACAGGCCGCGACGCGTCGTCAGCCCCGCGGACAGGCCTGTTCGGCCGCGGCCCGACCCTGTCGCGCTCCCTCGGGGCGCACGGCCATGGCGTCGGCCCGACCTGGCCGCTGAGGATCGAACTGTCGGCCGGAGCCGACCGCTGGGAGTGGCGTCTGACCGGCGACGGCATCGAGCCCCTCGCCTCCGGCGTCGAGACCACCGCGGACGAGGCCTTCCATGCGGCCCGCGCGGCCCTCTACCGGGCCCTCGACGACGGGCTGGAGCAGAAGCTCCGCTCCGCCGCCGGCCGCCGCAGCTCGATCTGGCGGGAGCCGGCCGACCGGGGCGCGGCCCGTCCGAAGGCGCCCGAATGATCCGCCGCCGACGCCTCTCCATCCGCTGGACCGACAAGGGCTGCACCCTGGTGCTGGCGCTCCGGACCCCGAGCGGTCAGTACGCCGGCGAGCGCCTCGTGCCGATCGCGTCCAACCCCGCGGACGACCTGTCGGCCGGACCCGCGTCCGAGGCTCCCGCCCCGCCGCCGGGCCGCCTGCACTGACCCTCGCCGCCGCCGTCGCGCCCCGCGCCGACAGCCGGTAAATCTCCCGCTCCGCTGAAACCTCCTTCGCCCCAACGCCTTGTTTCCGCATGAGCAAGTCGTTCGAAGAGATCCGCCGGGAGCTCTCGGACCTGATCGGAGACGCGGTGCCGGAGGAAGACCCCGAGCGCCGCCAGGCCCTGCTGGTTCTGGCCGACCACTGGTCCGACATCCTGCGCCGCCGCGCCGGCGACCGGCCCGGCGACGGCGCCCGCGGCCACCCACGCGCCTGAGCCGGGCCCCCTCTCCTCCCCAAATCGTGGGGGAGGGGGACCCTGCGAAGCCCACAGGGCGAAGCATGGTGGAGGGGTGGAGACGGGACGGCGGAGCCGTTCCGTCGACGAAAGCCGCAGCTTCCTTCCCCCCGCC
>JAFAEC010000228.1 GCA_023424215.1 Pseudomonadota bacterium
CGCGGGGGCGTCGGCGGGCGCGGCGTGGCCGCGCACCGCCCGCTCGAAAACCTTCGCCAGCGCCCCGGCGTCGCTCTCACAGTACGGGCGGATCGCGATCACAGTGTCAGTACGCAGCGTTCGTTGATCGTCGGCCGCGCCACCTGGATCCGGCACAATCCCGGCCAGTCCGGCTTCAGCCGGTTCGCGAACCACAGGCACAGGTTCTCCAGCGACGGCAGCTCCAGGCCCGGCTTCTCGTTCAGCATGCCGTGATCGAGCTCCTCGGCGGCCGCGCGCAGGGCGCGATCGAGCGCGCCCAGATCGGCGACCCAACCATGCTCCGCGTCCAGCGTTTCCGAGCGCACGGTCGCCTCGACCGTGAACGAATGTCCGTGCACCCGCCGGTAGATGCTGCCCTCCGGCTCGTTCGGAAAGTGATGGGCCGCGTCGAACGTGGCCTGTTTGGTGATCTCGAAGACGGGCATTAGCGGACGCCGATGTACTTGTGGGTCTGGACGCTGAGGCGCCATTTGGGGTGGGCGAGGCAGTAGTCGATCGCCGCGGCCGTGTTGGCCTCGCGGTCGGGGCCGTCCATGGGCTGCAGCCAGAACCGCTCGAACGCGAGATGTTCGAACCGCTCGGGCAAGGCCAGCGGCTGCGGGAAGACCAGCTTCAGCTCCTGCCCGGAGGTCTGCACCACCGGCGCATCGGCCTTGGGGCTGACGCAGATCCAGTCGAGGCCCGCCGGCGCGGCGATCGTGCCATTGGATTCGACGGCGATCTCGAACCCGCGTGCGTGCAGCGCGTCGATCAGCGCCGCGTCGAGCTGCAGCAGGGGCTCGCCGCCAGTGCAGACGACCAGCTTCGGGTCGCCCTCCCGGCCCCGCCACAGGGCGGCCACGTGGTCGGCCAGGGCCTCGGCGGTCGCGAACTTGCCGCCGCCGTCGCCGTCGGTCCCGACGAAGTCGGTGTCGCAGAAACTGCACACGGCTGCCGCCCGGTCCCGCTCCAGCCCGTTCCACAGATTGCAGCCGGCGAAGCGCAGGAAGACGGCCGGGCGGCCGGCCTGACCGCCCTCCCCCTGCACCGTCAGGAACACTTCCTTGGCCGCGTAGCTCATGGCCGCGCCACCCATTCGCCGTAGCCGGCGGCGCGCAGCTCGCAGGCGGGGCAGTCGCCGCAGCCGTAGCCCCAGGCGTGGCGGTGCTCGCGGTCGCCGAGGTAGCAGGTGTGCGAGGCCTCGACGATCAGGTCGACAAGCGCCGGACCGCCGATCCGCTCGGCCAACGCCCAGGTCTCCGACTTGGTCAGCGCCATCAGCGGCGTCTCGATGACCACCGGGCGGTCCAGTCCGAGGCTGAGCGCCCGGGCCATGGCCTCGATCGTGTCGCGGCGGCAGTCGGGATAGCCGGAATAATCGGTCTCGCACATGCCGCCGACCAGCACGTCCAGTCCCCCGCGGTCCGCCAGCGCGGCAGCGACGGTGAGGAACACGAGGTTGCGCCCGGGCACGAAGGTCGTCGGCAGGCCCCGCGCGTCCAGTTCGATGGCGCGCTCGGCGGTCAGGGCGCTTTCGGCGATGCGGCCATAGCCGGTCAGGTCGACGACATGGTCCGGTCCGAGCCGTTCCGCCCAGTCCTGACGTAGCCCGGCCATCCCGGCGCGCACCTCCAGCCGGGCCTGCATCTCCACGGCGTGCCTCTGGCCGTAGTCGAAGCCGACCGTCTCCACGCGCGCGAACCGGTCCAGCGCCCAGGCCAGGCAGGTGGCGCTGTCCTGCCCGCCCGAGAACAGGACGAGCGCCGATTTTTCAGGGGCTTGGCCGATTTCGCTCATGACAAACCTGCGGTCGGCCGCCGGCCGCGCGCATGGACAGGAAGGTGAAGCCGTCTGGATACGGGCCGGCCTTCTACACCACCCTCCCCCTCGGCGCAAAAAGCACGACGAAACGGCGAAGCTGGCCTTAACGCTTCCGAAAACCGTTCGCAGCCAAGGTCGGTCCCGACCCAGTGGAGTGCCGGCCAGTATGCCGACGATCGAAGTCCTAACCGAACGCGCCGAGGCTATCGCACCGGAGACGCCCGGCAGCGAGGTCTTCGCGCGCTTCGTCAGCGAGCCGGACACGCTCGTCATTCCGGTCGTGGAGAACGATCGGCCCGTCGGCCTGATCGAGCGGCACGATTTCCTGCTCAAGATCGCCGGGGCCTTCGGCTACGCCGCCTACGCTCACCGCCCCGCCCTTCACGTCATGGATCCCGAACCGGCCGTGGTCGAGGCGGGGGTCGAGATCGACGCCTTCTGCGACAATCTCCTCCGTGGCGGCGCGGGCGCCCTGATGCGCGGGTTCATCGTCACGCGGCAGGGCCGCTACCAGGGCGTCGGAACGGTCGCCGGCCTGCTCAAGGCCGTGAACGACCATCAGCGTCAAAGGAACGAACAGCTGGCCGAGGAGGCGCGCGCCCTCGCCGACGGCCGCATGCAGGCCGTCGCCGCCGCCCGCTCCAAGGCCGAATTCATGGCGGTCATGACCCACGAGCTGCGCACGCCGATGAACGGCGTGCTGGCCGTCGCCGACCTCCTGCGCCGTCAGCCCCTGAACCGGCAGGCGCAGGCCCACGTGGCGACCATCATGGAGTCCTCCGAGACCCTCCTGCGCATCCTGCAGGACGCTCTCGACCTCGCGCGCGCCGAGGCCGGCGAGCTGGAGCTGGCTCCCGAAGCCACTCCGCTGCGGGCGCTGATGGACGAGGTCCAGGCCACCTGGGCCCCCCGCGCGGCCCAGGACAACGTCAACCTGATGGTCAGCTACGAGGGCGACACCGAACTCGCCGCCCTGATCGACGCCCGCCGTCTGGCCCAGGTGTTCGACAACCTGGTCGGCAACGCGCTGAAGTTCGCCCGCAACGGGATGGTGGAGGCCGGCCTCAAGGCCACCGCCGCCGGTGACCGTATCCGTCTCGAAGCCCGCGTCCGCGACGACGGTCCCGGCCTCGACCCCGAGCGGGTCGACATGATCTTCGAACCCTTCGTGCACGACTCGGGCGCCGACGGCGCGGGGCTGGGCCTGTCAATCTGTCGCCAGATCGTCGACCGCATGGGCGGCCGGATCCGGGTCGAGAACAACCGCGGCCGCGGCGCAACGTTCAGCTTCACGCTGGAGGCGCCCCTGGTCGAAACGGTCGAGGCGGCGGCCTCCAATGTCGAGGAACTGCCTGATCTCGACCTGCAGCACAGCCCGCACGTCCTGATCGTCGACGACAACGCCACCAACCGGGTCGTGGCCCAGGCCCTCTGCGAGATGTTCGGCTGCACCTCCGAAACCGCCGAGGACGGGGTCGAGGCGGTCGAATGCGTCAAGGACCGGCGTTTCGACCTTGTGCTGATGGACATCAAGATGCCGCGCATGGACGGGGTCCAGGCGACCCAGGCCATCCGGGCCCTGCCCGGTCCGGAAAGCGCCATCCCGATCGTCGCCCTGACCGCCAACGCCGACCCCGAGGACGCGAGGCGCTATCTGGCCATCGGCATGGCCGCGGTGGTCGAGAAGCCGATCAAGCCCGAACGCCTGCGGATGGCGATGAACGCCGCGCTCGAGCAGGCGGCCGAGGCGCCGGTCGCCGCTCAGGGCCGCTCGGTGGCCTGATCCTCCCCGGCGGGGCCCGCCTCCTCGTCCTCCTCATCGTAGCCGACCAGCCGCAGCGCCCGCGCCGCCTGTCCGTTCAGCTCGCACCAGCGCAGCAGCCCTTCCTCGCGCCCGTGGGTGATCCACACCTCCTCCGGCCTCAATTCGGCGAAGGTGGCGGTCAGCTCCGGCCAGTCGGCGTGGTCGGACAGCACCAGCGGCAGCTCCACGCCACGCTGCCGCGCCCGGGCGCGCACCAGCATCCAGCCCGAGGCGAAGGCCCGCACCGGGTCTGCAAATCGGCGCGACCAGCGATCCTGCGTCGCCGACGGCGGTGCGATCACCACCTCGCCGCCGAGGCTGTTGGGCGGCAGTCCCGTCGCCGGCGCCAGGGGGCCGAGCTCCACCCCCTCGCGCTCGTAAAGCCGGTTCAGCCGCTCGAGCGCTCCGTGAACATGGATCGGGCGGTCCCAGCCGGCCTCGCGCAGCAGCCGGATCACCCTCTGGGCCTTGCCCAGCGCATAGGCGCCGACCAGATGCGCCCGCTCGGGAAACTGACGCAGGGACTGCACCAGCCGCGCCACCTCGCCTTCCGCGGGCGGGTGCACGAACACCGGCAGGCCGAAGGTCGCCTCCGAGACGAACACATGGCAGGGGACCGGCTCGAAGGGCGCGCAGGTCGGGTCCCGCCGCCGCTTGTAGTCGCCCGACACGACCATGGTCAGGCCGCGCCACCGGATCACCGCCTGGGCGGAACCGAGCACGTGGCCGGCCGGCGCGAGCGTCACCTCGACGCCGTCGCGCGTGACCGGGGCACCGTAGGCCGCGGCCTCCTGCCGCCCCGCGAAATCCTCGCCGTAGCGTTCGGCCATGATCGCCAGGGTCTGCGGCGTGGCCAGCACCGTCCCGTGTCCGGACCGGGCGTGGTCGGAATGCCCGTGCGTGATCACGGCCCGGGCCACCGGGACGACGGGGTCGATGTGGAAATCGCCCGGCGGGCAGAACAGGCCTTCCGGGGTCGGCCTGAGCAGGTCCTCGTAACGGATCATCCGGCCTCCTGCCCTTCCCGACGGCATCAGGAACGCACGACGGGCGCTTGCGCTCAACCGGCCGGCGGGATGATAGCTGGGGCATGACCGTTCCGCCCCTCGTCGACCTCCTGCCGCAGCTGGCCTCGGGATCCGCGCACACCCACGCGCTGGGCTTCGCCTTCGACAGCCTGACCGGCGACCGTGTCCGCATCCGCGCGCCGTGGAGGGAGGAACTGGTGGGCGACCCCGACACCGGCGTGCTCGCAGGCGGCCTCGTGACCACCCTGCTCGACCACGCCGGGGGTCTCGCCGTCTGGGTGGCGCTGGACCGCTTCGAGCCGATCGCCACCCTCGATCTGCGCGTCGACTACATGCGGGCGGCCCGCCCGCGCTCGGAGCTGATCGCGGAGGCGCGCTGCTACCGCCTGACCCGCTCGATCGCCTTCGTCCGGGCCTGGGCCTTCGAGGATCATCCCGACGATCCGGTCGCCGCCGCCCAGGCCGCCTACATGCTCGACTCCAGCCAGGGCCGCCCGGTCGGCGCCAATCTGCGATCCCGCACGGGAGGCGAGGCGTGAGCGACCTTCTCGACACCATTCCCTACGCCCGGTTCCTCGGCCTGACGACGGAGTCCGAGGGGGACGAACTGACGGTGATCATGCCGTTCGCCGACCGGCTGATCGGCAATCCCCTCCTGCCCGCCCTGCATGGGGGCTCCACCGCCGCCCTGCTCGAGCTGACCGCCGTCGCCCAGGTCGCCCTGCTCTATCCCCGGCTGCGCCTGCCCCGGCCGATCAACGTCACGGTGGCCTATCTCCGCTCGGGCCGGCCGCTCGACGTCAAGGCGCGGGCGCGCATCAGCAAGGCCGGCCGCCGGGTCGCCCACGTCGAGGCGCGCGCCTGGCAGGAGAACGAGGACCAGCCCATCGCCTCCCTCGCCGCCCACTTCCTGATCGCAGAACACGACGTCTAGTTGCGCTCACGCGCAACCTGTGTTTACGTTTTGTTCCGTGGATAGCCACGGAGCAACAGGATGAGCAGACTGATGATCGGCGCGGCCCTCTCGGCCCGCCTGCACGCCGCCGAGGCGGCGATCGACCAGGCCATGGTCGACACGGCCGGACTGGCGGCCGCCCTCCCCGCCGCCCGGCTCAAGGCGGCCCTGTCCGCCACCGCCGGACAGAAGGCGTTCGACGAAGCCGCCGCCAGTCTCAGCGCCCTCGCCGACGCCCGCGCTCACATCGTCCGGACCCACCACGCGCTCGCCGCCCTCGCCCGGGTGCTGGGTCTGGAGAGTCTCGCCGTGGGCCAGCTCGACAAGCCCGGAGACCGTCCTCCGGTGGGGGGCGACGGCGACGACTCGCCTGTGGCGCTAACTCTGGTTAACAAATCGTTGGAAAACACACCTAACAAAACCCTACCTGCACAAGCGGCGCCGTGTTAAGGAGCTGTTTACCTACTCAGTTCGGAGGGTTTCATGGACAAGGCCCAAGTCATCGCCAGCGTCGCCGGCGATCTTCATGCGAGCGAAAAAGCGCTCGACGAGGCGATCACCCGCGCCACCACGCTGGTTCAGTCGATGATCGGCGGCCGTGCGGCCCTCAACGTCTCGCCGATCGTTGGCGCGGACGCGCAGGCCAAGGCTCTCGAGGCCATCGCGGCCCTCGGCGCGGCGCGCCAGGCCATGGTGGCCTGCCACGAAGAGCTGGCGAAGGATCACCGGCGGATGGGCTATGGGGTCTATGCCGAAGGGGGCATGGACAAAGGCCAGGGCCAGCAGCGTCCCACCGGACACCTGCGCGCCGCTTAATTCGGCGTAATGTCCGCCAGCGGGCATTCTCCGACCGGCAAACATCAGGCAAAGTCGCCCCCACGTAGGACGTGGGGGCGATTTCGTGTTCGAAACCATCTATTCCCAAGCGGTTGCAGCGGCCGCCGTCCTGGTCGTAACTTTCGCCTTCGCGAAAGGCGACGAGACTGAACGGATCGGGGCCGGCGCCTATGCTTTGGTGTTCATCGCGACAGTGATGATCCGGGACGGGGGCAGCTTCAGCATTCCTCGTCTAGGCGCGTTGGCGTTGGACGTTATCCTCCTCGGCGTGCTCATCTTGCTCGGCTGGCACTCCCGTCGATCCTGGCTGATCTGGGCATCGGCGTTCCAAGGATTGATCGTCGCCAGCCACGTCCTCTTGGTGGCGAACCTTCGGCCCCCGAGCGACGCGTTCGCTGCGGTGAACAACATGTCCAACTACGGTCTGCTCATCGCTATGGCTGTCGGCACCTTCTGGGCGTGGCAGGAACGGCGGGCGGCGCGGCTGGCCGAGCAGCCGGGTCCCCACCTCTAGCGAACCCGCCATGCTCGACACCACTCTCTCCCAGATCGGCTTCGCCATCGCGGCGCTCGTCGCGGCCTTCGCCTTTCTCAAGGGCGACGAGCCGGAGCGGATCGGGGCCGGGGCCTTCCTGCTGGGGGTGTTCGCGACCCTGCTGCTTCACGACCGCACCGCCCTGACGGGGATCCAGTGGAAGGTGCTGGCCGTCGACCTGGTGTTCCTCGGCGTCTGCGCCGCCCTGGCCTGGAAGAGCCGGCGCTCCTGGCCCGTCTGGGCCTGCGGCTTCCAGTCCATCGTGGTGATGAGCCACCTCCTGACCCTGGTCGACCTGCGGCCGGCGCTGGCCGCCTTCTATGTGGTCATCAACCTGGCCGGCTACGGCGTTCTCGCCAGCATCGCCGTCGGAACCTGGCAGGCGTGGCGGGACCGGCGGGCCGAGAGCCTCGCCTGAGCGCGCGTTGACCCCGGCGCACCATAGGCGGATATTCCTACGTTCCGATTCGCCATGGCCTTCCCATGCCCCTGTCCCACGCTCAGATCTGGAAAGCCGTCGATCACCTCGCCCGGCGCGAGGGGCTGAGCGCATCGGGCCTCGCGAAGCGGGCCGGGCTGGATCCCACATCCTTCAATCCCTCCAAGCGGTTCGGCCCGGGTGATCCGCCGCGGCCGCGCTGGCCGTCCACGGAAAGCCTGACCCGGGTGCTCGACGCCTGCGGAGTGTCGCTGGGCGAGTTCGCCGCCCTGGCGCGGGACGCGCCGGACAAGCCGGCCGTCATCCCCCTGCTCGGCATGGCCCAGGCCGGTCAGGAAGGCTTCTTCGACGACGCCGGCCTGCCCGCGGGTGAAGGGTGGGAGCAGACCGAACTGCCGCGGCCGCGCGACAGCCTGCTGAGCCTGCGGATCACCGGGGACTCCATGGCGCCGGTCTACCGCGAGGGCGACAAGGTGATCGTCGATCGCGAGGCGACCGACGTGCGCAAGGGCGACCGGGTGGTGGTCCGGACCACCGGCGGCGAGACCATGGCCAAGGAGGTGGCGAGCTTGACGGCCCGGTCCGTCACCCTCGCCTCGATCAATCCCGCCTATGAGCCGCGCGTGGTGCCGCGCCGGGACATCCTCTGGATGGGACGGATCCTCTGGGTCAGCCAGTAGCGGCCGCCGCAACGAGAAAAGCCGCCCCTCGCGGGACGGCTTTCCGGTTCCGGGCGGATGACCTGTCGATCAGTAGCCGCTGACGTAGTTGGCGTTGACCCAGCCGCCGCCGGCGATCTGGACCCATTCGCCCTGCGAGCCGACGGCCGTGAACGGCTGGCCGGCCGACAAGCTGCCGACCTGGCGGTAGCCGGTGCCGGGGCCCGAGCGGATGCGCAGGTTCGAGGTGGCGCGATATTGGGCCGAACCCTGCACACTGGCGGCGCGGGCGCGCTGCTGGTTGCAGCCGATGTAGGAACCGGCCGCCGCGCCGGCGCCGGCGCCGACGACGGTGCCGAGGGTGCGCTCGTTGCGGGCGAGGTTCGAGCCGACGATGCCGCCCAGGACAGCGCCGATGGCCGCGCCGACGCGCTGGCGGCCGCCCGGGGCGTCGCAATTGGTGATGCCGTTGGCCTGCTGGGCCGCCGCGGCGGTCGGCAGGGCCGCGGGGGCCAGCAGCCCGAGGCTGGCGGCGGCGGCGAGGGCGACGGTGATCTTCTTGTTCTTGGTCGACATGGCTCTGCTCCTGTCATCGAGTTGGTCGATGACGGGCAGAATGCGCGGAACAGTCTGAAGGCTCCCGGAGCCCGGCCGTTATCCGGCGTTCATGTACGTTACCGCGCGCGGCGTGCAGGCCTCAGGCGGCCAGCTCTCCGCGCGCCCCGGCCTCGATCAGCTCTATGGTCTTCGGCAGGCCGTAAATGGCCGCGAACGAGCCGAAGCGCGGCCCCTGCGACTGGCCCAGCAGAACCTCGTACAGCCCCTGGAACCAGGCCCGCAGCGGCTCGAATCCATGTTCCTTGCCGACCGCATAGACCTCGTTCTGGATCGTCTCGCCGTCGGTGGTGTCGGCCGGCAGCGCCTTGAGCCGCCCGGCCAGATCCTCCAGCGCGGCCTGCTCCCTGGCGTCAGGCAGACGGTAGGCCTTCGTCGGCTTCACGAAGTCCTCGTAGTAGTTCAGCGCCCGGTCCATCAGCTGGTCCAGCAGCGGCTCGTTCTCGGGCGTCGCCTCCGGCAGGTAGCGGGCGAAATAGGCCCACAGCTGCGCCTTGTTCGACGCATTGGCCACGCCGACGAGGTTCAGCAGCAGGGCGAACGACACCGGCGAGGTGTGGCCGGGCGGGCTCCCGGCGTGGATCGACCACACGGCGTTGTCGATCCGCTTGGCCGGCTCCTGGGTCTTGTAGGCCTCGATGAAGGCCAGGTAGTCGTCGATGGCGCGCGGAATGACGTTGAAGTGCAGGCTCTTGGCCGACTTCGGCGACTGGAACATGTACCACGACAGGCTCTCGGGCGTGCCGTAGCGCAGCCACTCCTCCATGGTCAGGCCGTTGCCCTTGGACTTGGAGATCTTCTTGCCCTCGACGTCGAGGAAGAGCTCGTAGTTGAAGCCCTCCGGCGGGGCGCCGCCCAGCGCCCGGCAGACCTTGGAGCTCTCGCGCACGCTCTCGATCAGGTCCTTGCCCGACATCTCGTAGTCGACGTCCAGCGCCGTCCAGCGCATGGCCCAGTCGGGCTTCCACTGCAGCTTCACATGACCGCCGGTAACCGGGACCTCGGTCCGCCCGCCGGCCGGATCGTCGAACACGATGGTGCCCTTGGCGACGTTCCGCTCCAGAGTCGGCACCTGCAGCACGTGGCCGGTGACCGGGCTGATCGGCAGGAAGGGCGAATAGGTCGCCCGCCGCTCCTCGCCGAGGGTCGGCAGCATGATCGCCTGCACCGCGTCGAACCGCTCGAGCAGGCGCAGCAGCACCTCGTCGAACCGGCCCGAGCGGTACTGCTCGGTCGAGGACAGGAATTCGTAGTCGAAGCCGAAGCCGTCGAGGAAGGCGCGCAAGCGGGCATTGTTGTGCGCCCCGAAGCTGTCGTGCGTGCCGAACGGATCGCGCACCACGGTCAGCGGCTTGTGCAGGTCCTCCCGCAGGATTTCCGGGTTCGGAATCCCCTCCGGCACCTTGCGAAGGCCGTCCATGTCGTCCGAGAAGGCCACCAGCCGGGTCGGCCAGTGGTCACCCGTCAGGGCCCGGAAGGCGTTGCGCACCATGGTGGTGCGCGCCACCTCGCCGAAGGTGCCCATGTGCGGCAGGCCCGACGGGCCGTAGCCGGTCTCCAGAACCACCGCCTTCTGCAGCGCCTCGAAGGTCGCCAGCGCCTCGTCCGCCTTGCCGGCGTCGATCAGCAGCTTCGCCGCGTCGCGCTCGGCGTCGGACAGCCGCTTCTTCAGAACGTGGTTCAGAAGATTCCGGGCCTGTTCGAACGGCCACGACCGGGCGTCGCGCGCGAGGGTTTCGAGGTTCTGCAGCATGGGCGGGGTTTGCAGCTTCCGCGCCCCCCGGTCAACGCGCGATCAGCGGCCGCGGTCCACCGCCCAGGCCACCACCGCCGCGCCGGCGCCGACGATCAGGGCGTCCTCGATCAGTCCGCTCCTGGTCTGGCCGATCGCCCGCATGGCGCGCTTGCGCCCGGCGAGCGTGGCGTAGGCCAGCGGCACGGCGGTCGCGACGGCGAGGCCGGCCCCCGTCCTTTCCCGCCCGCGCGGCGCCAGCGCCCCGCCCGCGATGCCGGCGCTCATCACCCGGGCCAGCAGGCCGAGGAAGACGGTCCGGTCCGGCGCCGACCTCATCTTGTCGCCCAGCAGTTCTCCCACGCCCATCGCCAGGGCGCCGGCGGTGAACAGCGGATGGGTCAGCAGACGCAGCCGGCCCGGCGTCTCCCGTCCGGCGACGTGGGCGGCGGCCAGGGCGGCCATCGGCGTCATCGAGCGGGCGCTGGCGACGGCGCCGATCAGGGCGGAGGGAAGCAGGTTCGGGGTTCTCATGCTCCGCCCAACCCGCCGCCAGGCGTCCGGTTCACGGCCGAGCTTGCTCCGCCTTGACCCCGCCGCATCCCCGTGGCCTCTGCCCCGCTCCATGAAGACCGCCGACTTCGACTTCGACCTGCCGGAAGACCGGATCGCCCTGCGCCCCGTCGAGCCGCGCGATTCCGCCCGCCTGCTGGTCGTCCGCGAGAACGGCCTCGAGGACCGGATCGTCCGCGACCTGCCCGACTTCCTGCGTCCGGGCGACGCCCTGGTGTTCAACGACACCCGCGTCATTCCCGCCCGCCTGTCCGGCGTCCGCCAGCGCCCCGGACCGGAGGGCGAGACCCTGACCGTCGAGGTCGAGGCCACCCTGCACCACCGCGACGCGCCCGACGTCTGGTCGGCCTTCATGAAGCCGGGCAAGCGCATCAAGCCCGGCGACCGGATCCGCTTCGGCGCGGCCGGCGACGCCGCCTGCGAACTGGGCCGGCTCGACGCCACGGTCGAGGCCAAGGGCGAGGACGGCCTGGTCACCCTGCGCTTCGACCTGTCCGGCCCCTTCCTCGACGAGGCCATTCGGGACGTCGGCGTCATGCCGCTGCCGCCCTACATCGCCGCCAAGCGGGCCGAGGACGAGCGCGACCGCACCGACTACCAGACGGTCTTCGCCGAGCACGACGGCTCGGTGGCCGCGCCCACCGCCGGCCTGCATTTCACCCCCGAACTGCTGGAGGCGATCCGCGCCCGCGGCGTTTCGACCCACGCCGTCACCCTGCACGTCGGCGCCGGCACCTTCCTGCCGGTCAAGGCCGACGACGTCGCCGAGCACCGCATGCATAGCGAATGGGGCGAGGTCTCGGCCGAAACGGCCGCGGCGCTCAACGCCGTCCGCGCCGCCGGCGGCCGCATCGCCTGCGTCGGCACCACGTCCCTGCGCCTGCTGGAGAGCGCCACGGGCGAGGACGGGGTGGTCCGCCCCTTCCACGGCGACACGGCCATCTTCATCACCCCGGGCTACCGCTTCCGCGCCGCCGACGTGCTGATGACCAACTTCCACCTGCCGAGGTCGACCCTGTTCATGCTGGTCTCGGCTTTCGCCGGGCTGAAGACGATGAAGGCCGCCTACGCCCACGCGGTGGCGACGGGCTACCGGTTCTATTCCTACGGCGACGGCTCGCTGCTATTCCGCGCCGCCTGATGCCCTTCCCCTTCGACATCTCCGCCACCGACGGACGCGCCCGCACCGGCGTGCTGCGCACCCCGCGCGGCGACATCCGCACGCCCGCCTTCATGCCGGTCGGCACCGCCGCCACGGTCAAGGCGCTGACGGTCGGGCAGGTCGAGCAGACCGGCGCGGACATCCTGCTCGGCAACACCTATCATCTGATGCTGCGCCCCGGCCCGGAGCGGATGGAGCGGCTGGGCGGGCTGCACCGGTTCATGCGCTGGGACAAGCCGATCCTGACCGACTCCGGCGGCTTCCAGGTCATGTCCCTGTCGGGCATCTCGAAGCTCACCGAGGAGGCGGTGACTTTCTCCAGCCACGTCGACGGCTCCAGGCACGTGCTGACCCCGGAGCGGTCGATCGAGATCCAGGCCGACCGGCTGGGCTCGGACATCGTCATGCAGCTGGACGAATGCGTCGCCTGGCCGGCCGAGGAAGGCCGCGCCCGCGAGGGCATGGAGCTGTCGGCGCGCTGGGCGAAGCGTTCGAAGGACGCCTTCGGGACCCGCGACGCCCAGGCCCTGTTCGGCATCCAGCAGGGCTCGACCTTCGAGACCCTGCGTCGCGAGAGTTCCGAACGCCTGCAGGAGATCGGCTTCGACGGCTACGCCATCGGCGGCCTCGCGGTCGGCGAGGGCCATGAGGCGATGTGCGAGGTGCTGGACTACGCTCCCGCCATGCTGCCCCACGACCGGCCCCGCTATCTGATGGGCGTGGGCAAGCCGGTCGACCTCGTCGAGGCGGTGTGGCGCGGCGTCGACATGTTCGACTGCGTCCTGCCTACCCGCGCCGGCCGCCACGGCCAGGCCTGGACCTGGGCGGGGCCGATCAACCTCAAGAACGCCCGCTTCGCCGAGGACCAGGACCCGCTGGATCCCGAGGTTCCCTGCCCCGCCTCGCAGGACTATTCAAAGGCTTATCTGCATCATCTTGTCAGGACAGATGAAATCCTCGGCAAGGTCCTGCTCAGCTGGCACAACATCGCCTTCTTCCAGGCCCTGACCGCGGCCATGCGCGCCGCCATCGCCGAGGGCCGGTTCGACGCCTTCCGTCGCGACTTCCACGCGCGGCACGTCTCGAACGGGCGGGGTTAGACCATAGGCAGCAGGCAACAGGCAGTCGAAGCGCCGCGGGCTGCTAAAGCGCCCTCAAGCCGACATAGCGAGCCCTCCGCCCTTCCCCCTACTGCCTGTTGCCTGCTGCCTGTTGCCTACTGCCTACGACCGCCTTGGCCGGAACCACCGCGGCGCCGCGGGCGGGGCGCAGTTGCGTTGCATCCCCACCCCCTTCAGGAAGGCCCGCCGCATGCGGCCGGCCTGGATGGCTGACTGCACGTGGCGGCTGTGGCGCTCGGCCCCTGTCAGGCGACGGATCCAGCTGCGCCCGGGAATGAAGTCGGTAGTGGTGTCGCGCACGGCGGCCAGCGCCGCGGAGGACGCCGCGTCGGCGGCCCGTTCGCTGGCGTAGGAGCCATCGGGCACCGGCGGCTCGTCCGTGTCCGGCCCGAGCGCCCCGTCCAGCCGCGCGATCTCGGCGCCGATGGTCGCGCACTGGTCCAGATTGCGCAGGTCGTAGGGATTGCCCTCCGCCTGCAGCAGGACGGTCGGGATGTGATCCCGGCGCAGGTTCAGATCCTCGAGCGGCGCCGTGAGCGCATTGCCCAGCCCGTCGCCGAAGTCGCGCCCGCCCTGGGCCGCCGAGGCGCCGGCGTTGCAGCCCATGAGGGCGAGGACGGGCAGGAGCAGGACGAGGCGGCGCATGGCCGCACTCAACCACGTCGATCGACGCGGCGGAAGCGCGACCGTAGCGCGCGGCTTAGCTCGCCGAGCCGGTCTTCAGACGCTGCTGGTTGCCGGCCCGGGTCTTCGGTCCCTGCCCGCTGTCGATCTCTGTATTGCGGGGTCGATTGCGGTTGGTGCCGCCCAACTGGACGTCGTCGGCGCCCAGCGCGTCGCCCTCGTCCATATAGTCGGCGACCTCGCCCGCCGCCGGCGGAGCAAGCGTGGAGTCGGCCACGTCCGGCGCGGCGTAGGCGCGCGGCTCCGGCCGGCGGGCCTCGCCGCTGGCCGGCTGGTCGCCCGGGGCGATCGGGTCGGTGACGGCGTTCTGGGCCGTGGCCTTGGAGGAATCGACGTTCTGGTGCGGCATGGCCGGGCTCCTTCTGGGACGTGTCAGGAAAACCCGCCCCCTCCGGAGCCGTTCCGCGCCCCGGTCGTCAGGGCGCGAGAAAGGCCGCGACGTCGGCGGCGAAGCGTTCCGGGTCCTCCACGAACATGAAGTGGCCGCGACCCTCGTATTCCACGATCCGCGCGTCCGGCAGCCGCGCGACCAGCTCCCGCTGCGGTTCGACCACGGTCTGGAAATCGGCCAGTCCCGCCACCACCAGGGTGGGCATGACGAGGCGCGCGGGCCGCTCGAAGCGATACGCCATCAGTCCGCCCTGACCGAACAACACCCGCCCCATCTCGCCGGTGTTGCGCAGTCCGCCCCCGGCGTCGGTCTCGTCGACCAGCCGTTGCGTGGCCGGATCGGGGAACATGGCCCCGTCGATGAAGGCGCGGTCGGCGACGAAGGGATTGCAGCGGGCCCGCGAGCCCTGCGGCCGCGCCGCCACGGCGCGTTCGTAGGTCGCCGGCTCCAGCCGCTGCAGGCGGACGCATTGCAGGTCCATCGCCGCGGGAAGATCCGGCGCGGCCGCGACCAGCACCATCCGCTCGACCCGCTCCGGATGGGCGGCGGCGTATTCCAGCGCGAGGATGGTCCCGAAGCTGTGCCCGACCAGCGACAGGCGCTCGACGCCCCACGCCCGGCGCAGCTGCTCCAGATCGTCGACCAGCAGGTCCAGACTGTAGGCCTCGTTCCACGGCCGCTCGGAGCGGCCGCTGCCGCGCTGGTCCAGATAGACCATGCGCAGGTCGCGCTCGAGCGTCGGCCCCGCGAAGCGCGCGAAGGTCTGGCTCCCCTGCCCCGGGCCGCCGTGCAGGAAGACCACCGGCGTGCCGTCGTCCCGGCCGGCCACGCGATACCAGAGCCGAACGTCGTTCACGACGGCCTGGTGCTCCCCCACCGCGAGGGCGACGCCGGGCTCTGCCCGGGCGGCCGCGGGCGGAATCATGAGGACAAGGGCGGCCGCGACGGCCCGGAAGAGATGGATCGGCAAGACGGACTCCACGAGGGACAGGTCCGGTCATGAGGCCGCCACCGCAACTCATGGATGCAGTGTCTGGCGATTTTCGCTGAAAAGGGGCGATGGTACGTCCCCTGGGACTCGAACCCAGGACCCCCTGATTAAAAGTCAGGTGCTCTAACCAGCTGAGCTAGGGACGCATCGCGACAGGCGGCGGTCGCCGCGAGGGGGTTCTGTCCTGTCATCCCGTCGGGGTCAAGCGCACGGCGGGGTTCGTCGGCGTGGAAAGCCCGCCTTAACTCCCGAGGAACAAGGATACGCCAACCGGGGCCGTGGAGACGTGCGTGGTGATCACACTTTCGGCCGACACCACTCGCCGCCGGATCATCGTCGCCGTGGCCGACGGCGCGCGCGAGCGTCATCTCCAGGCGGCGATCCGTACGGCCCTCGCCGACCATCCGGAGTGGGCGCGATGGGACTGGATCATCGACGACGATGGCCGCCTCGAGGATCTCACGGTCGAGGGCCTGCAGGCGGCCGCGGAGGCGTTCAGGGCTGCGGGGTCCGAAGGGGCCGACGCCCTGACCGCCGTCGTCACCAACGACCGGTTCTTCGGCGAGATGGCGCACCTTCTCGACCTGTCGTTCAGCGGCAGGCGCCATCTCGCCGCGCCGTCGCTGCAGGCTGCCCTCGCTCTCCTCGACCGTCTCCGGGGTGCGTCCGACTCCCCGGCGGCGACCGCCTGAGCCGGGCATGGACGGCCACACGGCGTCCCGGTAGTCAAATGCCCATGAAACCTCTCGCCGGCGTCCGCATCCTCGAGTTCGACGGCCTCGGTCCCGTGACCTTCGCCGGCATGGTGCTGGCCGACATGGGGGCCGAAGTGCTGCGTCTGACCCGCAGCGCCGCCGCCGGGGCTCCGGTCTTCGCCGATGTCGGCGGCGAGGTGCTGCACCGGGGCCGCGCGGCGGTCGAGGTGAACCTGAAGGACCCGGCGGATCACGCCCGTGTGCTCGATCTCGCCGCCGCCGCCGACGCGGTGATCGAAGGCTTTCGCCCCGGCGTCCTGGAGCGGCTCGGGCTGGGGCCGGCCGCGTTGCAGGCCCGGAACCCCCGGCTGGTCGTCGGCCGCGTCACCGGCTGGGGCCAGTCCGGACCGCTGGCCTCGACCGTCGGGCACGACCTCAACTACATCGCCCTCTCCGGCGCGCTCCATCCGACGGGCGAGCCCGACCGGCCGCCGCGGCCGCCGCTGAATCTGGTCGGCGACTATGGCGGCGGCGCGATGTTCCTCGTCGCCGGCGTGCTCGCCGCCCTGCTCGCGGCCCGGAGCACCGGTCGGGGTCGGGTGGTGGACGCCGCCATGACCGATGGCTCGGCCCTGCTGACCAGCCTGTTCCACGCCTTCCGCGCGCGCGGCCTGTGGAGCGACGCCCGCGGCGCCAACCTGCTGGACGGCGGGGCGCCCTTCTATCGCTGCTACACCTGCCGGGACGGCGGGTTCGTGGCCGTCGGCGCGCTGGAGCCCCAGTTCTACGCCGCCCTTCTGGCCGGGCTCGGCATCCCGGCCGAGGAAGCGCCGCAGTTCGATCTGACGGGCCGGGCGGCCCTGCACGCCCGTTTCGAAGCCGTGTTCGCCAGCCGCGATCGCGATGAATGGGCCGCTCTTTTCGCGGGGACCGACGCCTGCGTCACGCCGGTCCTGTCCCTCGGGGAGGCGCCGCTCCATCCGCACAACGTGGCGCGCGGAACCTTCGTCGAGAGCGGCGTGGTCCAGCCGGCGCCCGCGCCGCGCTTCGGCGGGCAAACGCCCGAACCGTCTGCGCAGCCGGAGCCCCTGGCCCTCGCCGACGCCGTCGCCCGCTGGGCCTGATCAGGCCACGGCGCTCTCCGCCGGGTCCGCCGGCCGCCGGCAAGCGCCGGCCAAGGTCTCGGTTAGCAGCGCCGGATCGATCGGCTTGGTCAGGAAGGCGTGCACCCCGACCGCGTCCCACGCCGTCTTGTGGGTGTCGAGCGCGTTGGCGGTCAGGGCGATGATTGGCGTGTCCGCGTTCAGCCCCTCCTGCCGCAACCGTCGCGCCGCCTCCAGCCCGTCCATCACCGGCATCTGCATGTCCATCAGCACGGCGTCGAACCGCTCGAGCCGGGCCGCCTCGACCGCCTCCGCGCCGTTCGCGACCAGCGTCAGACGACAGCCATGCGGCTCCAGAAGGAGCGTCAGGATGCGCCGGTTCACCTCATGATCGTCGGCCGCCAGGATGACACGGCCGCGCAGGCTCCCGGCCTCGGCGCCCGCGAGTTCGGTCGGCGCGGCCTCTTCGGGTGCGACCTCAACCGGCAGGACGAGGGTGAAGGTCGAGCCCTCGCCCTCCCGGCTTTCCACATTCAGTGTGCCACCCATAATCTCCGCCAGCTTGCGGCTGATCGACAATCCCAGGCCGGTGCCGCCGTAGCGGCGCGTGGTGCCGGCGTCGGCCTGTTCAAAGCTGTTGAACATGTGCGGCAGCCGCTCCGCCGGGATGCCGCAGCCGGTGTCGGCCACGGCGATCGACAGCCGCTCCCCGTCCCAGCGCGCCCGGACGCGAATCTCGCCGCTGGCGGTGAACTTCACCGCATTGGACATCAGGTTGAACAGGATCTGCTGGAAGCGCAGCGGATCGGTGCGCACGGCGACGGGCACACTGTCGTCGACATCCATTGCCAGCCACACCCCGGCCGCGGCGGCCCGGGGCTCCCACAGCCGGCACAACGCCGTCAGCCGGTCCCGCACATTCATCGGGGCGTTCTCCAGCTCCATCTTCCCGGCCTCGATCTTCGAGAAGTCGAGCACGTCGTTGAGCAGGCCCATCAGCACGTCGCTGGCGTCGGTCAGCATGCCGACGTGTTCGCGTTGCGCCTCGTCCAGCCGGGTGCGCCGCAACAGGTTGGCGGCCGAGATCACCGCATTCATCGGCGTGCGTATCTCGTGGCTGATCACGGCCAGGAAGTCGGACTTCGCGGCGCTGGCCACCTCGGCCCGCCGCCGCGCCTCCTGGGCGGCGTCGCGCGCGGTCTGCAGCTCTTCGGTCGTCGAGGTGCTCTGCCGCACGGCGACCACCAGATGGCTCATGTAGAGCAGGCAACCAATAGTGATGAACAGCTCGTGCCAGCTACCGCGGGCGATCGCGCTGATGACCGGCAGGCCCAGGAAGTAGGCTCCATGGGTGGCCACAGCTGCGATCAGCACCGGTCGCGCCCGGTGCATGTGCAGGCTGACGTGCAGCAGGCCCCCCGCGACCTGGATGAGGGCGAACACCCGGCCCACCTCGCCCCCGAAGAACCACAGGTAGCCGGCGATGCCGGAATAGATGGCGACGCAGGCCGCGGTCACCGCGCAGGCCAAAACGACCATCGCCCGCCCCGGCTCTTCCTCGGGGCGCTTCAGGAAGCGGCGGAAGACCAGCCAGTCCACCGCCTGACTGCCGACCACCGCGATGAACCAGACGAGCGGCCAGACGGTCGGGGCCACGAACCAGGCGGTGGTCCCGATAAAGGCCGCCAGGGCGATCCGCGTCTTCAGCTCGCGATGGCGCACCCGGGCGACGAGGGCGTAGGCGGATTCAGTCATGCACAATCTCCGGTTTCGGAGTGTGCACGCGCAAATCGAAAGGATTGGTTGTCGCCGCCGCCCGGCAAGACAAGGCTTGACCGCCGGCGCGGCCGGTGATGTCTGCGGCAGGCGCGGCATGGAACAGGCTGAAATCCCGCGCGTTGGAACGCCGATCCGGGGGAGCTTCGCCGATGAAACGACTTCTTGTTCTCGCCGCCGCATTCGGCGCCCTGGCCGTCGCCGCCTGCGACGAGCCCTACGCGGGCGAGGACGTCGAAACCTACCAGCCCCCGGTGGAGGAGCCGGTCGCGCCGGCCGCGGAGGATTCCGCCGCCGACGCCGCGGCGGCCGCCCCCGCCGAAACCCCTCCGCCCGTGGATCAAGGCGCCCTGCCGGCCGACAAGCGCACCTCCGAGGAGTCCGTGCAGCCGGAGAGCGAGACGCTCTTCTACTGACCGCGCCCTCGCCCCGGGTGACCGCAACGGCGAGGAAGCGCCGTCTGGAACGAGGGCCCTCCGCCCGCTGATCAAGGTTCGAGTTTGCCGTCACGCTCCGCCCTGTTCCTGCTTAGCGTGGCGGGCCTGGCCGCCGCCTCCGACGCGGCCGCCGATCCGCGCGCACAGATACGCGGCGAGATGGACGCCGAGTTGCGCGCCCAGCTGGAACGGGCGATCGGCGAGGTCGACGCCCCGCCCTCCAACCGCTTCGAGGCGCGCCGCCGTGCTCGCGGCGCCATGGAGGCCGCGGAAGCCCTGCTCCGCTCCGAGGGCTATTATCAGCCGGTGCTCGAGGACGTGGTCGAGGGCGAGGAGACGCCGGTGGCCATCGTCGACGTCACGCCCGGGCCGCGCTTCGAGCTCACGCCTCCGGCGATCAACTGGCTCACCCCCGCCCCTGACCCCAACGTGGCCGCCGAGGTCAGCGCGGGGCTCGACCTGTCGGCCGGCGAGCCGGGGCGGGCCGTCGACGTCATCGCCGCCGAGGGCCGCATCGTCGCCGGCCTGACCCGGCGCGGCCACGCCGACGCCCGCGCCGAACCGCGCCGCGTCGTCGTCGATCACGCCACCTTCACCGTCCAGCCGACCTACAACATCGCGGCCGGGCCGCTGGTGCGCCTCGACGGCATCCGGCTGGAGACCAGCGGCCCCACCCGGCCCAACTGGGTCGCCGGCCTGGCCCCCTGGTCCGAGGGGGAGGTCTACGACCCCGAGGACGTCGCCGAGCTGGAGCGCCGCCTGCTCGAGACGGGCGTCTACGACGGCGTCGGCGTGGCGCTGGCGCCCGCCGCCCAGACCACGGCCGACGGGCATCGCCCGATCGTCGTCACCCTGACCGACCGGCCGCGCCGCATCCTCGAGGCCGGTGCCACCTTCTCCACCGCCGAAGGATCGGGCGTCGACCTGCTGTGGACCTGGCACAACCGCTTCGGCCGCGCCGACACCCTCGTCTGGCAGGCCCGCGTCGCCGACATCGACAGCCGCCTCGGAGCGGATCTCAGCCTGCCGCACTGGGGGCGTCCCGGCCGCACCCTGCGGCTCTCGGGCGCGGTGCTCAACGAGGACACCGACGCCTACCGGCGCACCGCCGTGGCGCTCGCCGCCGACCTGCGCCAGCGCCTCGGCAAGACCTCCTGGTTCAGCTACGGCGTCGGCGTGGACGCCGGCCGCTACGACGAGAACCGCTTCGATCCCGTCACCCAGGCGCCGATCAACTTCGAGCGCGATCTGGTCATCCTGACGGGCCGCGGCAGCGCCTATCTCGACCGTTCCGACGACCCGCTGGACCCGACCACCGGCTGGCGCCTTTCCGGCTCGGCCCAGCCCACCCTGGTCGGCGGCCAGGGCAGCTCCGCCTTCGTCCGCGCCGAGGCCCAGGCCACCGCCTACCTGCCGCTGCAGGACAACGCCACGACCGTGCTCGCCGGCCGCGTCCGCCTCGGCTCGATCATCGGCGGCGAGGAGCTGACCGTCCCCTCCGACCGCCTGTTCTACTCCGGCGGCGGCGGCTCGGTGCGTGGCTACGAGTACCAGGGCGTCGGTCCGCGCCTGCCCGACAACACCCCGCGCGGCGGGATCAGCCTGTTCGAGGCGGCGGTCGAGGTCCGGCGCGACCTGTGGCGCAACTTCCAGGGCGTCGCCTTCGTCGACGCCGGGGCCATCGGATTTCAGGAGACCCCGAACTTCAACAACCTGCGCTACGGCGCGGGCTTCGGCGTGCGCTATCGCCTGCCCTTCGGGCCGATCCGCGCCGATGTCGCCTTCCCCATCGACCGCCGCGAGGGCGACGCCGACTTCCAGATCTACGTCAGCATCGGGCAGGCGTTTTGACCGACACGCCGCCCCCCGCCGAGACGCCGGAAGCGCCGGAGACGCCCGCCGAAGTCAAGGCGAAGCGCACCCTGCTGCAGGCCATCGCCTTCTTCGGCGGCATGGGGCTGGCGATCGTCGCCGCCCTGCTGATCCTGGTCCTCGTCGGCGGGCGGATGTACATCGTCTCCGACGCGGGCCGCGAGCTGGTGACCACCTTCGTGGCCGGCAAGAAGATCGGCCGCTACGGCCGCATCAACGTCGAGGGGGTCCGGGGCGACCTGTTCGACGACTTCACCATCGACCGGGTGACGGTCACCGATGCGAAGGGCGTCTGGCTTGAGGCGCGGACCGTCCACGTCGACTGGAACTGGTGGCCGCTGGTCTTCCGCCGCTTCCACGCCACCGAGGTCGAGGCCGAGGTCGTCCGCCTGATCCGCCGCCCGGAGGTCGAGCCGCCCACCCAGCCGCCCGGGCCGCAGCCCCTGTCGGTCGACATCGACCGCTTCGCCGCCGACGTCGAACTGCTGGAGGGCTTCAGCAAGGAATACGGTCGGTGGAACCTGACCGGCGAAGCCGATGTCCCCCGTCGCGGCTCCAAGGACGTGCGGGTGCTGGCGCGCAGCAACAGCCGGCCCGGAGATTTCCTGCGCCTCGCCGCCACCTTCGGCGGCGATATCGCCGACACCCGGCTGAACCTGCGCGCCGAGGAAGCGCGCGGCGGCCCCATCGCGGGGGCGCTCGGCTATTCGCCCGACCAGCCCTTCTTCGCCACCGCCCTGGTCAATGGCGAGGTGGTCGACGCCGTGGTGCGCACCGGCGAGTTCGTCCCCCTCACTGTCAAGGGCCGCTATGGCGACCAGCAGGCGCGTGTCTCCGGCTATTTCGACTTCTCGGGCTCGGACCTGCTCGCCCCCTTCGCCGAGCGGATCGGCCGCACCGCCCGCTTCGGCTTCGCCACCCTGCCCGACCACGACCGCGACGGTCTCCAGGGCGTCGCTTGGCGGCTCATCGCCGACAATCTCAACTCCTCGGCCCGCGGCCTCATTCGCCTATCGGACCGCAGCAGCCCCGACGGCGTTCGCCTGAACGTGTCCACGCCGTCGCTCAGCCGCCTCGCCGGCCGGCCCGC
>JAFAEC010000060.1 GCA_023424215.1 Pseudomonadota bacterium
GCCCTGTTCGGGCCTTGAAGGCTCGCCGGTCCCGCCTTGCGGCGTCGCCGGGCGGCGGAGCTTGCCGGATCATGTCCGCATCGGCCCCGCCAGGTCGGGCGCGCGGCGAGCAAGGGACGTCATCCACTCGACGTCCACGAGGACCCCGGAACTCTCCTCCGCCCCGGCTTCATCGCTCGACCACAGCCCGCCGTCGTCGAGGTCGTGGATCCGACGCCCTCCCCATCGACGGGATGGGAGGAGTGTGCGCCGGCGTCTTCCTATGGCGGGGAAATGACGCTGCCTCCCGGTGTTTGTTCAATGAAAACAGCGGGCGATACGCGCGAGATAGGGGACTTAAACATTAACTCCCGGCGCCGGGGAGGGGTCTGGCGGCGCGGGTTCATCACAACGGGCACGAAGGATTCACAAAGGACACGACGGGTCCGGTTCCTTCTGCGGCGCCCGCAGGGCGACGCCATCCTTTCCTGATTGCGGGCCTGCGGCCCGCGGGCGGTGGCGACGGCGCGCTCTCTTCGTGCTCTTCGTGCCCCCTTCGTGTCCTTCGTGACGAACCAGCGATGCTGGCCGCTGACGCGGACGCGGGGCGTTTGCACCCGCCCCCTCCACCACGCTTCGCGTGGTCCCCCTCCCCCTGCGGGGGAGAATTCCGGGGCCGCTCAGGCGCCGTTGTGGCGGCCGAAGACGCGGGTGGAGCCGTCGTTCATCAGCAGGATGGTGCGATAGGGCTCGCGGCCGGCGGCTTCCATGCCGGGAGAGCCGGCGGGCATGCCGGGGGCGGAGAGGGCGCGGGCGGCCGGGCGCTCGCGCAGCAGGCGCTCGACGTCGGCGGCGGGAACGTGGCCCTCGACGGCGTAGCGGCCGACCACGGCGGTGTGGCACGAGGCCAGCCGGTCCGGGACGCCGTGACGGGCGCGGATCGGGGCGAGGTCGTCGCGGATCACCTCCTCGACGGTCCAGCCGGCGCGACGCATGTGGGCGGCCCAGCCGCCGCAGCAGCCGCAGGTCGGCGTCTTGTAGACCACCAGGCGCTTCTCGGGCGCGGCGACGGCGGGGGCGGCGAGGGCGGTCAGGGCGGCGCCGATCAGGACGGCGCGTCGGGAGGCGGGGGCGGCCATGGCGACTCCATGTGCGAAACAGGCCGGCAGTCTAGCGCATGCGACCGGCGGATGCGCGGCCCGCGCTGTCGCAGCCCTCAGTGGTAGCGGCGGCGTTGCTCGGCGCTGCGCAGGGTGGAGCGCAGGAACTCGGCGGGCGGATCGGTCTCGGCCAGCACCTGCTCCTTGATGGCGCGCGGTTCGCCGAACAGGTGGCCCTGGCCCATGGAGACGTCGAGCTCGAGGATGTCCACGATCTGGCGCTCGGTCTCGCACTTCTCGGCGATGACCTCGATGCCGTAGCGGCGGGTCAGGGCGGCGAAGTCGGCGGCCTGGATGTCGCGCAGGCTGGGCAGGGCGGGCGCGGCGTCTGGATCGAGCAGCTGCTCGATGAGCAGGTCGGCGGCGATCTTGACGAACTTGACGTCCGAGCGCTGCAGGTCCGCGAAGTCGAGGTCGAGCGTCTGGACCTTGTCGATCGAGAAGCGGAAGCCGAGGTCGGCCAGCTTGGCCATGTTGCGGGCCTCGACGGCGCCGCGGGCGTCGAACACGGCCTGGCCGAGCTCGAAGATCAGGGCCTGGTTGAGGTCGCGGTTCTCGCTGAGGAAGTCGAGGAACTGCGGGAAGAAGGTCTCGTCGCCGAGCGAGGACAGGGCGACGTTGCAGAAGACGCCGACCTTGCGGTCCTGGCGGGCCAGACGGCGGACGATCTGGGCGCAGCGGAACAGCAGCAGGTTGTCGATGGCGGGGACGAGGCCTTCCCCTTCCGCGATCGACAGGTATTCGGCGGGCATCATCACCCGGTCGTCGGCGGCGCGCAGGCGGGTGAAGCTCTCGTAGAAGATGGTGCGGCGCTGGGGCAGGGAGACGACGGGCTGCAGGTAGAGGTCGACGCGGTTCTCGGCCAGGGCCTCGTGGATGGTCTGCAGCAGGGCGTTGGACTGGTGCTGGTGGCGCGCCTCGAAGGGGTTGGCGGCCGCCGGCTGGGACAGGCGGTGGTCGATCGACTCGCTCATCTGCTGGATCAGGGACTCCAGCATGCGCACCTCGCCGGAGAGCTGTTCGGTCGAGGACAGGGCGCCGGTCTCGATGGCCTGGGCCAGTTCGGTGAGGGCGCCCTGGGTGGACTCCATGGCGTCGGCGAGAAGGCGGTGCGCCTCGCGGACCTGGTCGATCTCCTTGCGCAGGGCGGCGCGCTGGCCGCGACCGACGACCAGCACATGGACGGCGAGGAGCAGGCCGGCGGCGGCCAGACCGGCGGCCACGCCTGCGCCCGCGCCGAGACCGGCGCGCCACAGGAAGGTCCCGACCGTCAAGGACAGGAACAGGTAGCCGAAGAACAGAAAGCCGTTGGTGACAGCGCGCATGGGCAAGGGCCGAATCCGCCTTCCCGGATGGAATCGCCCGAGTATCGGGGTATCAGGACAAATCGCCTAGCCGTTCCCCGGCTTTCCCCACGACTATCGAGGTTAACGATGGAATTGTTCGACCTGACCGGCAAGGTCGCGGTGATCACCGGTTCGTCGCGGGGCATCGGCAGGGCCATCGCCGAGCGGCTGGCCGAGCACGGGGCGAAGGTGGTGATCTCGTCGCGCAAGGCCGGGCCGTGCGACGAGGTCGCCGAGGCGATCAACGCGAAGCACGGCGAGGGCCGGGCCATCGCCATTCCGGCCAACATCGCCTCGAAGGAGGAGCTGCAGCGGCTGATCGACGAGACCAACGCCGCCTTCGGCCGGATCGACATCCTGGTGTGCAACGCGGCGTCGAACCCCTACGCCGGACCGATGGGCGGCATTTCGGACGAGCAGTTCGAGAAGATCTTCCACAACAATGTGCTGGCCAACCACTGGCTGATCCAGATGGTTGCGCCGCAGATGCTGGAGCGCAAGGACGGGGCCATCGTGGTGATCTCGTCCATCGGCGGCCTGCGCGGCAACGCCCTGATCGGCGCCTACAACGTCTCCAAGGCCGCCGACATGCAGCTGGTGCGCAACCTGGCCGTCGAGTTCGGCCCGTCCAACGTGCGGGTCAACTGCATCGCGCCGGGCCTGATCCAGACCGACTTCGCCAAATACCTGTGGGAGAACCCCGAGGTGCTGAAGGTGACGGTCGAGCCCAACCCGATGAAGCGCATCGGGCAGCCGGACGAGATCGCCGGCACGGCGGTCTATCTGTGCAGCAAGGCGGCGGCCTATGTGAACGGCCAGACCCTGGTGGTCGACGGCGGGCTGACGATTGCCTGGTGACGGCGAGCGCCGCGTGAGCCTGGGCCAGGACCTGCGCTGGCGGCTGGAGGCCGTCGCCTTCGCCGGACTGACGGCGCTGCTGCGTCTGCTGGGCGTGGAGCGGGCCTCCAACCTCGGCGGCTGGCTGCTGCGCACCCTCGGCCCGAAGACGGGGACCCACCGCACGGTGACCCGCAACCTGCGCATCGCCTTTCCCGACATGCCCGAGGACGAGCGCGAGGCGCTGGCGATGGCCGCGTGGGAGCAGACCGGCCGGACCTTCGCCGAGACGCCGCTGCTGGACCGGATCACGGTCGGGAGCGGCCGGGTCGAGGTGGTCGGGCTGGAGCGGCTGCACGCCATCCGCGACAGCGGCCGCCCGGTGGTGTTCGTGTCGGGCCACCTCGCCAATTTCGAGACCATGGCGGCGGTGATCCTGGCCGCGGGCGTGCCCTGCCAGATCACCTATCGCGCAGCCAACAACCCCTATGTCGACGCCCAGATCCGGCGGGCGCGGGCGCGCTACGGGGTGCGGCTGTTCGCCCCGAAGGGCGGGGAAGGCGCGCGCGAGCTGCTGCAGGGCATGCAGCGCGGCGAGTCGGTGGCGCTGATGAACGACCAGAAGTTCAGCGAGGGGCCGGAGGTCCGGTTCTTCGGAGAGCCGGTGAACGCCGCGCCGGGGCCGAGCCGGCTGGCGCTGCGCTACGGCACGGTGCTGCAGCCGATGTCGGTGGTGCGGCTGCCGGGGGTGCGCTTCCGGGTGACCGCCCATGAACCGATCGAGCTTCCCCGCACCGGCGACCGGCAGGCGGACATCGCCTGGGGCGTGCAGGCGGTGACAAGCTTCGTCGAGGACCGGGTGCGCGAGCATCCGGTCGACTGGTTCTGGGTCCACAAACGGTGGCCCGACCGGGTCTATGCGGCGCTGGAGTCGCGGGCCTGATCCGAGGCGCGGCGACGCGGGCCCTTGTAGTCGGGCTTCTGCACGCGACGGCGGTCCGGCCCGAAATAGCCTTCGGTGCGGACAAACGGACGGGCGTGGAAGATCACCGCCTGGATGCGGTCGAGCACGGCCTTGGCGGTGATCGGCTTGACGATGAACTCGGTGACGCCGGCGTCGCGCGCCTCGTAGACGCGCCGCTTGGCCGAGTGGCCGGTCATCATGATGATCGGCAGGTAGGGGTTGGGGCTGTCCGGGCTGTTGCGGACCAGCCGGGTGAACTCGACCCCGTCCAGCGGAAACATGTTGAAGTCGACGATGGCGAGGTCGATCGGATACTCGCGCAGGATCTCGAGCGCGGCGCCGCCGTCGGCCGCCTCGCGGACCGTGCCGACGCCGGCCGACTTCAGCACGGCGGAGGCGATGGTCCGCATGTGCTGGTTGTCGTCGACGAGCAGGACGTGAAGGGCGGAGAGCGAGGACATGGGGCGCGCGCGCAGAGGGTCCCCCGCAGCGGAGGGCCTGAGATTCGGGCGATCTAGCGCCCCAAATGCTTACCGGTAAATGACTGATCGACGTTCACGCGCCGCGTAAACGATTACCGGTCTTCAGGCCCGCACCAGCAGCGACGGGTCGAGGTTGCGATCACGCCATTTCAGCCGCCAGCAGAGGTGCGGGCCGGTCGCCCTGCCGGTCATGCCGACGCGTCCGAGGGCCTGCCCCCGGACCACGTCCTGGCCGGCGCGGACGTCGAGACGGGACTGGTGCAGATAGGCGGAGATCAGGCCCTGGCCGTGATCGAGCAGAACGAGGCCGCCCTCGAAATGCAGGTCGGATTCGGCCAGCGCCACGCGGCCGGCCGCGGGGGCGAGGATCGGCGTGCCCTGCGGGGCGGCGAGGTCGATGCCGTAGTGCGGCCGGGCGGGCGTGCCGTTGAGGATGCGCTGGGCGCCCCACGGGCTGGTGACGCGGAAGTCGGCCAGCGGCCAGTCGAAGCCGTCGCGGAAGTGGTCGGTCGCGGCGCGGCTGGCGAAGCCTTCGGTCTTGAGCGCCACCTCGCGACGGATGCGCTCCAGCAGGGCAGGGTCCGTCGGCGCGACCGTGGACGGGGGCAGGCCGTCGACGCGGGTGGTGCGGAAGGTCCCGGGGGCGACGGCGAGGACCCGGCGGGCGCTGCGGCGGCCGGCGCGAACCTCGATGTCGACGCTGGCGGGGGCGTCGCGGTCGAAGCCGACCACGAACCAGCCGGCGTCCGAGGCGGCCGACAGGGCCTCGCCCTCGACGAAGACGAGGGCGTTCGGCCAGGTCAGGCCCAGCGCGTATCCGCCCTGCACGAGGCGGCCGGTCAGTTCGAGATCGGACGTCCGTGCGCGGACGGGCGCGGCGGCGAGCAGGGCGGCCGGAGCCGCGAGCAGGTCGCGCCGGCGAGGGATCACGGGATCTGGCCGAGGCGCTGGAAGGCCTCGGCGGGACCGGCGTAGGCCTCCTGCAGGCGGGTGGACCAGTAGCGCAGCGTCTCCAGCGGCACCGGCTTCCCCGAGACGGCGCAGATCACCGAGCGGCCGGGGCGGATGATGGCGAATTCGCCGTCGCCGTAGTGGAGCAGCGCCTGTTCGGATGCGGGATCGGCCATGGGGGGAGCCTATCGCACTCCCGGCGGGTCCGCCACGGGGGCGCCCGTCAGAACAGGTCGCCCTGGCCGGGCGGCGGCGCCTTGGGACGGGGCGTGGGGCGCGGACGGGCGGGCGGTTCGGCCGGGGCGTCGCCGCCCGCGATGCGCGCGC
>JAFAEC010000112.1 GCA_023424215.1 Pseudomonadota bacterium
AACAGCGACGGCTCGATCAGCCGCGCCGAGTTCGATGCGCCGCGCGAGGCCCGGGGCGAGCGCGGCTATCACCGGATGCGCGGGCATCGCGGCCCTCGCGCGGAACGGGCCGGAATGCGCCGCGGCGCCGAGCGTGGTCCGATCGTCATCGCCGATGCCCGGTCGCGGACCGAGCAGGCGTTTGCGCGCCTCGACAAGGATCAGGACGGTTTCGTGACCATGGAAGAGCGCGCCTCGGCCCGCACCGCCATGCGCGAACAGCGCCGTGAGCGGATGGCCGAACGTCGGGCGGCCAGAACTGCACGTCAGGCGTCGCCTCAGGCCCCGGCTTCGGAGTAAGGGAATGTCGGGGACGACGGTCATTCTCGATCGGCCCGTCCTTCTGTTCAGAGGGACGAGGACCGGATTGGCGCTGACCGCCGACCCCGACGAGGATCTGGTGCGCCGCGTGGGTCAGGGAGACCCCGCGGCCATTCAGGCCATGGTCGCGCGCAAGCTGCCGCGGATGCTGGCGCTGGCGCAGCGGATGCTTGGCGATCCGGTCGAGGCCGAGGACGTGGCGCAGGACGCCCTGCTGCGGGCCTGGAAGCAGGCCCCGGGGTGGACGCCGGGCAAGGCGAAGTTCGACACCTGGCTGCACCGGGTGGGCCTGAACCTCTGCTACGACCGCCTGCGCAAGCGCCGCGAGATCGTGACCGATGCGGTTCCGGAGCGACCGGACGAGAGCGCAGCGCCGGATCGAGGACTTCTGGCGGCCGATGTGGGCGTGCGGGTGGACGCCGCCCTGGCGCGGTTGCCGGATCGCCAGCGCGAGGCCATCGTGCTGTGCCACTATCAGGAGCTGACCAATATCGAGGCCGCGGCCCTGATGTCGGTCAGTGTCGAAGCACTGGAAAGCCTGCTGTCGCGTGGACGGCGGGCCCTGAGGCAGGCGCTGGCCGACATGCGGCCCGGCGCCGAAGGAGCGTAGAGTGATGACGGCAGAACGGTTCCTCGCCCTAGTCGCCGCCTATGGAGCGGATGCACGGCGCTGGCCCGACAGCGAGCGGGAGGCTGCACGCGCCTTCGCGCTGGCGAACCCGGAGGTCGCGCAAGACGCAATGGCCGAGGCTGACGAGGTCGACGCCCTGCTGTTCGCCTCGCGCAATCCGCGGCCGTCGATGGCCCTGCGGGATCGCGTAATCGCTTCGGCGACCGAAGCCGGGCTCAAGGCACGTCAGCATGGCGGACGCTGGATGGCCAAGCTGGCCCTCGCCTTTGGCGCGGGCGGCGTGGCCGTCACCGCTGCGGGCGTCATGGCCGGCGTCCTGCTGACGTCCCATCTGACCGCGGACGCCCGCGCCGACGCTGTTCTCTATCAGGCCTCGCTGTTCGGCGTGGATGATGTGGAGGTTCTGGGTTGAGCACGCGCGTCCTCAAGTTCGCCCTGGCCGCCTCGGTGGCCCTCAACCTGTTCGCCATCGCGGCCGGCGTGACGACGGTCGTGGCCCAGGCCCGCGAGGAGCAGCGGAGCGAGGCCCAGCACCGCATTCCGCGCGAGCGCTCTCCCTTCCACGCGGTTCTGGCGCGTCTGGACCCCGAGGTCAGGCAGCAGGTTAAATCGGCGCTCAAGGCCTCGGCCCTGGCCGCTCGCCCGGATTTCGACGAGGCGCGCGCCAAACGCCGTGAGGCGGTTGCGCTGGCCGCCAGCGACGGGTTCGACGCGGGTCGGGTCGTCGCCCTTCTGACCGAATCCCGCACCGCAGAGCTGCGCGGACGGGCTCGTCTGGAGGCCGATGCGGTGCAACTGCTTGCGACGCTGGAGCCCGCGGATCGTGCGGCGCTTTCCGAAATCCTGAATCGTCGGGGTCGCAACGGCGTCCGGGATCAGCGGCCCGCCCAACCGCAGGCGGAAAAGGCCGGCTAGGCGGCTCGCGCCTGATCGGCGGCCGGCGCGTTCCCGGTTCCCGGCTTGCGGATCGGCAGGTCGAAGCTGACGGTCGTGCCGCGGCCCGGCTCGCTCTCCATCTTCAGCTCGCCGCCGTGCAGTTCGATCAGGGACTTGGTCAGCGCCAGCCCCAGGCCGGTGCCCTGGGTGGTCTTGGAGTGCTGCCCCTCGACCTGCTCGAACGGACGGGCGAGGCGCTCCAGATCCTCCGGCGCGATGCCGATGCCGGTGTCGGTCACGGCGACCCGCACCCGATGGTCGTCGAGCTGTGACAGGGCGACGACGATCTCGCCGCCCTCCGGCGTGAACTTCACAGCGTTGGAGATGAGGTTCAGGATCACCTGCTTCAGACCACGATGGTCCGCCTCGATGTCTGGAAGGGCCGGAGCGTCGACCAGCAGGCTGAGCCCGGCCTCATCGATCTTTCCGCGCATCAGGCGGACGGCGTCGGTGACGATCTCCTTCACCGACACCGTTTCGTAGTGAAGGGTCAGCTTGCCGGCCTCGATCTTGGCCATGTCCAGAATGTCGTTGATCAGGCTCAGCAGGTGCTGACCGGACTTCAGGATGTCGCCGGCATAGCCCTTGTATTTCTGGTCGCCCAGCGGACCGAACATCTCGCCGGCCATGATCTCGGAGAAGCCGTTGATGGCGTTCAGCGGCGTGCGCAGTTCGTGGCTCATATTGGCCAGGAACTCCGACTTGGCCTGGTTGGCGGCCTCGGCGCGGGTCATGGCGACCTCATACTTGCGCGCCAGCAGTCGCAGCTTCTCCTCGCGATCCTCCAGCTCGGTGATCGTGGCGTGCAGGCGTTCGACGGCGCGCTGGCGCTCCGCCTCCTTCTGCTTGATCGAGGTGATGTCCGCGGCCGTTACCACCGAGCCGCCGTCCGAGGTGAAGCGCTCGATCAGCTGCAACCAGCGCCCGTCCGTCAGTTCGACCTCGCGGGCGCCCGCCCGTCCGCCGGCGGCGGCCTGTTCGGACTTGATCGCCAGCGCCGCGATCCGGTTCAGATCCTGCTTGAAGGCCCCCTTGCGAACGACGCCTTCCTCGAAGCCGAAGGCGTCCTGGAAGGCCTGGTTCGACAGAATCAGGCGGCCGTTGCGGTCGAACAGCACGAAGGCGTCAGACACGCTTTCGATGCCGTCCCGCAGCCGCCCTTCGGCGGACTGCGCCTGGGCCTTGGCGCGCCGGGCCTCGGTGGTGTCCAGGGCGACGCCGAGGATCGAGCTGTAGCCCTCCGCGCCCCGCTCCCCGCGGGCCTGACCGCGGGCGTCGATCCAGCGCGCGCGGCCATGCTCGTCCGGTACGGCGAAGCTGACCTCGAATGCCCCATAGGTCTGCGCCTGACGGAGGGCGTGCTGCTCCGCTTCGCGATAGCGCGGGTGGATGCGCTCCTTCTCGGTGTCCTCGGAGACGGGGCCGCTGTGTTCGAGGCCCATCAGGCGGGCCATATAG
>JAFAEC010000135.1 GCA_023424215.1 Pseudomonadota bacterium
CCCCCCCCCCCCCCGACCCAAGCGGCGGCGGCGGCGGAAAGGCCCCCTCCACCGCCCTGCGGGCGGTCCCCCTCACCCTGCGGGCGAGGAATAATCACTCCTCGCCGACGAAGTCCTGGGCGAACTCCGGCGAGTCCTCCTCGCCGGGGAGCAGCGGGGTCTCGTCCTCGTCGGAGGCGCGGGTCGGGTCGGGGACCTCGAAGCCGGCGGGGATGGACAGGTCGAGCAGGCCCGCGGCCTTCATCTCCTGCACGCCGGGCAGGTCGTAGAGGCTGGCGAGGCTGAAATGCTCGAGGAAGCGGTCGGTGGTGCCGTAGGTGACCGGGCGGCCCGGGGTGCGGCGGCGGCCCTTGAGCCGCACGAAGCCCATCTCGAGCAGCAGGTCGAGGGTGCCCCTGGACAGGGAGACGCCGCGCACGCTCTCGATCTCGGCCCGGGTGCAGGGCTGGTGGTAGGCGATGATGGCCAGGGTCTCGAGTGCCGCCTTCGACAGGCGGCGGGGCTCCTCGCGCTCCTCGGTCATCATGAACGACAGGTCCGGCGCGGTACGGAAACGCCAGCGGTCGGCGACGCACTCCAGCTCGACGCCGCGGCCCTGGTAGCGGTCGCGCAGGGCCGAGATGGCTCCGCCCACGTCCGCCCCTTCCGGCAGGCGGCGGGCGATCTCGGCGGCCGACAGCGGCCCGGCGGCGGCGAACAGCAGGGCCTCGACGCGGCGCTCGATCTCGGTTTCGTCCGGGGCGAACTGAAGGCTCACGGCGTCAACTCCAGCGGCTGGCCCCGGCCGCGGCGCTTGAGGAAGACGTCGGAGAAGGGCTCGGCCTGTTTCACGTCCATGACCCCCTCCTTCACCAGCTCAAGGCTCGCGGACAGGGTGGAGGCGGTGTAGCTGGCCTGGGAGGGCCCCTCCCCGCCGTGCTTCTCGGGGGCGATGCGATCCAGCGGGGTCCACTGCTCCAGCCGGGGCAGGACCTCGCGCAGCCAGTCGCGGGCGGCCTCCAGCGCGAAGGCCTCGACCCGCTGGCCCGGACTGTAGCGGCGCTGCTCCTCGCGGCGGCGCTGCTGCACATAGGCGGCCATGAGCTCGTAGAGGCTGGCGTCGACCCGGTCGGAGGGGACGATGACCGTCGCCTCGGGGTCGCCGCGGGCGAAGACGTCGCGCTTGAGCTGCGGCCGCGACTGGATGGCCTCGACCGCCCGGCGCATGGCCTCCAGCTTCTGCAGGCGGAAGGCCAGGGCGGCGGCCATCTCCTCGGCCGGAACCTCGTCGCCCTTGCCCTTGTCGGTGCGCGGCAGCAGCAGGCGGGATTTCAGATAGGCCAGCCACGAGGCCATGACGAGGTAGTCGGCGGCGAGCGAGAAATTGCGCCGCCGGGCCTCCTGCACGAAGGCCAGATACTGCTCGGCCAGCTTCGTGATCGACAGCTTGAGCAGATCGACCTTCTGGGTGCGGGCCAGCGCCAGGAGAACGTGAAGCGGGCCCTCGTAGCCCTCCAGATCGACCACGAAAGCGTCGCGCGCGTCGGCCTGTTCGACGGCGGAGAAGTCGAGGTTGGGCTGGAAGGCCTCGGTCATGAGAGCACTCCCTTCCCCCCTTGCGGGGGAAGGTGGCTGGCGGAGCCTGACGGATGGGGGGTGAGACACCCATGCTTCCGGTTGGCGGACAGCTGACGGAAAGAGCCCCCCCATCCGAGCCGCTCCGCGGCCCACCTTCCCCCGAATGGGGGGAAGAGCGTCATGAGGGTCGTCCTCATGCCTGCGCCTCTCCGACGTCGGGGCCGCGGGCGGCGTCGAGGCGACCGCTCATCAGGGCGTCGAAGCGGGCGCGGGCCTCCAGCGGATCGAAGGGCTCCGGCTCGCGGACGAGACGGGCCAGCGCCGCCTCGGCGCGGCGGGCCGAGCAGCCCTTCAGCTTGCCGACTCCCTCGGCCACCTCGCGCATCTCTGCCAGGTCGCCGTTGCAGTGCAGGACGATGTCGCAGCCGGCCTCGAGCGCCGCCTCGGCCCGGTCGGTCAGCGAACCGGACAGGGCCTTCATCGACAGGTCGTCGGTCAGGATCAGCCCGCCGAAGCCGAGGTCCTCGCGCATCAGCCGCACCGCCTTCCTCGAGGTGGTGGCGGGACGCTTCGGATCGACGGCGGCGAAGACCACGTGGGCGGTCATGGCCAGCGGCATGTCGGAAAGGGCGCGGAAGGGCGCGAAGTCCCAGGCGTCGAGGTGGGCGAGGTCGGCGTGCACGACGGGCAGGTCGTGATGGCTGTCGGCGAAGGCGCGGCCGTGGCCGGGCATGTGCTTGATCACCGGCAGGACGCCGCCGGCCAGCAGGCCCTCGGCGGCCGCCCGGCCGAGCTGGGCCACCATCGCGGGGTCGCGGGCGTAGGCGCGGTCGCCGATGATGTCGTGGGCGCCCGGCACCGGGACGTCCAGCACCGGCAGGCAGTCGACGTTGACGCCCACGCCGCGCAGGTCGTGCGCCATCAGCCGGGCCCCGAGGCGGACCAGCTCGCGCGCCGCCAGCGGGTCGTTGGTCGCCTTCAGATAGGCGTCGCCGGGCGGGTATTTGGGCCAGTGCGGCGGGCCCATGCGCTGGACCCGGCCGCCTTCCTGATCGATCAGGACCGGCGCGTCGAGGTCACCGACGCAGTCGCGCATTTCGTCGGTCAGGGCCCGCATCTGCTCCGGGCTGTCGACATTGCGGCGGAAGACGATGAAGCCCCACGGCCGGACGTCGGAGAAGAAGGCCTTCTCCTCCACCGTCAGCCGAAGCCCGGAGCAGCCGTAGATCGCCGCGGAACGCGTCACCGGACGATGCAGTCCCCGCCGGAGCCCTTGATGGCGTTGCACAGGCCGGTCGCCTGCTCGCGGCTGAGGCCGGACACGGTGGTGCGGTAGACGGTCGAGCCGTTGGAGGCGGTGACCTCCTGGACCCGGCGCGTGGCGCCTTGGGTGAACTGCGAGTAGCGGCCGACGACGCGGTTGTACTCGCTTTCGGCCAGGGTCGGCGTCGAGAAGGCGCCGATCTGGACGCCGGAGGTTCCGCCGGCGGCGGGCGCGGCCGGCTCGGCCTTCTTCTCGGGCGGAGCGGGCGGCGTCGGCGCGGGGCGCGCCGGGGCGGGCAGCGGAGCGGAGTCGACGGGCGCGGGGGCCGGGCGCGGCTGCACCGCCTCCGGGGGCGGCGTGAAGGTCGGGGCGTCGGTGGGAAGCTCCGGCTCCGAATAGACATCGATGCCCTCGGCCGGATCGACGGGCTGGGCGTCGAGCGGCGCGGGCCCGGTGATCTCGCCGACCGGCGTGCCGACGGCCGGCGGGGCGTCGCCGGAAGAGCGCGGACCGGCGCGGTAGTAGACGACCACCGCGATGATCAGAAGCAGCAGGACGGCGGCGGAGATGATCAGGGTCAGCGGCGGCGCCTTGCCGCCCCCGCCGCCGGCGGGCCGGCGCGGGTCGTAGCCCTGCCGGTTGAACGGCAGATCGTCGTCCGTCGGCGGGGTGTAGGCGCCGCGGTCGCGGCCGGGATTCGGACGATAGGGGTCTTCGTGGGACATGGCCGCGCCTTCGAGAGTCGGTCCGGGCGCGAATCGACGCGCCGCGTGACCATCCTAACCGCCCCGTCCCGGCTTTCGAATCACAGATCGAGGGCGAGGTCGAGGCTGAACAGCTTGCGATGCTCCTCGATGGCGTAGCGATCGGTCATGCCGGCGATGTAGTCGCAGACGGCGCGGGCCTTGCGGGCCTCGTCGCCGGCCAGCGCCCTGCCCGACCACTCGGGGGGCAGCGTCTCCGGCTCGGCCATGAACAGCTGGAACATCTCCGCGAGGATGCGCCGGGCCTGGCTGCGGGTTCGGTTGACCCGGTAGTGGCGGTACATCCGCTCGAAGAGGAATTTCCGCAGCACGCCCAGGTCGGCGAGCATGGCCGGCGAGAAGGCGATCATCGGATGGCGCGCGGTGCGCACGTCCTCGGTGGAGCGGACCTCGTCCGCCTCGATCCGGCGCTCGGTCTCGGCCAGCACGTCCTCGACCATGACGCCGATCATCCGCCGCACCGCCTCGATGCGCACCATGCGCTCGTCGATGCCGGGCCAATCCTTGCGCACCCCGTGCAGGACCGGGCCGATGAGCGGGACCTCCGAAAGGTCGTCGAGCGTGAACAGGCCGGCCTGCACCCCGTCGTCGACGTCGTGGTTGTTGTAGGCGATGTCGTCCGCGATGGCGGCCGCCTGGGCCTCCAGAGAGGCGAAGGTGTCCAGCCGCAGGTCCCAGCCCTGGGTGTAGTCGACGATGGCCTTCCACGCCGGCTCGTCGAGGCGGTGGGCGACCGGACCGTTGTGCTTGACCACGCCCTCGACCGTCTCCCAGCTGAGGTTCAGTCCGTCGAAGCCGGGGTAGCGTTCCTCCAGCTTGGTCACCACGCGGAAGGTCTGGACGTTGTGGTCGAAGCCGCCCCAGTCCGACATCTGCGCCTGCAGCTCATCCTCGCCGGAATGGCCGAAGGGCGGGTGGCCGAGGTCGTGGGCCAGGGCCACGGTCTCGGCGAGGTCGGTGTCGAGCCGCAGGGCGTGGGCGATGGAGCGGGCGATCTGCGCCACTTCCAGCGAATGGGTCAGGCGGGTGCGGTAGTGGTCGCCCTCGTGCGCCACGAAGACCTGGGTCTTCTCCTTGAGCCGCCGGAAGGCGGTGGCGTGGATGATCCGGTCGCGGTCGCGGGCGAAGGCGTTGCGGGTGCGGCTGATCGGTTCGGGAACGAGCCGGCCCCGGCTGTGCTCGGGATATTCGGCGTAGGGCGCGCGGTCGGACATCAACGTCGGCGGCTCATGGCTGGAGGCGGGCCTTTGCGAACGGCCGCGCCCGCCTCATATAGAGCCGCGTGAGCACCGTCCAATGAGCACCGATCCAGCCGCCCCGACCTTCGCGATCTCGCCGGCGTCCGGCGGCCACGGCCTGACCCTGTCGGAGACCGCCGCGCGCCGGCTGGCCAGGCTGGGCGAGGCCGAAGGCCGGCCGGTCATGCTGCGCGTCGCCGTCGACGGCGGCGGCTGCTCGGGCTTCCAGTACCGGTTCGAGCTGGTGGAGACGGCGGACGCCGACGACATCCGCATCGAGACAGGCGGACAGGCGGCGCTGGTGGACCCGGTGTCCCTGCCCTTCCTCAAGGGCTCGGAGATCGCCTTCGTCGACGATCTGTCGGGGGCCCAGTTCGTGGTGCGCAACCCGAACGCCGCTTCCAGCTGCGGCTGCGGGGTCAGCTTCTCGATCTAGCCGCCGCCGGCCCGGAGCCCAATCGCCCGGTCGATGCGGCTGACTTGATATTAGGATATTTCCTAATTAGTCTTTTCCCTATGAACGCCCTGTTCAAGGCCCTGTCGCACCCCGTGCGGCGCCGCATCATCGAGATGCTGCGCAGGGGGCCGCTCGCGTCCGGCGACATCGCCGCCGCCTTCGACATGAGCTGGCCGACGATCACCGGCCACCTCAACGCGCTGAAGGAGGCGGGCCTGGTCTCGCCGGAGCGGCACGGGGCGTCGATCCGCTACCGGCTCGAGATCTCGGCGGTGGAGGAGGCGCTGGCCTTCCTGCTGTCGATGACCGGCGCCGGCGCGGCCGACCGCGGCGAGAACGAGGAGACCGAGACATGACACCCCTGTCCGCACTGGACCGCGCCACGATCGGCACGAGCCTGTTGATCGTCGCCGCCGGCGTCGGCGTGTTCGTCGCCGGCCCGACCGAACTCATGCCCTATCACTTCGGCGCCGACGGGCGCGCCGACGCATGGGCGGGCCGGGAGGCGATCGGCGGCGGGATCATCGCGCTCGGACTGCTGACCGGCGTCATGGCGGGCGGCATGGGCGCCGCGGCCCGGCGCGCGGAGGATCGGGCGAGAGCGCGGTCGCTGCGCTTCGGGCAGTTACTGGTCCTCATCAGCTTGCTGGGCGTCAGCCTGTTCGCGGGGGCGACCAGCATCTGCGGGCTGACCTCTGTCGGAGCGGCCCTGCCGATGGCCGGCCTGTCCGCCCTCTTCCTGCTCATCGGCGCCGTGCTCGGCCGGGTCGGCCCGAATCCGATCGCCGGCGTCCGCACGCCGTGGAGCTACAAGAGCCGGCTCGCCTGGGACCGTTCCAACCGCCTCGCCGGCCGGCTGTTCTTCCTGATCGGCCTCGCCGGCCTGGCCGCCGCGCCGGTCGCGCCCCAGCCGCTGGGCCACCTTCTGCTCATCGGGGCGGTGCTGCTCGCCGCCCTCGTCTCGGCGATCGAGAGCTGGCGCGTGTGGCGCACCGATCCCGACCGCCAGCCCTTCTGATCCGCCTAGCCAGGAGCCCCCAATGCTCAGCCTCATCCTCGCCGCCGCCCTGCTGGGCGATCCGGTCGCCACCGAAGTGACCCTGCCGACCCTGCCCGCCCCGGTGGGCGGAACCCTGCTGGCCCCCGAAGACCCGCGCGCCGTGGCGGTCATCCTGCCCGGCTCGGGTCCGACCAACCGCGACGGCGACAGCCATCTGGGCATCGCCGCCGGAACCTACCGCCTGCTCGCCGAGGGCCTCGCCGGCGAAGGCGTCGCATCCCTGCGCATCGACAAGCGCGGCATCGCCGGGAGCGCCTCCCCCGCCTTCTCCGAAGCGGACCTGCGCTTCTCCCACTATGTCGACGACGCCCGCGCCTGGGCCGCCGAGGCCGCGGCCCGCACCGGCCAGCCGTGCGCCTGGCTGATCGGCCACAGCGAGGGGGCGCTGGTCGCGCTAGCGGCGGCGGACGACCATCCGGGGATCTGCGGTCTGGTGCTGCTGTCCGGCGCCGGCCGCCCGGCCCGCGTCGTTCTGGAGGAGCAGCTGGGGCCGCAGCTGCCCGAGCCGCTGCGCAGCCAGGCCTTCCACGCCCTGGCGGAACTCGAGGCCGGCCGCCTGGTCGAGAACACGCCGCCCATGCTCGGCGCCCTGCTGCGGCCGTCGGTGCAGCCCTATCTGGTTTCGTGGCTGCAGCTGGACCCGGCCGCCCTGATCGCGGCCTGGGACGGCCCGGTGATGATCGGCCAGGGCACGACCGACATCCAGACCACCGAGACCGACGCCCGGGCCATGGCGGAGGCGCAGCCGGAGGCGAAGCTGGTTTTGTGGGAAGGGGTCAACCACGTGCTGAAGGTCGCGCCCGCGGACCGGGCCGCCAACCTCGCCACCTACGGCGACCCGTCGCTGCCGCTGGCCGACGGCGTGGTCGACGACGTCGCCGGCTTCATCCTCCGGCCGCGCTAGTTTCGCCGGTCGCCGCGGTCGCCTTGGCCTTTGGGGGCTTCGTGCTTCGCCTGACGCTTCTGGTCCTGCGCCAGCGACTTGCCGACGTCGACCATTTCGGTGAAGCGGCCGTCGTCGTCGCGGCGGGCGTAACGCTTGTCGCCGGGGGTGGGCTCGATCAGTTCGCGCTTGCTCATGGGAAGCTCCTTTCGCCCTGACGGAATCGCCGGGGAGTCAGGAGGTTCCCGTCAGGCCAGCGTCTCCTGGAAGCGCACCGGGCGGCCATGGGCTGTCCCCTGCAGCTCGCCGTCGCGCATGACGACCCGGCCACGCACAAGGGTGGCCATGGCCTTGCCGGTGCACTCCATGCCGTCGAACGGGGTCCAGGCCGAGCGGGTGGCCATGTCGGCGTGGCGCAGCACGTGCTTCGCCTTCAGGTCGACGATCGTCAGGTCGGCGTCGTAGCCCTCGGCCATGCGGCCCTTGCCGGCGATGCCGAAGACGCGATTGGCCCCGTGCGAGGTCAGGTCGATGAACCGGTCGAGGCTCAGCCGCCCGTTGGCGACATGGGTCAGCATGACCGGCACCAGGGTCTGCACCCCCGGCATCCCCGAGGGCGAGGCCGGATAGGGCCTGGCCTTCTCCTCCAGCGTATGCGGGGCGTGGTCGGAGCCGAGCACGTCGGCGACGCCCTGCTCGATGCCGCGCCACAGGCCGGCGATGTGCGGCGCGTTGCGGATCGGCGGGTTCATCTGCGCCAGCCCCTTGAGCCGCTCATAGGCCTCGTCGCCGTCGAGGGTCAGGTGCTGCGGCGTCACCTCGACCGTGGCCACGTCCTTGTGGTGGCTGAGGAAGTCGATCTCCTCGGCGGTGGTGACGTGCAGAACGTGGATGCGCGCGCCGGTCTCCTGCGCCAGCCGCACGAGGCGGCGGGTCGACATGATCGCGCTCTCGGGATCGCGCACCTCCGGGTGGCTGGTCCAGTCGCCGGCGCGGGCCAGCGGGCGGCGCTCGGCGAGGCGGTATTCGTCCTCGGAGTGGAAGGTGGCGCGGCGCTTCACGTGGCGCAGCACCTCGCGCACGCCGTCGTCGTCGGCGACCAGCAGGGTGCCGGTGGAGGCGCCCATGAACACCTTGACCCCGCAGCAGCCCGGCAGCCGCTCCAGCTCGCCGAGGAAGCGGGCGTTGTCGTGGGTGCCGCCGATGTAGAAGGCGTGGTCGGTCCACATCCGGTCGCGGGCCCGGTCCAGCTTGTCCTGCAGGGTGTCCGGGTCGGTGGTGTTGGGCTCGGTGTTCGGCATCTCGAACACGGCGGTGACCCCGCCCAGGGCCGCCGCCCGGCTGCCGGTCTCGAGGTCTTCCTTCCACTCCAGACCGGGTTCGCGGAAGTGCACCTGGGTGTCGATGACGCCGGGCAGGACGGTCAGGCCCGTGGCGTCGAAGGTCTCGCCGGCCGAGGCCTGGGACAGGTCGCCGATGAAGGCGATGCGGCCGTCGATGACGCCGACGTCGGCGCGGCCGCGGCCGGCGTGGTTGGCGACGTCGCCGCCGCGGACGATCAGGTCGAAGGTGCGGGTCATGCCCCGGCGTTTACGCGCTCGGCCAGCACTTTGCGAGCCGCCTTGAGGACGCGCTCGACCGGCACCTCGTTCATGTGCTGGATGGCCTGGTTGAGGCCGGGGTCGATCTTGCGGAACTCGGCGACCGAGCGCGGGCCGCGCACCACCGTCCCGCCCCACGGGCCGCAGACGGCGTCGTCCGAGGGGCCGAAGGCGGCGACCACCGGCGCCCCCGCCGACGTCGCCAGACGGGTCCAGATCGAGTCTCCGCCGAGGTAGAGGTCGGCGCGCCGGAGGGCGGCGACGGCCTGCAGCGGCGACAGCCGGCCCTGCAGTTCGAGGGTGCGGCCGCGCGGCATGGCGAGGCGGATGGTATGGGCGGCGTCGCGGTCGCCGTCCTCTCCGATGACCAGCACGCGGGCGCCGGCGAGCGGGCCGTCCGCGCCGGCCAGGCTGGAGGCGAGGATGGCGTAGCGTTCGGCCGGCCACTGCTTGCCCATCCAGTCCGCGCCCGGCGCGATGGCCAGGAGGGGCGCGCCGTCGGCGGGGATCAGGCGATCCACCGACGCCTGGGTGGTCTCCGACACATGCAGGCGGGGCGGCGGAACCTCGTCGAGCTGGAGCACCCGCGCCGCCAGCTCGACCTTGTGCGCGCCGGGTTCGTCCTCGCCGCGCACGGCGCGCTTCTGGCGCTTCAGCTTGTCGGAGAAGCGGGTGCCGCGCATGTCGACGACGAGACCCCAGCGGGTGGCGCGGACCTGGTTCCACAGCCCCAGCCACTCCAGCCGGCCTTCCTTCTCGAGCACGATCAGGCGGTCGAGGCGCGGCGTGTCAGCGAACAGGGGGGCGCTGGCCGGGGAGCCGACGACGGTGAAACCGGCCTGCGGCATGGCCTCGACGAGGTACGCCAGGGCGCCCGAGGAGAGGATGGCGTCCTCCGGATCAGCCTCGGCGAGGTAAAGGATGGGAAAGCGGGCCGCCATGACCGGACCGTAGACGGATTCTCCGGCGTTCAAGGGCGCCGCCGCACCGGCAGGGCGCGCCCCCGGCCACTTGGCTGTGGATGGTCCCGGCGGCGCGACATGTTGACCCCGCCGGCGGTTCGGCCGAGGGAGCGGCGATGTCCCTTCCCCTTCTGCCCGGCCGCGAATGCGGCGGCTGCGTCGAGTGCTGCCGGGTGATCCCGCTGGAGCTTCCCGAACTGGCCAAGCCGACCGGCGAGCTGTGCGCCTACTGCGTCGACGGCGCCGGCTGCCGGGTGCACGCCATCCGGCCGCAGACCTGCCGGACGTGGTTCTGTCTCTGGCGGGTGATCGAACTCTCGGACGACTGGCGACCGGACCGCAGCGGCGTCGTGGTGCGCCCGGACGGGGTCGAGGACGGAATCATCACCCTGTTCGTGGTGCGGCGGACCGGCTTCCTCGCCTCGCTGGAGCTGTTCGGCGTGGTCGCCGGCTGGCTGGCTGAAGGCATCGAGGTGGCGCTGAGCGTGCCGGGGCCGGTGGGAACCTATCCCGCGCGGGCGGTGGTCTCGGACTGGCTGCGTCCCGCGGTCGAGGCGGGCGATCCGGCCGACTTCGCCCACCGGGTGGCCCGGTCTCTGGACCGGCTGGAGCGGCACGACTGGCAGCCGGACAGGATCACGGCGCGCTATGCGGTGGAGTGACCCTCTCCCGCCGGGAGAGGGAGTCGCCTATCTCATCGCCATGACCCGCATCGCCCGCCTCGACAGCCGCGCCCTGGTCCGGGTCAGCGGCCCGGACGCCCGGCCCTTCCTGCACAATCTGCTGACCCAGGACGTGGAGACCCTGGCCGCCGGCGAGCTGCGGTTCGGGGCGCTGCTGTCGCCGCCGGGGCGGCTGCTGTTCGACCTGTTCCTGCTGGGCGAGGCGGACGGTGTGCTGCTGGACGTGGCGGCCGACCGGCGCGAGGCGCTCCTGCAGCGGCTGGGCATGTACCGGCTGCGGGCGCAGGTCACAGTGGAGCCGGTGGACGCCCCCGTGTTCGCCGCCTGGGACGGGGCGACGGACGGGTTCGCCCCCGACCCGCGACTGCCGGCGCTCGGCGGGCGGCGCTACGGGAGCGAGGTGGCGACCGACGCCGCGGAAGACGACTTCCAGGCGCATCGGCTGGCGCTGGGCGTCCCAGATCCGGCAGCGGACGCCGTCGCGGACAAGACCTACCCGATCGAGGCCAACTTCGACCTGCTGAACGGCATCGACTTCGCCAAGGGCTGTTTCGTCGGTCAGGAGACGACCTCGCGGATGAAGCGGCGGGGTACGATCCGCAACCGTATGCTGCCGCTGGAGTTCGACGGCCCGCCGCCGCCATTCGGGGCCGAGGTGCTGAACGGCGAGCTGCGGGCCGGCGAGGTGCTGACCGGCCGGGACGGGACCGCGATGGCGCTGCTGCGTCTCGACCGGCTGGAAGGGGTGCTGACGGCGGAGGGGCGAGCCGTGCAGGTCCGCAGGCCAGCGTGGTTTCCAGCCGCCTAGTTCCCGACCCTGAGCGCCCTCGTCAACTCCGCATCGAGCGTCCGGAACTCAAGAAACAGGGCGTCGCACTCCTCCCGCCCGGCGTCGCAACGCATCTGTCGACTCATGCGGAGCGCGCCGTCGGCCTGGTAGACGTGACGGCAGGTTGCGGCCGGGTGCGCGGCCTCTGTGGGATTTGTGAAGATGAGTTGGCAGGAATGGCCGGCGTTGGCGAACATGATGAAGCGGGGGGTGTCGATAGCGACGGGGCGGAGGTCGGACGACGCTCTGGCCTGCACCAGAAGATCCAGCGCATCTTCGCCGGTCAGGCCGCACATCGCAGCCGGCCCCGTCGCATCTCGATGCGCACCTTCGGGCGTCTGTTGAGCCGCGCCCAGGCAAACTGCCGCAGCCAGCGCCATGCAAGTCCGAACCATTCGCCGCACGAATACCTTCGCCCCCTCTGGACAGGTCAGGTCAGTCGGAAGGCTAGGGCTGGCCCGAACGCGAGTCATGCTGCGCTGCGGCAAGACTGATCTTGCACCTGCGGCGGAAAGGGACGATCTAACCCCCGAACGTTTTGAATGAGGATGCTCCCATGTCCGATCCCGTCGTCATCTGTTCCTTCGCCCGCACGCCGATGGGCGGCTTTCAGGGCGCGCTGTCGGGGGCCAAGGCCACCGATCTGGGCGCGACGGCGGTGAAGGCGGCGGTCGAGCGGGCCGGTGTCGATCCGGCGAAGGTCGAGCAGATCTTCATGGGCTGCGTCCTGCCGGCCGGCCTCGGCCAGGCCCCGGCGCGGCAGGCGGCGATCGGCGCCGGGCTGGGCCAGCACGTCGAAGCGACCACGGTCAACAAGATGTGCGGCTCGGGGATGCAGGCGGCGATGATGGCGCACGACGCCCTCAAGGCCGGAACGGCCGACGTGATCGTGGCCGGCGGCATGGAGTCGATGACCGGCGCCCCCTACGTCATGGCCAAGCACCGCGGCGGGGCCCGCATCGGCCACGACGTCATCTCGGACAGCATGTACCTGGACGGGCTGGAGGACGCCTACACCCCCGGCAAGCTGATGGGGGCCTTCGCCGAGGAGACCGCGGGCCAGTACCAGTTCACCCGCGAACAGATGGACGAATACGCCATCGAGAGCCTGAACCGCGCGCGCAAGGCGATCGAGAGCGGTGCCTTCGACAAGGAGATTGTCCCGGTCGAGGTGAAGACCCGCAAGGGCGTCGAGGTGGTGGCGAAGGACGAGCAGCCGCTGAAGGCCGATCCGGCCAAGATCCCGACCCTGCGCCCGGCCTTCTCGAAGGACGGCGCCATCACCGCCGCCAACGCCTCGTCGATCTCGGACGGCGCCGCCGCCCTGGTGATGACGCGCGAGAGCGTGGCCAGGGCCATGGGCCTGCCGATCGTCGCCCGCGTGGTCAGCCACGCCGCCCACGCCCACGAGCCGGGCCTGTTCACCACCGCCCCGGTGCCGGCCATGAAGAAGGCGCTGGAGAAGGCCGGCTGGTCGGTCGACGACGTCGACCTGTGGGAGGTCAACGAGGCCTTCGCGGTCGTCGCGATGATCGCCATGCAGGAGCTGGGCATCGACCGCGCGAAGCTGAACGTGAACGGCGGCGCCACGGCGCTGGGCCACCCGATCGGCGCCTCGGGCGCGCGGGTGCTGGCCACCCTGCTGTCGGCGCTGGAGGCGCGCGGCGGCAAGAAGGGCGTGGCGTCGCTGTGCATCGGCGGCGGCGAGGCCGTGGCCATGGCGGTCGAGCTGGCCTGATCTTCGGAGATCGGGGGCGCGCGGCGAACGCCTGCCCCTACTCCTCCTCGGCCGGCTCCAGATCCGCGGGATCGAAGGCGTAGTCGAGCAGGTCGCCGGGGCGGCAGTCGAGGGCGGCGCACAGCCGGGCCAGGGTCCGGAAGCGGATGCCCTTGACCTTGCCCGAGCGGAACAGCGACAGCTGGGTCTCGCTGAGGCCGACCTCGCGGGCCAGGTCGCGGGCCTTCAGGCCCTTGCGGACGATCAGTTCGTCCAGCGTCACGCGCACCGGCATCAGACCATCTCGTCCAGCTCGGCCTGAACCCGGCCCGCCTGCTCGACAACGCCGCCGAGCAGGAACAGGGCCCCGCCGATCATGCCAAGGGTCATGCCCGGCACGTCGAAGTAGGCCCAGCCGCCGGTCCCGCCCTGGACGAGGCGCGACAGGTTGGTGATGCCGAAGACGCTGAGCAGGCCGCCGGCGCCAAGCGCGAGGCCGACCCGCCGGAGCGCGCTGGCCAGCGTCGGCTGGATCAGCCGGCCCTTCGCCAGCTGGCCCATGGCCGAGCCTATCGACCAGACCGCGAACAGGTAGAAGACCGTCGGCAAGGCCCAGATGGCGCCGGCGAGCCAGCGGCCGTCCGGGCCGGCGTCGCCTCGCGCGGCCATGACCGCCGGAGCGACGACGTGCATCAGGGCCAGCAGCGCTCCGACGCTGACGACCATGAAGATGGCCAGCCAGCGGAACTGGCGGCAGCGCAGGCGGAAGCGGTCGATGTCGGCGCGGCTCACGAGGGGTCTCCGAATCTGTCGTTTCTTTAATCTTGACTTAAAGACGCACGCTCCGCAACTTTATGTGCGAGTTAAATGACAGGGAGGCGGCGATGAGCGCGCCGGCGATAGAGACGGTAGGCCTGACCCGCCGCTTCGGGCGGCGGACAGCGGTGGAGGCGGTGTCGATGACGGTGCCGGAGCGGGCCGTGTACGGCTTCCTCGGCCGCAACGGCGCGGGCAAGACGACGACGCTGAAGATGCTGCTGGGGCTGATCCGGCCGGACGCCGGGACGGCGCGGGTCAGCGGCGTTGATGTCGTGCGCGACCGGCTGGGCGCAGCGCGCAGGGTCGGGGCGCTGCTGGAGGCGCACGGCTTCTACGGCAACCTGTCCGGACGTGAGAACCTCGACCTGACGCGGACCCTGCTCGGCCTGCCCAAGTCCGAGATCGACCGCGTGCTGGAAGTGGTCGAGATGACCGCCGACGCCGGCCGCCGGGTGGCCGGCTACTCGCTGGGCATGCGGCAGCGGCTGGGGCTGGCGCGGGCCATGCTGGGTGCGCCGCCGGTGCTGATCCTCGACGAACCGACCAACGGCCTCGACCCCGACGGCATCGCCGACATGCGGCGCTTCCTGCGCAGCCTGCCGGAGCGGACCGGGGCGACCGTGCTGCTGTCCAGCCATCTGCTCGGCGAGATCGAGCAGACCGCGACCCACGTCGGCATTCTCAGCCAAGGCCGGCTGGTGCTGCAGGGCGCGCTGGAGCGGCTGAGGGCCGAGCTGGAGCCCGAGATCGCCTTCTCGGTCGACGACGCGGCGCGGGGCGCCGCTCTGGCGCGCGCGCGGGGTTTCGAGGTGGCCGCGGCCGACGATGGACTGACGGCGCGGCTGAAGCCGGGCGAGGACGCCCGCACCGCGGCGGCGGCCCTCAACCGGGCGCTGGTCGAGGCCGACATCGCCGTCTTCTCGATAGGCGCCCGCCCGCGCTCGCTGGAAGGCATCTACCGCGAGGTGTCGGCGCCCTCCTCCGCCCCTGCTTCCGTTCAAGCGCAGCCGGAGTACGCCTGATGCTGGCCGTTCTTTCCGTCGAGATCCGCAAGCTGAACCGCTCGCTGGCCGCCCTTCTGGCGGTGGCGGCGCCGACCCTGATCGCCGTCTTCGTCTTCTTCAACATGCTGCGCGGCAAGCAGCCGGCGCCGTGGGAGATGTGGATGACCAGCGCCGCCGGCATCTGGGCCTTCTTCATGTTGCCGATGAGCGTGACGGCGCTGACCGCGCTGGTGGCGCACATGGAGCACGGGCCGAAGTCGTGGGATCACCTGCGGGCGCTGCCCGTGGACCGCTGGAAGATCTACAGCGCCAAGGCGATCTGCGTGCTGGCGCTGGTCGCGGCGATGAGCGTGGCGGTGCTGGGGCTGACCTGGGGCGCGGTGGAGCTGGCCGCGGCGATCAAGCCGCAGCTGCGGCCGACCGGTCCGTTCGAGCTGGCCGGCTACGCCCGGACGCTGGCGATGATGTTCGCCGCCGCCCTGCTGCTGATCGCGGTGCAGCTGTGGACGGCGCTACGCTTCGCCAGCTTCGTGCCGGGGCTGGCGGTCGGCATCGGCGGCACCTTCTTCGCGGTGGTGGCGACCTCAGCGAAGCAGGGCGTGGTCCTGCCGTGGCAGATGCCGGTCAACATGCTGGCGACCGAGGCGTGGCGGGTGAACACGGCGCTGGGGCTGGGCGCCGGGCTGGGCGCCGTCGCCCTCGTCCTGCTGGTCCTGCACCTGTCGCGGCGCGAGGTTCTGTAGGCCGCCGTCGAGGGTCATCAGGCGCGCCAGGGCGGTCCGGCCGGTGCTCAGCACGATCATCGGCCGACTCCTGTCAGTGAGAACGATTCTCAGGTTTTCGCGGGCCGGCGGCCGTGGCAAGTCGGAATCCGGATGGCGATCCGACAGGAGCGACACGGATGCGTGAAGACGGAAAGCTGGACTACATCGAACTGCCGAGCGGCGACCTGCCGGCGAACAAGGCCTTCTACGGCGCGGCCTTCGGCTGGAGCTTCCAGGACTACGGGCCGGAGTACGCCGCCTTCTCGGAAGGGCTGGACGGCGGTTTCGACGCGCAGGCGGATGCGGTGCGCCGGCCGCTGCCGGTGCTCTACGCCCACGACCTCGAGGCCATGGCGGCGAAGGTCGAGGCGGCCGGGGGCGTGTTGACCAAGCCGATCTTCGCCTTCCTGGGCGGGCGTCGCTTCCACTTCCGCGACCCGGCAGGCAACGAGCTGGCGGTGTGGTCGGAGACCTGAGCCCCACGGCCAAGGCCTGCGGCGACTGCGGCCTGTGCTGCAAAATCATGGGCGTGACGGCGCTGGCCAAGCCGGCCGGCAAGTGGTGCCGGCATTTCTCGAAGGGCGGCGGCTGCGCCATCTACGGCGAGCGGCCGGACGACTGCCGCGTGTTCAACTGCCTCTGGCTGCTGACCGAGGCCCTGGGGCCGGAGTGGAAGCCGACCACAGCCGGCTTCGTGCTGCACAGCGAGGTGGGCGGGACGCGGCTGATCGTCGAGTGCGACCCCGCCCGGCCGCACGACTGGCGGCGGGAGCCCTACGAGGCGGCGCTGCGGCGGTGGGCCCGGGCGCCGGGCATGGAGGTGCTGGTGTTCGCGGGCCGGCGGGGGATACGGCTGGGGGGTGAGGACCGGCCGGTGCGACGGGTCTAGCGGACGTCAGAGCAGGCTGACGCCGCCAGGACCATCCTTCCACCGCGCCGCCCGTTCGGCGGCCGCCGCCCTGTCCTTGGCGGGAACGCGGCTGACTACCGGCCCGAGGGTCGAGTCCGGATCGACGCGCCGGGTGGGCTGATGCCAGCTCACCTCGCAAGCCCTGCAGCTTCTCTTGTCGATGAGGACCGAGGGAGCGTGGTTCAGTTCCGGCTCTCCGGGCGGCGTGAACTGCTGAACGATCACTGACGAGCCCTGATCGAAGATCTCGAAACCCAGGTCCTGCTGAAAGGGATGATGGCGGGTTCTGGCGGCAGCGGCCGTGGCCGCCGCGACGTAGTCACAACGCTCCACCGCGGGCCCCGTGCATCCCGGCGACGCGTGATTGGCGCCCGACAGAAGCGCGAGCCCGCCGAGGGCGGCGAAAATCGCGAACGCCCCGAACCCCAGCGGAAGAGCAGGTCCCGGGTTGAGCAAGCCGACCTCCTCAGCTTCCCTTCAGTCTAGCGGGCGTCCACCGACTGGGCGATCTGCTCGGCGAGGGCGCGGTCGGCGCCGTCGAGGGTCATTGTCCAGACGTGGATCTCGCGCGGGGCCTCCATGCGCTGGAACAAGTGTTCGACCGCATGGCGCGCGCCGCCCTCGGTCACCACCACGCTGGCGCGGCCCCCGGCCTCGACCATCTCGCCGCTGTAGATCGGAAACTGCGAGGCGGGGCCGACGTAGACCATGGCGAACGAGCGGTCGCCGCGGCGGATGGTGTAGATGCGGAAGTCCGGCCCGGGCCGGCCGGTGACGATCTGGAAGCCGGCCGGCAGATCGACCGAGAACGGCAGGGCGGCGCGGGCGGGAGCGTCGAGCACGGTGACGGCGATCCGTTCCGCCGTCTATCTCGCCGAGCAGGACTGTCCGATCGAGGAGGAGTTCGACGGCAACGATCTCTGCGC
>JAFAEC010000194.1 GCA_023424215.1 Pseudomonadota bacterium
CGTCGCGCCCGAAGACGCCGCCGGCGCCGCGCCGCCCAGCGAGAATCCGCCCGTCGCCTTGCCCGGCCGGGGCGGCTGGCTCGCGGAGGAGCCGGTGGGACCGGTGACCTTCATGAGGGGCGACTCCAGGACATGCCGGACCATTGGGCCGGCCCCGTCACCGTTTGGTTAACAGCCCGGCAAAACTTGCCCGCGCCGCCGGGCCGGCCTCGCTGACGTACTCTGTTTTTCCTGCACTTTTCGTCTGGCACGGAGCTGGCATCGGCCCGTCCGTCAACAGTTCGCGGACGCCCGACCGATGCAGAAACTGCTCGCCTCCCTCCTCACCGCCGCCGCCGTGGCGGGATTCGCGGTCCCGGCCGCGGCCCAGTCGCGGATCAAGGACATCGCCGCCGTGGAAGGAGTCCGCTCCAACCAGTTGGTCGGCTACGGCCTGGTCGTCGGCCTGAACGGGACCGGCGACAGCCTGCGGAACTGCCCCTTCACCCGCCAGTCGCTCGAAGGGATGACGGAACGGCTGGGCGTCAATATCCGCGGGGCCAACGCCAACTCCAAGAACATGGCGGCGATCATGGTGACGGCCGAGCTGCCGCCCTTCGCCACGCCGGGCTCGCGGATCGACGTCTCGGTCTCCTCCATGTGCGACGCCAAGAGCCTGCTGGGCGGCACCCTGCTGGTCACCAGCCTGCAGGGCGCCGACGGACAGGTCTACGCCGTGGCCCAAGGCTCCATCCAGACCGGCGCCGTCTCCGCTTCGGGCGCCTCGGGTTCGTCCGTCACCCGCGGCGTGCCGACGGCGGGCCGCATCGCCTCGGGCGCCACGGTCGAGCGCGAGACCGGTTTCCAGCTGGCCAACATGAACGAGGTGCGCCTGACCCTGCGCAATCCGGACTTCACCACGGCCCAGCGCGTCGCCGCCGCCATCAACCAAGTCTATCCCGGCACCGCCCTGGCCGAAAACGGCACCGTCGTCGCCCTGCGCTCACCGGGCCAGATGGGCATGGCCGGCTTCATCAGCCAGGTCGAGAACCTGCCGGTGTCGGTCGATGCGCCGGCCCGGGTGATCATCGACGAGGTCAACGGCGTCATCGTCATGGGCGATGCCGTGCGGGTCTCCACCGTGGCCATCGCCCAGGGCAACCTGACTGTCTCGGTGCAGGAGAGTCCCTACGTCAGCCAGCCCGAGCCGTTCAGTCGCGGCGGGGAGACCGTGGTGGTGCCGGACTCCCAGGTGCAGGTCGAGGAAGAGCGCGGCGTGCAGATGCGCATGGTCGGCGGCGGCGCCTCGCTGTCGTCGCTGGTCAACGGCCTCAACGCCCTCGGCGTCAGCCCGCGCGACATGATCTCCATCCTGCAGGCCATCAAGGCCGCCGGCGCGCTGCAGGCCGACATCGAGGTGATGTGAGCATGATCGACGCCCTCTCCCCCCAGAGCCCGCCGCCCGCGCCGACCGCGCGCATGCGCGAGACCGCCGAGGCCTTCGAGGCCTCCTTCCTCGCCCAGATGATGAAGCCGATGTTCGAGGGGCTGAAGACCGACGGCATGTTCGGCGGCGGCCAGGGCGAGGAAACCTGGCGCGGCTTCATGATCGAGGCGATGGCCAGGCAGACGGTCCAGGCCGGCGGCATCGGCCTCGCCGACCAGGTCGTCGCCCAGATGCTGAAGATGCAGGAGCAGTCGCAATGACCGGAGCCGCCCTCAACGCCAGCGCCCGCGTGCGCCAGTTGATCGACCTGACGGAGCGGCTGACCGCCTCGCTGACGGAAGAGGCGCAGGCCTTCGAGGCCCGCCGCCCGCAGGACGCCGCCGCCATCGTGGCCGGCACCGCGGAGCTGGCCAACGCCTACCGCCGCGAGTCGGCGCAGCTGAAGGCCAATCCGGCCATGATCGCGGCCGCTCCCGCGACCGAGCGCGCGACGCTGGTCCGCGCCACCGAGGCCTTCGAGGCCATCCTGTCGCGCCACGCCCGCGCCGTTGAGGCCGCCCGCACGATCTCGGAAGGACTGGTGCGCACGCTCGCGGCCGAGGTCGCCGGCCAGCGGGGCGCGCCCTCGGCCTATGGCGCCAGCGGCCGGGCCAACGCCGGCGACGGCCGCGCCGTCGCCTTCAACCGGACGGCCTGAGCGACGCCTACTTAAGGCTGTCCTTAATACTTCCCATCGCACATCGGTGGCATGAGCGCCCGCCTGCTTGCCATGGCCTTCGCCGCCTCGGACCTGTTGTTCGAATTGAATGGCGACCGCGTCGCCTTCGCCGTCGGGGCGGGCCCGGTCGCCGGACTGGATCCCGCCGTGGCTTGGCCGGGAAAGACGCTCGACGACCTGCTCGGCGCCGCCTGCCGGGCGCGCGTGCAGGCGGTCCTCGCCGGACTGCCTCCGGGGCGCCGCTCCGAACCGGTCGAGATCATGGTGCTGACCGGGGACGGCCGCGGCCGCAAGGCTTCGCTGCGCGCCTTCCGCCTGCCCGATCTCGGACCCGCGATCTCGTGCGCCGTCCAGTGGATCGGCGAGGCCCAGGCCGTCGCCGCTCCCCGGGGCCAGCCGCTGCTGGACGCCCGCGGCCTGCTGCGACGGCTCGGCGACCTGCTGGCCGTCGGGGGAACGGGACCCGAGCTGGCGGTCGACTTCATCGAGGTGCCCGGCCTCGCGGCCGCGGACGAACGGCATCGGCGCGCCGGCGAGCGGATCGGGGCGCGGCTGCAGTCGATCTCGGTCGGCGCGGAAAGCGCCGCGCGTCTCGGCCCCGACCGCTTCGCCCTGATGCGCAAGAGCGCCGACGTCGCGAGCCTCGCCGACGAGGTGCGGGCGGCCGCCGCGGCCGAGGGACTGGACCTTTCCGCCGTCACCAGCCGCGCCGATATCGGCAACGCCGATGCGGCCCTGGCCGTGCGCACCCTGCGTCTCGCCCTCGACGACTGCCTTCGCGACGGGGCCGCCGCCGGAGGCGGGCGCTTCGGGGAGCACCTCCGGCGCGCCGTGCAGGACGCCGACGCCTTCCGCGCCATCGTCCGCGACCGCCGCTTCAGCCTCGTCTGGCAGCCGATCGTCGCCCTCGACACCCGTGCCGTCCATCATTTCGAGGCGCTCGCCCGCCTCGGGAAGGACACGACCGCCCCCACCGGCTCGATCGGCATGGCCGAGGAGCTTGGCCTCATCCAGGGCTTCGATCTGGCCGTGGCCGAGAAAGCCCTCGCGCAGCTGCGCCGGCCGGGCTTCGGCTTGACCCGGGCGGCGGTCAATGTGTCCGGCGCCTCGCTCGCCAGCGACGGCTATGTCGACGGCTTGCTGAAGATGACCTCGGCGGTTCCAGAACTGCGCAAGCGGCTGATGGTCGAGATCACCGAAACCGCGGCCGTCGCCGATCTCGACAGCGCCGACCGCCGCCTGCGCGCGCTGCGCGAGGCCGGCATCCGCATCTGTCTCGACGACTACGGCGTCGGCGCGGCCTCGCTCTCCTACCTCCGCAAGCTGCCCGTCGACCTGCTGAAACTCGATGGCGACCTGGTGCGGGACATCGGCGGGGACGCCAAGGTGCGCGCCATGGCCACCCATCTGGTCGATCTCTGCCGCGAGCTCGGCATTCCGACCATCGCTGAAATGATCGAGACCGAGGCCCAGGCGGCGGCGGTCCAGGCCGTCGGCATCAGCTTCGGCCAGGGCTGGCTGTTCGGCCGCCCCGGCGAGACCCCGTCGATCCCGGCGGCGGCCGCCGGCGCCGCCCGCCGCAAGGGCGAACTCGTCGGCTGGGGCTAGGAGCCCCCGTCCAGCGCGACAACCTCGTCGACCTCGATCGCCGCGAGGAACTCGGCGTCGTGGCTGACCACGACCAGAGCCCCGTCCCAGCCGCGCAAGGCGGCTTCCAGAGCCGTCGTCGCGTCGAGATCGAGATGGTTGGTCGGCTCGTCGAGGATCAGCAGCCGCGGCGGCCGAACCCCCGTCATGACGCAGGCCAGCGCCGCACGCAGGCGCTCGCCCCCCGACAGCGTGCCGACCCGCCTCCCCGCCGCCGCGTTGCGGAACAGGAAGCGCGCCAGGGCCGCCTGCGCCGCGTTCGGCGTCGCCTGCGGGTTCAGCCGCCGGTAGCCGTCCAGCAGGGTCTCGTCCGGCCGGAGCAGCGCTGCCTCCTGGTCCAGCAGGGCCGAGGCGACCGAGCGGTCGACCCGGCCCTGCGTCGGCTCCAGCGCGCCGGCCATCAACTTCAGCAGGGTGGACTTGCCGGTCCCGTTGCGACCCGTCACCGCCAGCCGTCGCGGGCCGACGAGGCGCAGGTCGATCGGGCCCAGCACCCGCCGGCCATCCGGCGCATCCCACGCGGCCCCCTCCATCGTCAGCACGGCCTGCCCGGCGGCGAGCCCCGTCGACGGCAGGGGCACGTCCAGCGCCCGCACCCGCTCGACCCGTTCACGCGCTGCGGCCAGCTCCGTGCTCGCCGCCTCCGTCCGGCGCTCCGCCAGCCGGTCCTCTCGCCCGCCGGAGTTCTCCGCCCGTTCCTTCATCGCGCCGAGCAGGATCTTCGGCTCCGACCGCTTCATGGCGAAGGCCCGGCCGGCCCGGTCGCGGCGCGCCTTGCGTTCGACGGCCTGCCGGTTCTCGCGGGCCGCCTGCCCGACCTTGCGCTCCGCCGTCTCCAGCGTGCGCTCCGCCGCCGCCCGCTCGGCCGCCTTGCGTTCGGCGTAGAGATCGAAGCCGCCGCCATAGGTCGCGGCCCCGAGGCCGGACAGTTCGACGATCCGGTCCATCCGCCGCAGCAGGGCCCGATCATGACTGGCCACGACCACCCCGCCGGGCCACCGTCCCAGCACGTCCGCCACCCGCGCCCGGCCGTCCGCGTCCATGTGGTTGGTGGGCTCGTCGAGGAGCAGCAGGTCTGGGGGATCCAGCAGCAGGGCCGCCAGCCGCAACCGCGTCTGTTCGCCGCCGCTCAACGCAGCCACTGACCGGCCAGGCTCCAGTCCCGGCAGCCCGACGTCGGCCAGCGCCGCCTCGATGCGTGCTTCCAGCGTCCAGTCCGCCTCAGCGAGGTCCTGTTCGGTCCCCTGTCCGGCCAGCACGCGCGCGACGACGGCCAGCGGACGGGCCACGCCGAGGGCCTCGGCGACCGTCTCGCGGGGACCGGGTTCGCGCCGCTGTTCGAGCCAGCCGACGGACCCGGCGCGCGCAATCGCGCCCCCGGCCGGCTCGGCGAGGCCGCCGATCAGGCGCAGCAAGGTGGTCTTGCCCGTCCCGTTGCGGCCGACGAGGCCGGTGCGCTCGCGCCCGAAGGCGAGGCTCAGATTTTCGAAGAGGGTGCGGCCGTCAGGCGTGCGGGCGGCGACGCGATCGAGCGTCGCGAGCGCGGATGCGCACGGGTTTCGGTCGGGGCTGGAGGGCGACATAGGCGAGCACGAGCAGCGGAGCGGAAAGGGCGATTGCGATTTCCAGCGTGCTGATCATGTTCGTCGGGCCTCCGGCCGGTTCACTCGTACGTCGTGAAGATGCGGGTCGCTCCGTCGGGGTGCAAGCCCTTTCGCCGCTCGCGGACGATCACGAGACCGTGCCAGGTCGTCGCACGACGGCGCCGCGGCTGGCCCCACGGCCGCGTCCGGCCTACATCGGGAGCATGGAACCCCGCGTCACCTCAGAGGGCCTGGCCAGCCGCCGCGAGGCCCTGATCGAGCAGATTCGCGCCGAGACCGGCATCGACGAGCCGATGATCGCCCGTCTGGTCGACACCTTCTACACGAAGGTGCGCGCCGACCCCCTGCTCGGCCCGGTGTTCGACGCCCGCATCTCCGACTGGGAGCCGCACCTCCAGCAGATGCGGCTGTTCTGGTCCTCCGTGGCGCTGATGAGCGGCGTCTATCACGGCCGGCCGATGCCCAAACACCTGCCCCTGCCGGTCGACGCCGCCCACTTTGACCGTTGGCTCGAGCTGTTCGAGGCGACCGCGCGCGAGGTCTGCCCCCCCGCCGCTGCCGATCACTTCATCGAACGCGCCCGCCGCATCGCCGAGAGCCTCGAACTCGGCATCGCCGGCGCCAACGGCGTGCTGCTGGGGAAGGGGGAGCGGTATCTTCGTCAGCCCGAGGCTCGCAGAGCTCCGGGCTGAGCGCGGTCAGCGATCCTCGCGCGTGTGAAAGATGCGCGTGACCAGCACTGCATCCGGAAAGATTCGGTAGCGGATTTCATATCCGCCCTGCCCAAACCGGACCACCAAGCGGCGGTATCCGGGCGGGCCAGGACGGCCAAGACGCGGGAACTTTCCGATGTCGCCGAGAGCGTCCTGCAGAACAGCCATCGCCCTATCGGCCGCCTGCGGGCTCAGCTTGACAAGGAAGGCGAAGAGGCGATCGCGATCCGCCAGCGTGCGCGGGGAAAGCCGGACCGGAAGCAAGGCTCAGCTCTTGTACCTGGCGCGAACCGACTCCTGCAGCCCCTGCATCCATTGGTCGGCCTCGAGGAACTCGCCGGTCTTCTCGTATTCGGCGGTCCGGCGGAAGTCCTCCGCCCAGTCGTCCTCGAGCGCAAGGTCGAGGACCTGCACCGCGAAAGATCGCACGTCCACTCCAGCCGCCTCTGCGGCCTGCCGCAAGCGGCGGGCCCGATCCTCATCGAGATGGATGTCGAAGCCGTCGGCCATCCTGAAAGAGTACGCTTGATGTTCTGATCCCGCAACGCGCCGACTTTCCCGCACCCGGCTACACGGCTTTCGGCCCCTGCTGCCACATCCTGTCAGCACCCATCCGTCGCAAGTCACAATGTTCCCGCATTGTTCTTGCTGAATCCGGCGAATTGCTCCCCATATACCGCCGTCGCGCCGGAGCCTGCTCCGGCTCCTCCGCGTTCCCGGATTCCATGACCGAAAAGCACAACTTCATCCGCGTGCGCGGCGCGCGCGAGCACAATCTCAAGGGCGTCGATCTCGACATCCCGCGCGAGAAGCTGGTGGTCATGACCGGCCTGTCCGGGTCGGGCAAGTCGTCGCTCGCCTTCGACACCATCTACGCCGAGGGCCAGCGCCGCTATGTCGAGTCGCTCAGCGCCTACGCGCGCCAGTTCCTCGAGCTGATGGGCAAGCCGGACGTCGACCTGATCGAGGGCCTGTCGCCGGCCATCTCGATCGAGCAGAAGACCACCTCGAAGAACCCGCGCTCGACGGTCGGCACCGTCACCGAGATCCACGACTACATGCGCCTGCTTTGGGCGCGCGTCGGCGTGCCCTACTCGCCGGCCACCGGCCTGCCGATCGAGAGCCAGACCATCTCCATGATGGTCGACAAGCTGACCGCCCTGCCCGACGGCGAACGCCTGCTGCTGCTCGCCCCCGTGGTGCGCGGCCGCAAGGGCGAGTACCGCAAGGAGATCGCCGATTGGCAGCGCTCGGGCTTCCAGCGCCTGAAGATCGACGGCGAGTTCTACGCCATCGAGGATGCGCCGACGCTGGACAAGAAGTTCAAGCACGACATCGACATCGTCGTGGACCGCATCGTTACCAAACAAGGGCTGGAGGGCCGCTACGCCGACAGTCTGCAGACGGCGCTGGGCCTCGCTGACGGCATCGCCGTGGCCGAGTGGGCCAATGCGGGCGAGGGCGAGAGCGAGCCGCGGCGGATGGTCTTCTCCGAGAAGTTCGCCTGCCCGGTCTCCGGCTTCACCATCAGCGAGATCGAGCCGCGGCTGTTCTCGTTCAACAACCCCTTCGGCGCCTGCCCGGTGTGCGACGGCCTTGGCGTCAAGCTGGCTTTCGACGCCGACCTGGTGGTGCCCGACCGCGACAAGAGCCTGCACAAGGGGGCCGTGGCGCCGTGGTCGCGCGGCCCTTCACCGCTCTACACCCAGACCCTGCAGTCGCTCAGCCGCCACTACGGCTTCTCGATGGACAAGCCGTGGCGCGAGCTGCCGGCCAAGGCCCAGGCCGTCATCCTGCACGGCTCAGGGGCCGACAAGATCAAGTTCACCTACGACGACAACGCGCGGACCTACGAGACCACCAAGGCCTTTGAGGGCGTGCTGCCCAACCTCGAGCGTCGCTGGCGCGAGACCGACTCGGCCTGGGTGCGCGAGGAGCTGGGCCGGTTCCAGTCCGAGACGCCGTGCGAGGCCTGCGGCGGCAAGCGCCTCAAGCCCGAGGCCCTCGCGGTCAAGGTGGGCGGCAGGGACATCGCCGAGATCTCGGCCCTGTCGATCAAGGCGGCGCACGACTGGTTCACCGCCCTGGACGGCCAGCTGACCGACAAGCAGATGGAGATCGCCCGGCGGATCCTGAAGGAGATCAACGACCGCCTGCGCTTCCTCAACAACGTCGGCCTCGACTATCTCAACCTGTCGCGCAGCTCGGGCACCCTGTCGGGCGGCGAGAGCCAGCGCATCCGCCTGGCCAGCCAGATCGGCTCCGGGCTGACCGGCGTGCTCTACGTGCTGGACGAGCCGTCGATCGGCCTGCACCAGCGCGACAACACCCGCCTCCTCGACAGCCTCAAGGGACTGCGCGACCTCGGCAATTCGGTGCTGGTGGTGGAGCACGACGAGGAGGCCATCCTGACGGCCGACTACGTCATCGACATGGGCCCGGCCGCCGGCGTCCACGGCGGCGAGGTCTGCGCCCAGGGCACGCCCGAAGAGGTGATGGCCAACCCCAGCTCGCTGACCGGGAAGTACCTGACCGGCGAGCGCGAGATCGAGCTGCCGGCAGAGGGCCGCCGCCCCGTCGACCGCAAGCGGATGCTGAAGATCAGCGGCGCCACCGGCAACAACCTGAAGAACGTCACCGGCGAGATCCCCGGCGGCCTGTTCACCTGCGTCACCGGCGTGTCGGGCGGCGGCAAGTCGACCTTCACCATCGAAACCCTGTACAAGGCCGCCGCGCGCCGGCTGCACAACGCCTCGGACGCCCCCGCCCCCTTCGACCGCATCGAGGGGCTGGAGCTGTTCGACAAGGTCATCGACATCGACCAGAGCCCGATCGGCCGCACCCCGCGCTCGAACCCGGCCACCTACACCGGGGCCTTCGGCCCGATCCGCGACTGGTACGCCGGCCTGCCGGAGTCCAAGGCCCGCGGCTACGGGCCTGGCCGCTTCTCGTTCAACGTCAAGGGCGGCCGCTGCGAGGCCTGCCAGGGCGACGGCGTCATCAAGATCGAGATGCACTTCCTGCCGGACGTCTACGTCACGTGCGATACATGCAAGGGCAAACGCTACAATCGCGAGACGCTGGAAATCCTCTACAGGGGCAAGTCGATCGCCGACGTGCTCGACATGACCGTCGAAGAAGGCGCGAACCTCTTCAATGCGGTGCCGTCGATCCGCGACAAGTTGGAAACACTGAAGCGCGTCGGTCTTGGCTACATCCATATCGGCCAGCAAGCGACAACACTGTCGGGCGGCGAAGCGCAGCGTGTGAAGCTGTCGAAGGAATTGTCCAAGCGCGCTACCGGGCGGACGCTTTACATCCTCGATGAACCAACGACGGGCCTGCACTTCGAAGATACCAAGAAGCTCCTCGAAGTGCTGCACGAGTTGGTCGACAACGGAAACTCCGTGCTGGTGATCGAGCACAATCTCGATGTCATCAAAACGGCGGACTGGATCATCGATCTCGGGCCCGAAGGCGGAGATGGCGGCGGACGCATCGTGGCCAAGGGCGCGCCGGACGATGTGGCGAAGGTCAAGGAAAGCTACACCGGCCGCTATCTCGCCGAAGCGCTGAAGCGGCACGCCGCGCGCACGCAACGGCCGAAGCTCAAGGCCGCCGCGGCCGAGGCGGCGGCGCCGAAGGCGACGAAGCGCAACGGAAAGAAGCACGCGACCGGATAACGCCTCAACCGCGCACAGGGGCGTTACAACCTAGTCGCAGCCGTCCCGGGCGCCTTGGAAAACGACGCGGTCGGCGCCGTCGCCGACGATGGTGATGCGCAAATCTTCCCGGTGAGCGTCGATGAAGGCGCGGCCGCCCTCGAGTGAGCCTTCTTCGCCTTCAGCAACCTGCCAGCAGCGCTCGCCCGCAGCTTCGATCTGACAAAAAGTCCAAGCCTCACCGTTGGGCTCCAGACGGTACTGCTCATTCTGGGCGCCGCCGCTTGCATAGACGAGCTTGTCGCCGCGCAGGGCGCCGGGGCGTTGCGGATCGGGCAGCCAGCGCATCGTCGTCGCCCCGCCCGACCCGTCGCGCTCGATCCAGCAGCCGGCGACGCGGTCGCCAGGTTGGCCGCCGAAGGTTGTCGCACAGGCGGCGGTGAACAGGAGGGCGAGAAAGGCTCTCATGCGGCGGGCAACTCTCCGGTGCTCTCCAGCTCGATCGGCCCGGTCATCAGAACCCGGTCATCGCCCGCGCGCCATTCAATCTCAAGTGAACCGCCGTCCACCAGCACCTCAACCTTGCGTCCCGAGCGGTTCTGCCGAGAGGCGGCGACGACCGCGGCGCATGCGCCCGTGCCGCATGCCTTGGTCAGGCCAGCGCCGCGCTCCCAGACGCGCAACCGGATCTGTTCGGGCGAGCGAATTTCGGCGAAGCCGACATTCACCGCTTGGGGGAACATAGGGTCGCGCTCAATCTTTGGGCCGAGCGCCTCGATCGGCACGGCGCGCACGTCGTTGACGAAGAAGACAACGTGCGGGTTGCCCATGTTGACCGCCCCCGGCCCGTCATAGCCGCCCGCGCTGAACTCCAAACGGTCGGTGCTCATCGCGCGCGCGAGCGGGATCTCTTCCCAACGCAGCAGCGGCGAACCCATGTCGACGGTGATGATCTTGTCGCCCTTGCGCTCGGCGTAGAGCATGCCGGCGGGCGTTTCGATGCGGCGCGAGACGGCGCCGCCTTCCTCCATCAGGAGCCACGCTACGCAGCGCGTGGCGTTGCCGCACGCGTCGATCTCGCCACCGTCTGCGTTCCACATACGCATGTACGCATCGCCGCGGATCGAGCGCTCGACAGCGATCACCTGATCGCAGCCGAGGCCGGTTTCGCGGTCGGCGATGGCGCGGGCTTGGGCTTGTGACAAGGGCAGCGAACCGCGCGACCTCGCGTCAATAATGACGAAGTCGTTGCCGCAGCCGTTCATTTTGAAATAGCGCATCCGCTCCATTGTAGGGATGTTCGGGACCTTCCGCATCCCCGGCGGAACGCGCTGCGTCGGCCCGTTTGCCGAACCGGGCTTTATTCGCCCGGCCCAATCTGCTTGGTTGCCCCGCCCAGAAGGGGAACAGGGGATCGGGATGCGTCTTTCCGCTTTCGCCGCGCTCGCGGCTATCGCTTTTCTCGGGTCGTGCAGCACGACCGCCACCACGCCTGCGACGGATACTGCCAGCATGACCAGTGAAGACCCGTATCTCTGGCTCGAAGAGGTCGAGGGCGAACGTGCGCTCGCCTGGGTGCGTGAGCAGAATGCGCGCTCGCTGGCGGTGCTCGAGGGCGATCCGCGCTACGCGCAATTGCATGCGGACGCGATCGCCCTGGCGAACACCCGCGACCGCCTGCCGCTCGGTTCGGTGCGCGAGGGCTACTACTACAATTTCTGGCAGGATGAGACGCACGTACGCGGCATCTGGCGCCGCACGCGTCTTGCCGACTATGCGCGCGGCGCGCCGCAATGGGAAACACTGCTCGACGTCGATGCGCTGGCGACGGCGGAGAACGCAAACTGGGTCTACAAGGGCTCGGATTGTCTGGAAGGAACGACGCGCTGCATGATCTCCCTCTCGGACGGCGGGCGCGATGCGTCCACCTGGCGCGAGTATGACATAGCGCAGCGCCGCTTCGTCGAGGGCGGCTTCGTGGTGCCGGAGGCCAAATCCTCCGTCTCGTGGGTCGATCGCGACACGCTGAACGTCGCCACCGACTGGGGCGAAGGCACGATGACGGAGTCGGGCTACGCGTTTGTCGTGAAGTCATGGCGTCGCGGCACGCCGCTGGCGAGCGCCACCGAAGTGATGCGCGGCCAGGCGAGCGATGTTGGCGTGTTCGTCGGCGCGCTGGAAGATACGGACGGGCGGCGCCTGCCGATCGCCGTGGAAGCGGACACGTTCTTTGAATCCGTAAGCTATCGCCTCGATGGCGCCCAGCCGCAGCGCATCAACTTGCCGCGCAAGGCGACTGTGCAAGGGCTCTATCGCGGCAACTTGATCTTCACGATCGAGGAAGCTTGGCGCGGCCTGCCGCAAGGCGCACTCGTCGCGTATCCGCTTGCAGATTCGGGCGCCGAGGCGCCGCGCGCATCGGTGCTGTTC
>JAFAEC010000212.1 GCA_023424215.1 Pseudomonadota bacterium
GTCTACGAAAGCGAGAAGATCCGCCCCGAGCCCATGCCCTATCTGGTCGTGGTCATGGACGAGATGGCCGACCTGATGCTGGTCGCCGGCAAGGATGTGGAAGGCGCCGTCCAGCGTCTGGCCCAGATGGCCCGCGCCGCCGGCATCCACCTGATCATGGCCACCCAGCGCCCGTCGGTCGATGTGATCACCGGCGCCATCAAGGCCAACTTCCCGACCCGGATCTCATTCCAGGTCACGTCGAAGATCGACAGCCGCACCATCCTGGGCGAGCAGGGCGGCGAGCAGCTGCTGGGTCAGGGCGACATGCTCTACATGGCCGGCGGCGGCCGCATCACCCGCCTGCACGGCCCGTTCGTGGACGACAAGGAAGTCGAGGCCGTCTGCAATCACCTGAAGATGCAGGCCGAGCCGGACTATCTGGACCTGATCACAGACGATCCGGACGGCGATGGCGACAACGCCTTCGGCGGCGATGACGGCGGCGGTTCGGGCGACGACCTGTACGACCGCGCCGTGGCCGTGGTCACCCGCGACCGCAAGGCCTCGACCAGCTACATCCAGCGCCGCCTGCAGATCGGCTACAACCGCGCCGCCTCGCTGATCGAGCGGATGGAGCAGGAGGGCGTGGTCAGCCCCGCCAACCACGCCGGCAAGCGCGACATCCTCGCCGGCCCGCCGCCGATGGTCTGAGCCGCGGAGGCAACGGACCGGCCCTGACCGCGTTCGTCAGGGCCGCCGTCGACCGTCTGAACCTGAACGGGGCTTCATCGCGGCGCCGGAATATGGTCAGGCTGGGGTCATCGCCTCGCCAGACCCCTCCGGCACGACGGCATGATCGACAACCATCCCGAACGGGAGAGAAGCCCATGACCGTCTCGCGCCGCGCCTTCGCCCTCGGCTCCGCCGCCCTCGCCGCCGTCGCCGCCCTGCCGGCCCACGCCCAGTCGGGCCTGTCCGCCGACGACCGCGCCGCCCTGCAGCGGGCCCAGACCTACCTGCAGAACCTGACTTCGGCCCAAGGGACCTTTGTCGAAACCTCCGGCGCGCAGCGTCGCGAGGGGCGCTTCTGGCTGCAGCGTCCGGGCAAGATGCGCTTCGAATACACCCGCCCCGAGGGGCTGCTGGTGGTCTCCGACGGCTCGAACGTGAAGCGTTACGACCCGCGCCTCGACGTGTTCCGCCAGGTTCCGCTCAGCCAGACGCCGCTGTCGACCTTCCTCGCCCGCAACGTCCGGCTGGACCAGGGCGTGCGCATCGACCGCATCACCCGCATGCAGTCGGGGGCCTTCGCCATCGTCGCCCGCGACTCGCGCCGCCCCAACGACGGCCAGGTCATCCTGTCCTTCGCCGGGAGCCCGCTGCGCCTGCACGAATGGACCATCGTCGACGCGCAAGGGGGCCGCACCCGCACCCAGCTGACCTCCCTGCGGCCGGCTTCGGGCCTGTCCAACAGCCTGTTCCAGCTGCGCGACCCGACCCGGCGCTCGCGCCGCAACTGACGTCGTCCGACCGTTTGACTTTTTCTGCCGACCGTGGCACTTTCGCCACAGATCGGCGGGAGCCGGTCGGACCCGCTACGGATTTCATCCCCTTCCCGGCGGCGAGAGAGACGAACCTTCCAGCGCCCGGTCCTCGCACCGGGCGCTTTTTTGCGTCGGAGCGGCCGGCGCCTGCTACAGCCCTTCCATGCTTCGCATCGCCACCTGGAACATCAATTCCGTCCGCCTGCGGGTCGATCAGGTCGCCCGCTTCGTCGCCGAGGCCGCGCCCGACGTCCTGTGCCTGCAAGAGATCAAGTGCACGGCGGACCAGTTCCCCCGCGCCGAGTTCGAGGCCATGGGGCTGCCGCATCTGCGGGTCGGCGGCCAGAAGGGCTGGCACGGCGTGGCCATCGCCAGCCGCCGGCCGATCACCGACGGGCCGGCGCTCGACGTCTGCCGCGAGGGCCACGCGCGCTGCGTCTCGGCCATGGTCGAAGGGGTGGAGATCCAGAACTTCTACATCCCGGCCGGGGGCGACGTCGCGGATCGAAAGCTCAATCCGAAGTTCGATCACAAGCTGGACTTCTACGAGCGGCTGACCGCCGAGATGGCCGGGCGGGACAGGCAGCGCCCGCTGGTGCTGGCCGGCGACTTCAACATCGCGCCGGGCGAGAACGACGTCTGGAACCACCGCTACATGTCGAAAATCGTCAGCCACACCCCGCTCGAGGTCGACACCCTGCGCCGGCTCCAGGCGGTCGGGGGCTTCGCCGATGTGGTGCGCGAGCAGATCCCTGAGCCGGTCAAGCTGGCCAGCTGGTGGAGCTATCGCGCCGCCGACTTCCGCAAGTCCAACCGCGGCCTGCGGCTGGACCACCTGTGGACCTCGCCGGGGCTCACGCCTGCGGTGGCCAAGGGGTCGGCGCGCATCCACGACGACGTGCGCGCCTGGGAGCGGCCCAGCGACCACGCCCCGGTGACGATGGATCTCGACGTCTAGAACGGAAAGAAGATCGGGATGGCGACCATGGCCGCCGCCCAGGTGACCAGATTCAGCGGCACGCCGACTCGGACGAAGTCCAGATAGCTGTAGCCGGCCATGTTGTAGACGAGAACGTTGGTCTGGTAGCCGAAGGGTGTGGCGAACGCCGCCGAGGCGGCCATCATCACCGCCACCAGGAACGGCCGCGGATCGACCCCGAAGCTCTCCGCCAGCGCCACCGCGATCGGGGTGATCAGCACCGCCACCGTGGCGTTGGACAGCAGCTCCGTGGCGAACAGGGTCACCCCGTAGAGGATGATCAGCGCGGCCAGCGGACCCATGGGCCGGATCACGTCGATCAGCCGGTCGGCGCCGATCTGGGCCAGTCCGGTGACCTCGATGGAGATGCCGATGACCACCATGCCGGCGATCAGCAGCAGGATGTCCGGGCGCAGGCCGGCGTAGGCCTGGTCGGCGGTCAGGATGCGCAGCAGGATCAGCGCCACGGCGCCGGCGAAGGCCGAGGCCGCGATCGGGGCCAGACCCAGCCCGGCCGCCGCCACCACGACGATGAAGATGGCCAGGGCCGTCAGCGCCGGGCGCAGCTGGAACGGCCGGTCGGCGGCGCCGAACAGCTTCACGTCGCCCAGGTGGGCGTCGCCGGAGCCGTCCTCGTTGGAGCGGGCCTCTCCGAGCTTCGGCAGGCGGAAAAGGGAAAACCGCCGGTTGGCGCGCGCCGCCTCCGCCTCGGCTTCGGCCTCCGCCTTCAGCCGCCGCGCCTCGGCCTCGTCGGCCGCGACGCTCCGCCCCAGTTGCCGCGCCCCCACGAAGTAGAGCCAGACCGCTCCCGCGCCGGCGATCACGAGACCGACGGGGGTGATCTCGAAGATGCCGAACACCGGCTGACCGGCGTTGCGGGCCATGTCGTTGACCAGCAGGTTGGTCGAGGTGCCGATCAGGGTGAGCAGCCCCCCGAGCACCGAGATATGGCTCAGCGGCATGAGGAAGCGCTTCGGCGACAGCTCGAGCGACTTCGCCACGTCGCGCACCACCGGCGCGGCCAGCACCACCACCGGCGTGTTGTTCAGAAACCCGCCAAGCGCGCCGCACATCCCGATCACCAGCCACAGGCCGCGCGCGCCCAGCCGGGCGCAGAGGCGGGTCGCCTGCCGGATCATCAACCCGAGAAGGCCGGTCAGCTCGATGGCGTAGGCGATCACGAACAGGCCGGCGAGGGCGATGATGGCGGGGCTGGCGAAGGCCGCCTGCACCTCCACCGGACGCACCACGCCCAGCAGCAGCAGGGCCGCGGCGCCGCACAGGGCCACCACGTCCGCCCGCGCGCGGCCGTGGATCAGCACGCCGACCACGGCGACGAGCACGACCAGGGCGGCGATCTGATCGAAGGTCATTGGCCGTGCAGACCCTCCCCCGGCGCCGCGGTCAACCCTTTTCCTCCGCCGGCGTCGCCTGCAGCGGATCGCGTGCTAGGATGGTTCCATGTTCATGCCGGTTCTCTCCCGCCTCCGGCCGTTCGCCGCCGTGGCGGCCACGGGTCTCGCTCTCGCCGCCTGCGATCGTGAGGACGCGACCCCGCCCCCTGTCCCCGCC
>JAFAEC010000192.1 GCA_023424215.1 Pseudomonadota bacterium
CCGCCACCCCCTGCGGCGGAGCCGGGCGCGCCGCCGACCACGGCCACGCCCGCGCCCGCGACGGACCCGACGAAGGGTATGCAGCGCGGAACCGACGACTGGCGCGAGGTGGTGTCGACCGAGGACGCCTCGCGGCTCGGCCGCCTCGACCAGGCCTGGCGGCTGGCCCGGGCCGAGGCCGAGGACAAGGGTTTCGCGGCCCAGGTCGAGGCCCTGGGCCCGCTGGTCGATCCGAACGCCGGCCTCGCGGGCCGGCTGCAGCCCGCCCCCGGCGACTACCGCTGCCGCACCGTCAAGCTGGGCTCCGGGGGCCCGGGCGGCCTCGCCTACCTCGAGTATCCCTGGTTCCGCTGCGCCGTCGAACTGACCCCGGGCGGCGATCTGGTGCTGACCAAGACCACCGGCTCGCAGCGCACCCGGGGACTGCTCTATCCCGACAGCGAGCGGCGACTCGTCTTCGTCGGCGCCCAGGCCCTCGGCGCGGACGAAACCGGGTGGCCGACCTATGGCCAGATGCCCGAGCGCGACCAGGTCGGCGTGTTCGAGCGCGTCGGGCCCCAGCGCTGGCGGCTGGTCATTCCGTGGCCGCGCGTCGAGGCCAAGCTGGAGATCCTCGAACTGGCGAAGTGAGGCCCCGCCCTTGACCCCGCCGCCGCCGCTCCCGACTCTGGCGGCCGTTCGCAGTCAGGGGAGCATCACATGCGCGGCGCGGGTTTCACCGTCGGGTCCATCATCATGCTGGTCATCGTGGGGGCGCTGATCCTCATCGGCCTGCCGACCTACAACGTCTATTCGAAGCAGATGGCCGGCAAGGCCGCCTACGAGCAGGCGGTGCAGGATCGCCGCATCCGGGTGCTGGAGGCCCAGGCGGCGCTGGACTCCGCCCGCCTCACCGCCCAGGCCGAGATCGAGCGCGCCAAGGGCACCAACGAGGCCAACCGGATCATGTCCGAGAGCCTTGGCGGCCCCGAGAACTACCTGCGCTGGTCCTACATCCACATGCTGGAAGAGACCGCCGGCAAACAGGGCCGCGAGGTCATCTACATCCCCACCGAAGCCGGCATGCCCATCCTCGAGGCGGGGCGGCGTTCGGGGCAGTAGCGGGCCTCAGGATCCGGCCGCGACGGGCGGTTCATCATCGCGGCGCGGCCGGCCGCCGAGCACGAGGCAGGCCAGCACGACGGCCGTCAACAGAAGCGCCGGCGGCCACAGCAGGAAGCCGAGGCTCTCCGTGGTCGTCGCTGCGTCGCGGACAAGGATGACCGCGAGGTAGCCCGGCGCCGCGCCGGCGATGAGCCGAACCACCAGCGGACTCCGCCAAACGACCAGCAGCAAGGCCATCGCGAGGGCGACGATCGCGAGGAGCGGGACGTAGCCGACGAAGAACACCGCGCTCAGACCCTCGTCAGCCGCAGGTCGTGGAAGTCGTAGCTGAAGTCAGCGTCCGGGCTGACCGCCTTCATGGTCGCGCGGACCGGGCGACCGTTCTCCAGTTCGAAACTGACGAACACGTCCTCTTCCCGCTTGTCGAGGAAGCGGGTGCGGAAGGTCTCGCCGTCGTAGGGCTCCAGCGGTCCCTGCAGGCTGAGCGTGCGCGTGAACGCCAGATAGAGGTTCGACTGGCGTGGGCCGCCATTGACGCTTCGCGGCCGTGAATCGATGACGATGTCGCCGTACCACGGATCGCGCCACACGCCGGCGTAGGCCTCCAGCGGCAGCGACGGCGGCGCCCCGGCCGCCTGCTTCGCGTCGATCTCCGCCGCGGCCGCGATCGACTTGGCATTGTTCTCCGCCTCCAGCCGCTGGCCGTCGGCGATCCAGTCGAACCCGGCCTTGCCCATGACGATGTCGGCGATGCCGCTGCGCAGGGCGCGCGTCAGCATGCCCTCCTCGGCGTTGGTGAAATAGCTGAAGCCAGCGTTGCGGCCCGGCAGCAGCACCGTGCCCGAGATGAAGCCGGGCGCGCCGCCGCCATGGGTGATGAAGCGCTCGCCGCGATAGTCCATCACCTGCCAGCCAGTGGCGTAGGTCGCCGCGATCGACCGGCCCGGCATGTCCGGCGTCGGTCCGCCCGAGCTGGAGACGATGATGTTGGGCCGCCACATCTCGTTGGCCCGCGCCTCCGACCACAGCCGGGTCCCGTCCGGCAGCTGGCCCTTGTTCAGCTGCACCGCGATCCACCGGGCCCAGTCGACCGGATTGGTGACGAAGCCGCCGGCGGCGCCCGCCGCGCTCCAGTCCCACACCGCCGGGATCGACTCGGCCAGCACCTGCATCTCGCCCTGGTAGCGCAGCGGCGGCCCCAGCCGGCCGTGCGGCAGGGCCGAGCTGGCCGAATCCGCCGCCGTCATCAGCGGCAGGGTCTCGCTCATGCCCAGCGGGTCGAGGATCCGGGTCTGGACGAACGTCTCCCACGGCATCCCCGAGGCCGCCGCCACCACCTCGCCGGCGACCACGAACATCAGGTTGCAGTAGTGGTACGAGGTGCGGAACTGGTCCTCGATCGGCACATGCTCGACCGCCGCCATGATCTCCGCCCGGGTGCGGTCGCTGTTCGGCCAGAACAGCAGGTCGCCGGCTCCCAGACCGAAGCCGATGCGGTGGCTGACCAGGTCGCGCACCGTGACCAGATCGTTCAGCTCCGGCTTCGACAGGCGGAACTCCGGCAGGTAGGTCCGCACCGGCTCGTCCCACTTCACCTTCCCTTCGTCGATCAGGATGGCCAGCGCGGCGCAGGTCACCGCCTTGGTGTTCGAGGCGATGGCGAAATGGGTGTGCTCGTCGACCGGGCGCGGGTCGCCGAGCTTGCGCACGCCGTAGCCGCGCGTCAGCAGCGCCTGTCCGTCCTTGACCAGCGCCACCGAGACGGCCGGCTGGTCGGGCCAGGCCGCCATGGCCCGGCGCACGAAGGCGTCCACCTCGGCCGCCAGCGCCGCGTCATCGGCCGGCTGCCGGGCCCAGGCGACGGCGGGCAGGGCG
>JAFAEC010000047.1 GCA_023424215.1 Pseudomonadota bacterium
CCGACTTCACCGTCAGCATCTCCTGCAGGGTGTAGGCGGCGCCGTAGGCTTCGAGGGCCCACACCTCCATCTCGCCGAAGCGCTGGCCGCCGAACTGCGCCTTGCCGCCCAGCGGCTGCTGGGTGACCAGCGAGTACGGGCCGATGGAACGGGCGTGGATCTTGTCGTCGACCAGGTGGTGCAGCTTCAGCATGTAGATGTAGCCGACCGTGACCGGGCGCTTGAACTGCTCGCCGGTCTGCCCGTCGTAGACGATCGACTGGCCCGAACGGTCCAGCCCCGCCTTCTCCAGCAGGTTCTCGATGTCGTTGATGTGGGCGCCGTCGAACACCGGGGTGGCGAAAGGCACGCCCTTCGACAGGTTGCGGGCCAGCTCGACCAGCTCCTCCTCCGACTCCGGCAGCGGGGTGTCCTTGCCGTAGATGGACTGCAGGTGGTCGATCAGCGCCTGCTTCTGGCCGCCCTGTTGCCAGGCTTCCAGCAGGCCCTGGATCTGCTTGCCCAGACCCGCGGCGGCCCACCCGAGGTGGGTCTCGAAGATCTGGCCGATGTTCATGCGCGAGGGCACGCCCAGCGGGTTCAGCACCAGGTCGACGGTCGTGCCGTCCTCGAGGTGCGGCATGTCCTCGATCGGCAGGATCTTGGAGATGACGCCCTTGTTGCCGTGACGGCCGGCCATCTTGTCGCCCGGCTGAAGCTTGCGCTTCACGGCCACGAAGACCTTGACCATCTTCATCACGCCCGGGGGCAGTTCGTCGCCGCGCTGCAGCTTCTCGACCTTGTCCTCGAAGCGGCGGTCGAGCGCCTTCCGGGCGTCCTCGAACGACTTCTTCATGGCCTCGAGCTCGCCCATGGCCTTTTCGTCGTCGAGGGCGATCTGCCACCACAGGCCGCGCGACAGTTCGCCCAGCTTGTCCTCGGTGATCTCGCCGCGGCCCAGACCCTTCGGGCCCGAGACGGCGTTCTTGCCCAGCAGCAGCGGCTTCAGGCGGCCGTAGACGTTGCGCTCGAGGATCTTGAGCTCGTCGTCGCGGTCCTTGCCCAGACGCTCGATCTCGGCGCGCTCGATGGCCAGGGCGCGCTCGTCCTTGTCGACGCCGTGGCGGTTGAACACGCGCACGTCGACGATGGTGCCGGCCACGCCCGGCGGCAGGCGCAGCGAGGTGTCGCGCACGTCCGAAGCCTTCTCGCCGAAGATGGCGCGCAGCAGCTTCTCTTCCGGGGTCATCGGGCTTTCGCCCTTCGGCGTCACCTTGCCGACCAGGATGTCGCCCGGCTGGACCTCGGCGCCGATGGCCACGATGCCGGCCTCGTCGAGGTTGCGCAGGGCCTCCTCGCCGACGTTCGGGATGTCGCGGGTGATCTCTTCCGGCCCGAGCTTGGTGTCGCGGGCCATGACCTCGAACTCCTCGATGTGGATCGAGGTGAAGACGTCGTCGCGCACGATGCGCTCGGAGATCAGGATCGAGTCTTCGAAGTTGTAGCCGTTCCAGGGCATGAAAGCGACGAGGGCGTTGCGGCCCAGCGCCAGTTCGCCCAGATCCGTCGACGGGCCGTCGGCGATGACGTCGCCGGCCTTCACCTCATCGCCCACGCGCACGATCGGGCGCTGGTTGATGCAGGTCGACTGGTTCGAGCGCTGGAACTTCGACAGGCGGTAGATGTCCACGCCCGACCGGCCGGCGTCGAGGTCGCCGGTGGCGCGCACGACGATGCGGGTGCCGTCGATCTGCTCGACGACGCCGTCACGACGGGCCACCACAACGGCGCCGGAGTCGACGGCCACGACCGCCTCCATGCCGGTGCCGACCAGCGGCGCGTCCGATTGCACCAGCGGCACGGCCTGACGCTGCATGTTGGCGCCCATCAGCGCGCGGTTGGCGTCATCGTTCTCGAGGAACGGGATCAGCGCCGCGGCGACCGAGACGACCTGCTTCGGCGACACGTCCATCATGTCGACGTCGGCCTTGGTCAGCAGCTGGGATTCGCCGTTGATCCGGCCGGGGACCAGATCCTCGACGATCTCGCCGTCCTTCAGCTCGATGTTGGCCTGGGCGATGACGTGCTTCGCCTCTTCCATGGCCGAGATGTAGACCACCTCGTCCTGGGCCTTGCCGTCCTTCACCCGGCGGTACGGGCTCTCGATGAAGCCGTACTTGTTCACCCGGGCGTGGGTGGCCAGCGAGTTGATCAGGCCGATGTTCGGGCCTTCCGGCGTCTCGATCGGGCAGATGCGGCCGTAGTGGGTCGGGTGCACGTCGCGCACCTCGAAGCCGGCGCGCTCGCGGGTCAGGCCGCCCGGGCCAAGCGCCGACAGGCGGCGCTTGTGGGTGATCTCCGACAGCGGGTTGGTCTGGTCCATGAACTGCGACAGCTGCGAGCTGCCGAAGAACTCACGGACGGCCGCCGCGGCCGGCTTGGCGTTGATCAGGTCGTGCGGCATGACCGTGTCGATATCGACCGAGCTCATGCGCTCCTTGATCGCCCGCTCCATGCGCAGCAGGCCGACGCGGTACTGGTTCTCCAGCAGTTCGCCGACCGAGCGGACCCGGCGGTTGCCGAGGTTGTCGATGTCGTCGATCTCGCCCTGGCCGTCCTTCAGGCCGACGAGGATCTGCAGGACCTTGAGCACGTCCTCCTTGCGCAGCACTCGGATCTCGTCCGAGACCTCGGGGCTCTCGAGGCGCATGTTCATCTTGACCCGGCCCACGGCCGAGAGGTCGTAGCGTTCGCTGTCGAAGAACAGCGACTGGAACATGGCTTCGGCCGCTTCCGGCGTCGGCGGCTCGCCCGGACGCATCACGCGGTAGACGTCGAACAGCGCGTCCTCGCGCCCGGTGTTCTTGTCCACCCGCAGGGTGTTGCGCATGTAGGCGCCGACCGTGACGTGGTCGATGTCGAGCACGTCGATGGTGGTGAAGCCCTTCTCTTCCAGCAGGTTGATCGTGGCCTGGTCCAGCTCGTCGCCGGCCTCGGCGAAGATCTCGCCGGTCTGGAAGTCGACCGCGTCGGCGGCCAGGTACTTGGTCAGCAGGGCGTCGGCGGCCAGCGACAGGGCCTTCAGGCCATTGTCGGCCAGCTTCTTGGCCTGGCGGGCGCTGATCTTGGTCCCGGCGGGGGCGACCACTTCACCGGTGTCGGCGTCGACCAGGTCGAATTCCGGCTTTACCCCGCGCCAGCGCTCGGGCTTGTACGGCGTGACCCAGCCCTCGCCGCGCTTCTCGTAGGGGACGGTCTCGTAGAAGGTCTTGAGGATCTCCTCGCCGTCCATGCCGAGGGCCATCAGGAAGGTGGAGGCCGGCAGCTTCCGGCGGCGGTCGATGCGGACGTAGACGATGTCCTTGGCGTCGAACTCGAAGTCCAGCCACGAGCCGCGGTAGGGAATCACCCGGGCGGCGAACAGCAGCTTGCCCGAGCTGTGCGTCTTGCCCTTGTCGTGGTCGAAGAAGACGCCCGGCGAACGGTGCATCTGGGACACGATCACCCGCTCGGTCCCGTTGACGATGAAGGTGCCCTTGTCCGTCATGAGCGGGATGTCGCCCATGTAGACATCCTGCTCCTTGATGTCCTTGACCGAACGCGCGCCGGTCTCCTCGTCCATCTCGAACACGATCAGGCGCAGCTTGACCTTCAGCGGCGCGGCATAGGTCATGTCGCGCTGGATGCACTCCTCGACGTCGTATTTCGGCTCCTCGAACTCGTAGGAGACGTACTCGAGGATGGCGCGCTCGTTGAAGTCCTTGATCGGGAAGACCGACTTGAACACCGCCTCGATGCCCTCGTCGGTGCGCTGGCCCGGACGGCCCTCGCGCTGGAGGAACTGCTCGTACGAGGCGCGCTGAACCTCGATCAGGTTCGGCATCTGCACCGCTTCCGGAATGCGGCCGAACGAGTGACGGATGCGCTTCTTGCCGGTGAACGAGGTGGCGGTGAGGAACTGACCGTTGACGGTGAGTTCCGCTTTGGACTTGGCCATTCTGTCTTCCCAATGCGGCGGGCCGGGCAGCCCGCGCTCAATGCAGCAGCCACGGGTCGCCATCAGGCGATCCGCGGCCATCGGTGTCGGCGTCCACCCTCGGGCCTTGCGGCTCCAGGACGCCTGAATTTCGGGCCCCCTTGGGGAGGGGCGCGCCTTCGCACCGGTCGGAGGGCGACAAACCGGGCCTCGGCGCTTTCGCGCAGACTCGTGACGGAGTTAGCGGAACGGGCTGATATACTCGCTTTGACGGCGAAATAAAGGTGGGCGCGGAAAAAGTTCGGCGGCCTGTCGAAACCCGCCCCTCTCGCGCGTCTCCCGGCTGTCGCGCATGATCGGATCGGCCGGTCGGGCGACGGGGAGACCACCACATGCAGTACGCGCTGATCATCTATGAGAACGAGGCGGAACCCTATCCGCAAGGCGAGCAGTGCGAGGCCTGGCGCGCCGTGCTCTCAGCCCACGAAGCCTTTGCCGGCGAACTACACGACAAGGGCCTGCTGCGCGGCGGCTCGGGCCTTCGTCACTCGGACACGGCCACCACGGTGCGCGTCACGAGCGCCGGCCGCACCGTGCACGACGGCCCCTTCGCCGAGACCCGCGAACAGCTGGGCGGCTTCTACCTGATCGAGGCCGCCGACCTCGACGAGGCCATCGCCTGGGCGAAGAAGCTGCCGGTGGCAGCGAACGCCTCGATCGAGATTCGCCCCTGCCTCGACATGCCCCAGCCGGGCGAGACGTGACGCCGCTCGAGGCGACGTTCCGCGCGGCCGGCGGCCGGGTCGTTTCGGCCCTCGCCGCCGGCTTCCGCGACCTCGACCTCGCCGAGGAGGCCTTCGCCGACGCCTGCCTGAAGGCGGCGCGCGACTGGGCCGCCCGCCCGCCCGCCGATCCCGCCGCCTGGCTCTATACGGT
>JAFAEC010000080.1 GCA_023424215.1 Pseudomonadota bacterium
GCAGCAGGTCGCCGACGCGAAGCCCCGCCTCGGCCGCCGGGGACCCGGGCGGAGCCGCCAGCACGCCGGGCAGGTCGCCGCGCAGCCCGAACCGCTCCGCCGCGTGCGGCCGCAGGTCCTCGCTGTACTGCTTCGCCGAGTGCAGGGCCCAGCCGGCCGACAGGCGCACCGCCGGGCACAGACCGGCGTTGGCCTCCGACAGCCGCCAGGCCACCCGCGCCACGCGCTCGTCGAGATCGGTGAGGGCGGACAGGCGGGCGGCCGCGTCGTCCGTCCCCGCGACGCTGACGGACGCCGGCGTCTGGCTGCAGGCGACGGCGGTGGCGGCGAGGGCCGCGGCGACCGCGATGGAGAGAAGGCGAGGAGCCGAAGCCATGGCCTTCAACAACACCATCCGGGCGGCTCGCACAACACGCGGAGCCTCCGCTTTGTCGGTTCCTTAACGGGCGCTAATCACCTTGAGGTCAGGCGGGGCGTGGAACGAATCGATGAAGCTGGACGGCAAGCGCATCCTGGTCACCGGCGCCGATGGCTTCATCGGCTCGCACCTGACCGAGCGGCTGGTCGCCCGCGGCTGCGAGGTGCGCGCCTTCGTCCAGTACAACAGCCTCGGCTCATGGGGCTGGCTGGACGAAAGCCCGCCGGAGGTGCGCCGGTCGCTGGATGTCTTCGCCGGCGACGTTCGCGATCCTCACGGGGTGCGCACCGCCATGACCGGTTGCGACGTGGTGCTCCACCTCGCCGCCCTGATCGCCATTCCGTACAGCTACCACTCGCCCCAGACCTATGTGGAGACCAACGTCCTCGGCACGCTGAATGTGGTCCAGGCGGCGCGGGACCTTGGGGTCGAACGGGTGGTCCACACCTCGACCAGCGAGGTCTATGGCACCGCCCGCTTCGTGCCGATCACCGAGGATCATCCGCTGCAGGGCCAGTCGCCCTATTCGGCGTCCAAGATCGGGGCCGACCAGATCGCGCTGAGCTTCCACGCCGCCTTCGGCACGCCGGTGACGGTGATCCGGCCGTTCAACACCTACGGCCCGCGCCAGTCGGCTCGCGCCGTGATCCCGACGGTGATCAGCCAGATCGCCGCCGGCGCGCGAGAGATCCGGCTGGGCGCGCTTCACCCGACGCGGGACTTCACCTTCGTGACCGACACCGCCCGCGCCTTCGAGGCCCTGGCCGAGTGCGACGAAGCCGTGGGGCAGGTGATCAACGCCGGCAGCGGCTTCGAGATCTCGATCGGCGACACCGCGCAAGCCGTCATCGACCTGATGGGGCGCGACGTGCGGATCGTCGCCGACGAGCAGCGGCTCCGCCCCGAGGCGAGCGAAGTCGAGCGCCTCTGGGCCGACAGCGAACGGATGCGCCGGCTGACCGGCTGGACGCCGACATACGGCGGCGGCGACGGCTTCCGGCGCGGGCTCCAGTCGACCATCGACTGGTTCTCCAACCCCGCCAACCTCGCCCGCTACAAGACCGACCGGTACGTGCTGTGACGAACGCCTCCCTGGTGGATCGCATCGTCGAGGCGGTGCGCAGCGTGGTTCCCGCCGACGCGGCGCCGGCCCCGCTTCACGCGCCGGAGTTCCGCGGGGCCGAGAAGGCCTATCTCGCTGACTGTGTTGAAACCGGGTGGGTCTCCTCGGTCGGCGCCTATGTCGACCGGTTCGAAAGGGATCTTGAGGCACTGACTGGCGCGGCCCGGGCGGTGGCGGTGGTCAACGGCACCGCCGCGCTCGATGTCTGTTTGCGGCTGGCCGGCGTGCAGCCTGGCGACGAGGTGCTCGTCCCTGCCCTGACCTTCGTAGCCACCGCAAACGCCGTGACCTATCGCGGGGCCACGCCGCACTTCGTGGATTCCGAAGACGTCACCCTCGGCGTGGATCCGGTCCGGCTGGACGCCTATCTCGACCGGATCGCCAGGGTGACGGACGGCGGCTGCGTCAATCGCCACACCGGAGCGCCCATCCGGGCCTTGATCGCGATGCACGTGTTCGGCCACCCCTGCGACCTGGATGGGCTGATCGAGGTCGCCGACCGGTGGCGGCTGGTTCTGGTGGAGGATGCGGCCGAAGCATTGGGATCCCGCTGGCGCGGACGCCACGCCGGAACTTCAGGCCGGCTGGGAGCCCTCAGCTTCAACGGCAACAAGATCGTCACCACGGGCGGCGGAGGCGCCGTGCTGACCGACGATCCCGAGCTGGGCCGGCGGGCGAAGCATCTGACGACCACGGCCAAGGTCCCCCACGCATGGGCGTTCGATCATGACGAGATCGGCTGGAACTACCGCCTGCCGAACCTCAATGCCGCGCTGGGCTGCGCCCAGCTGGAGCAGCTCGAGCGCATGATCGCCCGAAAGAGAGCGCTGGCCCGACGCTACGCCGACGCTTTTGCGGCCGCGGAGGGTGTGACCCTGCTGGCCCCGCGCGAGGGGGCGGAAGTCAATCATTGGCTTAACGCGCTGATCCTGGATGAGCCTGACTTCGCCACCCGCGATGCGGTGCTTGAGGCGCTAAACGGCGCCGGCTTCGGCGCACGCCCGCTCTGGACGCTGATGCACCGGCTGCCGATGTACAGCGCCTGCCCGCGCGACGAACTGCCGACGGCCGAGGGGCTGGCGGCGCGGGTCATCAACCTGCCCAGCAGCGCGGCGCTGGCGGACGCATGAAGGCGGCGCGCACCATCTGCGTCGTCACCGGCGGGCGGGCCGAGTATGGCCTGCTGCAGCCGGTCATGGAGGAGATCCGCGCGGCGACGGATCTGCAACTGCAGTTGATCGTCACCGGCGCCCATCTGGAGCCGCGCTTCGGGATGACCGTCGAGCAGATCGAGGCGGACGGCTTCGGCATTGACGCCCGCATCCCGCTCGGGCTGGAGCGGGACGCGCCGGGCGACATCGCCCGGGCCACGGCGCGTTGCCTGAGCGGCGTATCGGAAGCGCTGGAGCGGCTGGCGCCCGACCTGATGCTTGTGCTCGGCGATCGGTACGAGATCCTCGCGGCGGCGCAGGCCGCCCTGATCCATGGCGTTCCCCTGGCCCACATCGCCGGCGGGGACGTCACCGAAGGGGCTTTCGACGAGTCGATTCGCCACGCCCTGACCAAGCTGGCCCACCTGCACCTGACCACGAACCCGGACGCGGCCGGGCGAGTGGCGCGGATGGGCGAGGAGCAGTGGCGCATCCATGTGGTCGGCAGTCCAGGGCTAGATCAGCTGCGGCGGCTGGAACTGCTCGAAGGCGAGGCGCTCGAGGCGGCGCTGGGCGCGCCTCTCGGCGAGCGCAACCTGCTCGTGACGTACCATCCCGTGACGCTGGAGCCGGACGGCGGCCTGACCGGGTTCCAGGCCCTGCTGGCCGGGCTCGACGCACTTCCACGTCAGGTCGTGAAATGGGTGACGCGCCCGAACGCGGACCCCGGCGGGATCGCGGTCGAGGCCGCGCTGGACCGCTGGGCGCACGGCCGGGAGGATGTGCACGTGTTCGCCTCGCTGGGGCAGCTGCGCTATCTCTCGCTGATGGCGCAGGTCGATGCGGTGGTCGGCAACTCCTCCAGCGGCCTCTACGAGGCCCCCTCGCTGGGCGTGCCGACGGTCGATGTCGGGGACCGCCAGAAGGGGCGGCTGGCGGCTCCCTCTGTGCTGCGTTGCCCGGCTGAACCAGCGGCGATAACGGACGCGATCCGGCGAGCCTTCGATCTCGATTGCACGGGCGTGAAGAACCCCTACGGCGACGGTGACAGCGCCCGGCGCATCGTCGAGGTCCTGCGCACCGCGCCTGATCGTCGGACCCTGCTGGCGAAACGCTTTCACGAGGCGACGTCGTGAGCCGGGTGTTCGTCATCGCCGAGGCGGGGGTCAATCACGACGGCTCGCTGGACGACGCCCTGCGCATGGTCGACGTCGCCGCCGAGGCCGGCGCCGATGCGGTCAAGTTCCAGACCTTCGATGCGACGCAGCTGGTCACCCGCCGCGCCGCCAAGGCCGCCTACCAGGCGCGCAACACCGGCGCCGACGACGGACAGCTGGCCATGTTGCGCGGGCTGGAGCTGGACCGCGACGCCCACCGGGCGCTGGCGAACCGGGCCGAGGCGCGCGGCGTGCGTTTCATGTCCACCGCCTTCGACATGGACAGCCTCGACTTCCTCGCCGGGCTGGACATGCCGGCGATCAAGATTCCGTCGGGCGACCTGACGTGGGGCCCGATGCTGCTCAAAGCGGCCCGGCTGGGCCTGCCGCTGATCGTCTCCACCGGCATGGCGACGCTGGACGAGATCGAGGAGGCGCTGCAGGTGATCGCCTTCGCCCTGACCCGCGACGGCCTTCCCGCCGGTGCGGCCGAGCTGAGGGCGGCCTTCGCGGAGCCGGAGGCGCAGGCGGCCCTGCGCGAACAGGTCACCCTGCTGCACTGCACGACCGAGTATCCGGTCCCGCTGACGGCTGTGAACCTCAAGGCCATGGAGCTGATGCACGAGACCTTCGGCCTTCCGGTCGGCTACTCCGATCATACCCTGGGAATGACCGTGGCCATCGCCGCCGCCGCGCGCGGGGCGACGGTGATCGAGAAACACTTCACCCTCGGCCGGAGCCGGCCCGGACCGGATCACGCCGCCTCGCTGGAGCCGGACGAACTGGCCGCCATGATCACCGCCATCCGCGAGGTCGAAACCGCACTGGGTGAAGCGCGCAAGGGTCCGGCTCCGGAGGAGGTCGCCAACCGGGCGATCGCGCGGCGCAGCCTGGTCGCCGCACGCCCGATCGCCGCCGGCGAGCCTTTCAGCCTCGACAATCTCACCGCCAAACGTCCGGCGGACGGGCTTTCGCCGATGCAGGTCTGGGGACTTCTGGGGCGGCCCGCGAGCCGTGACTGGGACGAGGACGAGGCGATCGAGGCATGAGCGACCGGCCTGTCATCGTGGTCGGCGCCGGCGGGCACGGCCAGGTCGTGGCCGAAGCGCTGCAGGCGTCGGGTCGACGCGTCCTCGGCTTCGTCGATCCGACGATGCAGGCCGGAACCGAGGTCGCAGGGCTGCCGGTGCTGGGCGACGACGCCTGGCTGTCGCCGGAGGGCGACTACGATCTGGCCAACGGACTGGGTGGGACGGGGGCCGCGACGAGCCAGGGGCGCCGCCGGGCGGTTCAGATGCGACTCGAAGCCGCCGGCTTCCGCTTCGCCGGCGTCCGTCACCCCAGCGCGGTGGTTTCCCCGCGCGCAGATGTCGAACCGGGCGCCCAGCTGATGGCCCGCTGCGTGGTGCAGGCGGGCGCCCGCATCGGGGCGGGGGCGATTGTCAACACCGGGGCCATCGTCGAGCACGGCTGCCAGGTCGGCGCCTTCAGCCACTGCGCGACCGGGGCCATCCTCTGCGGCGACGTGACGGTGGGCGACGACGCCCACATCGGGGCTGGCGCCGTGATCCGCCAGGGCGTGGCGCTGGAGGACGGCGTGGTGGTCGGAGCGGGCGCGGTGGTGCTGGGGCCGGGGACCGGGTCGGGACCCTTGATCGGCGTGCCGGCGAGGCGAGGGGGGCAGGCATGAGGGATTGGAAGAAGACGCTGATCGGTCCGGAGGCGACCTTCCGCGATGCACTGAAGGTGATCGACGCCACCGGGGCCGGCATGGCCCTGATCGTCGACGCCGACCGGCGACTGATCGGGGTGCTGTCCGACGGCGACTTCCGGCGCGCCCTGATACGCGGGGCCGGGCTGGAGGATCCCGCTGTCTCGGCGGCCAATCGCGAGCCCGTCTGCATCGACCAGTACCAGGACCGCGCCGCCACCCTCGCCATGCTGCGCGCGCACTCCCTGCGTCAGCTGCCGGTGCTCGACGCGGAGCGCCGGGTCGTGGGCCTGACCACGGTGTCGGACTTCCTCAACCTGCCAGTGCGCAGCAATCCCGTGGTGATCATGGCGGGCGGCAAGGGCGAGCGGCTGGCCGAGCTGACCCGAGACACCCCCAAGCCGATGCTCAAGGTCGGGCCGCGTCCCATCCTCGACACCATCGTCGGCAACCTGGCCGGGCAGGGCTTCCGGCGCTTCTGGCTGGCGGTGAACTACAAGGCCGACCAGATCGAGCGGCATTTCGGCGACGGGTCGGCGCTGGGGCTGGAGATCCGCTACCTGCGCGAGACCAGGCCGCTGGGCACCTGCGGGGCCCTCGCCCTGCTGCCGGAGCCGGAGGAGCCGTTCGTGGTCACCAACGGCGACGTGCTGACCAAGGTCGACTACGGCCACGTCATGGATTCCCACCTCGAGGCCGGCGCGGACGCCACGGTGGTGGTGCGCGACTACCAGATGCAGGTGCCGTTCGGCGTGATCGACGCCGCCGACGGCCAGATCGTCCGCATCAACGAGAAGCCGACCCAGAGCTTCACCATCAGCGCCGGAGCCTATGTGCTGTCGCCGTCGGCGCTCCGGCTGGTGCCCCGCGACGCCTACCATGACATGCCCACCCTGCTGGCCGACATGATCGGCGCCGGTCTCGCCGTGCGGCAGCAGTGGGCCGAGGGGTACTGGATGGACATCGGCCGGCCGCCGGACTATGCGCAGGCGAACGCCGATTTCGGCGCGGTGTTCGGGGGTTAGCCGCCTCGCCGCCCATTTGCGGACGCATCCGCCGGGTAGCAGGAACCGGCGCCCCGGTGGCGACGCTGGCAAGGACGCTGTTGGCCGCCGCTGCGGCCGCGATCGTAACGCATGATTTCAACCCTGTTCAAACGCAGACCGAGAATCGCCGCGCCCGAGCGTCCCGAGACGCCAGCGGGGACGGTGGTCTGGGCGATCGGCGACATCCACGGCCGTCTCGACCTGCTCCAGCCCCTCGTCGAGGCCATTATGGCCGACGCCGCCGCAAGCGCGGCGGAGCGCAAGGTGGTGATCTTCCTCGGCGACTATGTGGACCGGGGCCCGGATTCGCGCGGCGTGATCCGCTATCTCGCCGACCTGCCGGCCGACCGCGGCATCGAGTGGCGCTTCCTGAAGGGCAACCACGAGGAGGCCATGCTGGACTTTCTCGACGACCCGTCGGCGGGCGCGCGCTGGTGCGAGTACGGCGGCGACGCGGCGCTGCGTTCCTACGGCCTCAAGCCGCCGGAGCTGAAGCACAAGCTCGAGGCCTGGGCGCGCATCTCGGCCGATCTTGACCACAAGCTGACGCCGCGTGAGCGCGCCTTCCTCGAGAACCTCGAGCTCAGCCTGTCGGTCGGCGACTACTTCTTCTCCCACGCGGGCGCCCGGCCGGGCGAGTCGCTGGACCGCCAGTCCGAGCGCGACCTGATGTGGATCCGCAACAGCTTCCTCGACAGCGAGGTCGAGTTCGAGAAAGTGGTGGTCCACGGCCACACGCCGACGCGCGAGGTGCACGTCGATCGCCGCCGGATCGGCGTGGACACCAAGGCCTACGACAGCGGCGTGCTGAGCGCGGTGCGGCTTGAAGGGGCCGTGCGGGTGGTGGTGCGTGCGATCGAGGGCGAGACCGGAGTGGCGCGGGAAGTTCTCGCCGCCTGAGGTTCGGCCCGGCTCAGGCGGCGCGATGCGACCGCCGGCCGTCCGACAACTCCGCGTCCGGGCAGCCGGCCAGTTCAAGCAACCCGCAGCACAGGGCGAAAATCACCGCGATCGTTTCGGTGCGCAGGGGATAGTCGACGATCGAGTGGAGCAGCACGACGCCGATGGCGATGCTGGCGGCCCGCTGGAGGTCGCGCGGCGTCGAGGAGCGGGACCGCCAGGCCGTCCAGGTCCGGCGGGCGTACCACACGAAGAAGGCGACCAGGACCGCCATGCCCAGCCAGCCGGTCTCCAGCCAGGTCTCCAGATACTCGTTGTGAGCCTGGTTGAAGTAGGTCGGATCCAGACGTTCCAGGGGCTCCACCGAACGGTAGACGGCGTCGAACGAGCCGAGGCCGGAGCCCACGGGCAAGTAGACGTTGGCCGCTTCGGCGACGACCGGCCAGTTCTCGAAGCGGCCTTCCGCGCTCCCGCCCGTATCAAACCGAGCGAGGATCGGGTCGAGTGCGAAGACTCCCACCGCGATCATGGCAGCCGTTACGGCTCCGGCAATCCCCAGCAGCATTGGCGAGGGGCGGCCCCGTCCCGCCGCGACCCAAGCGGCCAGAAGGCTGGCGCCGAGAGCTGGCCAGACGAGGATGATGCCGGCCCGGGAGCGGATGACCCCGAGCGCGACGATGATCAGCCCCACGAAGAGAGCCGAGAACCAGAGGCCAGAAGCGTTCGAGCTGCGCCGCAGGGTCCCTGCTCCAAGGACAACTGCAAACGGGACGCTGATCAGGCAGAGGGTCGCGAGGTGGTTGCGGTTGGCGAAGAAGCCGACGACGCTGCCGGCGTCCGTGGTCCGCCACGGGTAGAGGCGGTCGGTGCCGCTGGCGAGCTGGGCCGCGCCGAGCACGACCGCCACAACCGTGACCCCGAGCAGCATGAGGACCAGCTTGCGGCGGAACTCGCCGGAGACGGCGAGAACCGCCAGGAAGATGGCGACCGGCGGGATGAGAGCCAGGAAGGAGCGCCAAGTCCGCTCCGGTGTCAGGCTGAGCGGCGTCCAGCCGGGCTGGATTCCCGCCAGCTCCAGGGCCAGAGCTGGCTCGGCCCGGCCGGGAAGGGCGGTCCAGACGCCGGGCGGCAACGGAATGGAGTGAAGGAGCGGCAAGGCCGCCGTTGCCGCGAGCACTCCGAAGGCCAGCGGATACCGGGAAAACAGATCCTGGCGGAGAAGACCGAAGGCCGCGAGCACCAGAAGCGGCAGCGCCGAGAGTTCAACAAGGGCGAGCCGGAGTTCATGCTGGCGGCTGGCGCCGCCGAGGACAAAAGCAAAGGCCAGCAGGACCACCGTCGCGATCGCGACGGCATCCCACTGGCCTTTGTCAAACCTGCTGTGCCCGCGGACAGGCGAGATACGCACCACGCGGGCTAGGCCGGATCTTAATCGCTCTCGCTGTCGTCGTCGGTGGCGACGACGACGGTGGCCACCACGACGGCGGCGCCGATCAGCAGAACCGGGAGCGGAATGCCAGCGAACTCGCTGGACTCACCGGCAGAAGCGCCGACGCGATCGCCGACGCGGGCAACGGCGCTGTTCGAGCCGGCGGCGGCCGCTTGGCCAGCCACGAGCAGCAGACCCGCCGTAACGGCGGCGATAGTCTTACGCATGCTAATCCCCTTCAATTTTTCGGACAGAAACGGCCTGAACGCGACCGAACTCACTTTGCCTATATGCGGGGCTCGTGACGGAGGCAAGCAAAAAAGGGCCGAAGAACAACTGCAGATAGGAAGTAACGTGAATCAAAGGTTACCTGCCGTTGCGCCGCTGCGCCGGAAGGCGATGTCGTCGAACCAGACGGCGAGGGGCGACCTTCGATCCGCGGCGCGGGGCGCGAGGACGAGGCGCTGGGCGGTGCAGGTCTCCGGAACCGTGACCGTCGCGGCCAGATTCGCCCACTTGTCGACCTCGGCGCCGCCGCCTTCCGGAAGACGGAGACGCATCAGCGGGGCGCCTCCCTCCACGCAGGAGAGCACCCATTCGAATGAGGCCGGCGAATCGTTCTCCCGCCGGAAGCGGGCGGTGAACTCGTAGGAGCCGGGGACGAGCAGGAGGAGTTGCGACGCAGCGTCGGCGCCGCCGTAGCCGTCGTAGTCGACCCTAAGCGCCTTGTCGCCGGGCCGCAGGTCGTCCTCAATGGCTTGAACGACGAGTCCTGCAGCGGCCCCAACGGTCCAGCCGAAGGGGGGGAACTGATCCTCCAGCGGCTGTGAAAAGTCGCCGTTCTGAAGTGCAGTGGACAGGGAAGGGCGCCCCAGTTCGTGGCGAAGGGCGGATACGGCGGAAAAGCGCCGCTCTTGAATCCAGCCATGGTAGATGCGCGAAAGCTCAAGATCAGTGAGTGGGGTGGACGTGGTCTTTAGCACGGCACCAAGGCTCAGGAGCAGAGCATCGCCACCGCTCCGGTGCTGAAGTGCGTCAAAGTAGGACCGCCGCCAGGGCGGATTGGTGGCGAGCAGGCGGACGAGCGGCGGGACCGCGCGAGGGTCCTGGATCGCGGCCGTGGTGAAAAGGTCGAACACCTGATCGTAAAGGTCGCGCCGCCGCCGCACGAGAGTATCGGCATGCGCAAAGGCCGAGGCGTAGCTTCCCTGACGGAGACGATGCTCGACCAGCCAAGCGTGGGCAGGATCGTCGCGGAGGCTCCAGTTCCCCGCGAGGGTCAGAAGTTCGTCCGCCTGCTCGACGCTTCCCGTCCGGGCTGCGGCAAGTCCGCGGACGCGAAGCGCGCGGGCGTTGAAGGGTGCCTGGGACAGGGACTGATCCGCCAGAAAGGCGGCGTCGTCCCATTCCTCGGCGAGCAGCTCGTCTTCCGCGGCCCGCTGCAGCACGCTGGGCGAGCCGGGGGACAGCCGGAGCCCGAGCGCCGGCGGCGCCCGGTCCACCACGGGGACCTTGAACGCTTCCCAGCCGAGCCAGACGGCGGCGGCGACCAGTGCGTATCCGAGCGCCGAGCGCCCGCGCGACCCGGCGCCGCTGCGCCGGTCAGCCCTTGCCACGTCCACCGGCCTTCAGCGACTTGCCCCTGGAGGATTCGCCCGGTCCGTAGTGGTAGTCGTACGAGTAGTCGTAGCCGCCGTAGCGCGTCGCCTTGACGTTGAACTTGGTCAGGATGACGCCCAGCAGATGGGTGCTGCCGATAGTGAGACGGCGCAGGGCGCCGCGGGCCTGGGCCCGGCGGGTCTGCTTGGACTCGACGACCAGAACCGTTCCCTGGACCGCGGACGCCAGCAGCGGCGCATCCGCGAAGCCGAGCACCGGCGGACCGTCGATGACGATGTGATCGTACGCGTGAGTAGCGCTCTCGAGCACGCTGCGGAGACGGTCCCCGCCCCAGAGTTCGGCCGGATTCGGCGGCAGCGGGCCGCAGGCGAGGAAGTCGAGCCCCTGCTGCGAGGTCGGCTTGACCAGCGCCGGCAGGTCGCCGTTGCCCGAAAGCAGGTTGCTCATGCCAGCGTCATTCTCGACCCCGATCACCCGGTGCATCGACGGGTTGCGCAGGTCGCCGTCGGCGAGCAGCACCCGACGCCCGATCCGCGCCAGGTTCAGCGCGATGGCGTAGGCGGTGGTCGACTTGCCTTCGGCCGGACGGGAGCTGGTCACCAACAGACTGGCCGGAGCGCCTTGTGGCGTCGAGAACTGCAACGCCGTGCGAATCGAATAATAGGCCTCGGAGAAGGCAGATCGAGCATCAGCCAGCGCGGTGTTCGGAGCGGTGCCCTTTTCCAGCAGGGGTACCACCCCGAGGACCGGAAGGCCGAGCTTCTCCTCGACGTCCTCGGGCTTCTCGAGCGTCTCGTCGAGCGCTTCGAGGAGCAGAGCCCCGAGCACGCCGAGCCCGAGCCCAAGCAGGCCGGCAATCGCGATGTTAAGAAGCAGGTTCGGCTTGGAGGGTGCGCGCGGCGGCTGGGCCCTGTCGACGATCGAGATGTTGTTCGCGGTTACCCCGCCGGCGACCCCGACCTCCTTGTAGCGTTGAAGCAGCCCATCATAGAGCGTCCGGCTGGTATCCACCTCGCGCTGGAGGATGTTGTACTGGATGCTGCGGTCTCGCAGGTCGAGAACATCGCTCTTGAGTCCGTTCACCTGGGCCTGAAGGGCGCGTTCCTCATTCGCAGCCACCTCGTACTGAGACCGGATCGAGGCCCGAACGCTGGCGGCGATCTGGGCGATCTCTTGGTCTAGCTCGGCTAAACGGGCAGCCAGCTGCTGCATTTCCGGGTAGTCCGGCTTGTAGATGCTGAGTTTCTGCTGGTACTCGGCGGAGACGCGCGCGCGCTCTTCCGAAAGTCGCTGAATTGCGGGGTTCTGGAGTACCTCCGGCAGGCTCAAGGCGGGCGAGGAATTCGCCTGCTGCCAACGCGCCTCGGCTGCCACGCGAGCGGCTTGGGCTTGTGCCAGAGACGCATTCAGGGTGCCGAGACTCCGGGAGACAAGCGATTCCTGTTGCGCATTCGGAGCCGCTCCGTCGTTGAAATTGATGATTCCCTGCTGACCAGCATAGGCCACGAGCTGCCGTTCCGCGTCCTCTAGGCGAGACTTCGTTTGCGCAATACGCTCTTCGAGAAAGTCACGAACATAGGCCGTCGACTCAAACCGGCGCTCCAGATTGGACTGGATGAACGCCTCTGCGAAGGCGTTCACCACCCGGGCTGAAAGGTTGGGATCCGGGCTGCTGAAACTGATCTCGACCAAGCGAGAGCCGCGGACAGGCGAGACTCCGAAGTTGTCCTGAACAACTCCAAGCACAAGCTCTCGTCTTTGTCGGATACGTTCCGCCGCGGCAGTCCCATCAGCATTGGGCAGCTCAACTCGCATCTCCTCCAAGAAGCCGTCCGAACTCGCGAGCCCGAGCCGATCGACGACCTGTTCCGCCAAGGTGCGGCTGCGCAACAAGCCATACTGCGTCTGAAAGAACTCCTCTCCCGCAATCAAAGATTCCGTGGGCGTGGTGTCGGCATTCTCCAGCACCTGCGTCGCTTGGCGATCGATCTGCAAGGTTGCCGAAGCTGTGTAAACGCGCGTGGAAAGCAGCGTCACTGCGACGCCAATCACCAGCGCGCCAAGGAAAGCGCCAAGAATGACCCATCGATGCTTAAGTGCGACTCGTAGATAGCGGGCAAGGTCGAACTCCACGATGTCCTGTCCCGGGAACCCAAGACGCTGCATCGTTGAGATAGTCCTTTCCCCGGCAGCGCCGCTTTGCGGTCCCGCCACCTCTCGTGGCGAGAGGTTTGTACTATGGTAGTCGTTGTGCATGGGGAGCCTGATTTGAACGGGCGAGAAGTGGCGTTCGCGGAGAAAGACACCGAATGTCTCAACCGAAACGAAGGAGTGAGCGACTGCCGCTACCAGTAGCGAAACACAGCTGCTAAGCCGGGTAGGGCCTGCAGCGCACGCTGGGTGGCGGCACCCAAGCGAGAAGTATCAACCACTACAACGTCATCGCCAAGCAGGATGGGGTCAACGGCCTCTCCGTTTCGGATGGCGTTCAAGTCGAACACGGCGACCATACGTCCGGACGGCGTGTTCCGAAAAACGGCAACGCTCCGGAGATTGGCAATCTCCGTCGGCCCCTCGGCCATTGCGACGGCCTGAAGCAACGAGGTCTGTCCCCGCATCACATAAACGCCAGGCTTGGTAACAGCGCCGTCGACAGTCACCTTCTGGCTTGCGGCTTCCGAAACGGTAACGCTGACTTGCGGGTTCTGTATGAACCGTCCTGCGAGCTGTGCTTCTAGCTCCCGCGCGAGTTCGTCAGGTGTGCGGCCAGCGGCGCGTACCGAACCCACTAGAGGCATCTGGACTGAGCCCGACGCATCGACACGCACTTCGTCGAACGAAAGATCAGGCACCTGGAAGACGCTGATGCTCAGCAAGTCGGTGGCGCCAATGGTGTAAGCGCCGCCATCTGCAGGTGCCGCAATTTGCTCCAGACTAATCGGATCAACTACAGCAGCAGCCGTAACGAGATCACTACGCCTAGCCTCAGGCGAGCAAGCTGCGGCGATGCCTATTATCGGCAGAACTAGCCAGGGACGCATTTATGTCGCTACTCCAGATTGTGCCCCAAGATGGGCGGCGGCGGACCCTATGTTGTCGGTCCTCTACGCTGCGGATCGCGATGTGACTAGCACGTTTCCCGAATCAAATCTCTCGGAGGGAGGAAAGCGGGCGGTTCCAGTTGTGAAAAGGTTGCGCGTCGCGGCCGATCCACGCAACCGGACTATGTGAAGTTTCGCATCATTGCGCGCGTGCCGGCTGAGGATAACCTCCGTGCTCCACCCGAAGCGACGCGAGCGAGGAGCGCATGGAAACATGAACGCTCGTGCCGACGCAGGGACCGATGTGGTCTGTTGCTCGCCGTCCGTCCATCCTGAGAGCCCGGACTGGCAGCGGGTCAGAAGGCAACCGACGGGAAGGGTCGGATTCAACCGGGCCTCTGAACGGGGCTGACATTCAGAGTGGTAACGTCTAGAGGCGGCGCAAGCATAGGAATTCGGAACCAATGAAAGTGATGTGTGTCTTCGGGACACGGCCTGAAGCTATCAAAATGGCACCAGTCGTCGCGACGCTGCGCGATGCCCACGATGTCGACCTCCTCGTATGCGTTACGGGCCAGCACCGTCAGATGCTCGATCAGGTTCTGGAAATCTTCGATATCCGGCCAGACGTTGACTTGAACGTAATGACGCCCGGACAAGACCTGTTTGACATCACGAGCAGCATCCTCTTGCAGATGCGGGATGTTCTGGCCGCGGAGCGGCCGGATTGGGTGCTCGTTCATGGCGACACAACCACAACGTTAGCAGTTTCGCTTGCGGCGTTCTACCAGCGGATTCCCGTGGGGCATGTTGAGGCTGGTTTGCGCACGCGAGACATTTACTCGCCTTGGCCCGAAGAAGCTAACCGCCGCATGGCCAGCGTGATTGCCAGACTGCATTTTGCGCCAACTGAAACCGCCCGCGCCAACCTGATCTCTGAGGCGATTCCGGCTAACACGGTTCTCGTGACCGGGAACACCGTGATTGACGCGGTAAAGAATGTCAGGCGTCGCATCGAGGGCGACCTAGAACTCAGTGCTTCGCTCGACGCCCAGTTGCCTGAAGTTCCCGAGGGAAGGCGCCTGATCCTCGTCACGGGCCACCGTCGTGAGAGCTTTGGCGGCGGCTTTGAAGGAATCTGCCTAGCGCTCAAGAGGCTCGCCAGTCGAGGCGATGTGCAGATCGTCTATCCCGTGCACCTGAATCCAAACGTGCGCGAACCGGTGGATCGGATTCTGGGCGGGGTAGAAGGCGTCACTCTTATAGAGCCCCTCGACTATCTTCCGTTCATTCGCCTGATGTCGCGCGCGAACTTGATCATTACGGATTCCGGGGGGGTGCAGGAGGAAGCGCCGTCATTCGGGATTCCCGTGTTGGTGATGCGCAATACAACGGAGCGGCCTGAAGCAGTGGACGCCGGCACGGTTCGACTGGTTGGGTCGGACCAGGGGCGGATCGTCATGGAGGCAGAGCGTCTGTTGGATGAACCGTACGCCTATCATCAGATGGCGCACGCCCACAATCCTTACGGGGATGGCCTGGCGGCACCCCGAATTCTAGACTCTTTGAGAGGCGCGCGATGAGTTTCGATATAGTCTCAGTGATCGGCCTAGGTTACATCGGCCTTCCGACAGCGGCCGTGTTGGCGGAGCGGGGAGCAACCGTAGTCGGCGTGGACGTCAACACGAGGGCCGTCGAAACGGTGAATCGTGGAGAGATTCACATCGTGGAGCCTCTTCTTGATCTCACGGTCAAGGCTGCGGTCACTTCCGGCCGCCTGCGGGCCGTGACCTCGCCGGTGGCGGCCGACGCCTTTCTGATCGCCGTGCCAACGCCGATCACTGCCGACAAGAAGGCGGACATGTCCTTTGTCGGAGCCGCCGCGGACGCCATCGCGCCGGTGCTGAAACCGGGCGATCTGATTATTCTGGAGTCGACGTCGCCGGTTGGATCGACCGAGGCCCTCGCGGCTAGGCTTTCCGAGGCCAGAAAGGACTTGCGCTTTCCCAAGCGAGGGGACAAGGGCGACGAGGTCGACGTTCATGTCGCCTACTGTCCCGAGCGCGTACTGCCCGGACGGGTGGTCGAGGAATTGGTGACCAACGACCGCGCGATTGGCGGCCTTACGCCGGCCTGCACCGCCCGCGCAATCGAGCTGTATAGCTTGTTTGTGGAAGGCGAGCTGGTGCCCACGGATGCCCGGGCTGCCGAGCTCTGCAAGCTCGCGGAGAACGCCTTTCGTGATGTGAATATCGCATACGCTAACGAGTTGGCGAACGTGTGCGACAATCTCGATATTGACGTCTGGGAAGTGATAGACCTCGCGAACCGCCACCCGCGCGTGAATATACTCAAGCCGGGACCGGGCGTCGGAGGGCACTGTATCGCAGTCGACCCTTGGTTCATAGCTGAAGCGGCGCCGGAGCAAACACCGCTGATCCAGGCGGCTAGGCGTGTGAACGATGGTCGCCCCGATCGGGTGGTGGATCTGATCCTGAGCAAGGCGCGCCACCTTCAGGAGGCTAGCGGTGAGAAGCCTACCATCGCCTTGCTTGGCCTGGCGTTCAAAGCGGACATCGACGACCTGCGCGAAAGCCCGGCGTGCGACGTCGCACGCATGGTGGCGAGGAGTGACGCCGGCAGGGTCTTGGTGGTCGAGCCCAACATCCAGAGCCTGCCCATGACGCTCGCGACAGAATCGGTCTCTCTCGTGAGCCTCGATGAGGCTCTCGGATCCGGAGTCGTGGTCCTCTTGGTCGACCACCAAGAGTTTCGCCGGGCGCGGATCGAGGATCTAAAGAAGAATGTGTTGGTCGACACCCGCGGCCTGTGGAGAGAGCAGCGGTAAGGCGAACATGTGGCCCGCGCGACGGGGGCGGACTCGTTCCTTCGCATTCGCTGGCGGAGTTCCTGTGACGTGACCTCCTGAAACTCCGCCAGGAATAGCTAGAGTCCGGCCCTTGAAAGGACGGACAGAATGCAGCGGTCAAGGTTCACGGAAGAGCAGATCATTGGGATCCTGCAGGAGCAGGAGGCCGGTGTAGCGACGGCGGAGGTCTGCCGGCGTTATGGCGTCAGCTAGGCGACCTTCTACAAGTGGAAGGCCAAGTTCGGCGGCATGGACGTGTCGGAGGCCAGGCGGCTGAAGGCGTTGGAGGACGAGAACGCGAAGCTGAAGCGGATGCTGGCTGACGCGATGCTGGACAACGTGGCGCCGAAGGACCTTCTGGGAAAAAGTGGTGACGCCCGCTGCGCGTCGTGAGGCGGCGGCGCACCTGCGGTCGGCCTACGAGATGAGCGAGCGGCGAGCGTGCCGGGTGCTGGGCGTCGATCGTGCGAGCGTGCGCTACCAGGCCGCCCGGCCGGACGACGGAGTCCTGCGGGATCGAGTGAAGGCATTGGCGCAGGAATCACGGCGGTTCGGCTATCGACGCCTGCTCGTGATGCCTCGCCGCGAAGGTCACGCGGTGAACCGCAAGCGGGTCTAGCGGCTCTACCGCGAAGAGAAGCTGTCAGTTCGCCGCCGCGGCGGTCGCAAGGCAGGCCATGGGCACTCGACGGCCGCTGGAAACGCCGCTGGCGGCCAACCAGCGCTGGTCGCTGGACTCGGTCTCCGACCAGCTGACCGACGGCAGGCGCTTCCGCGTCCTGACGGTGATCGACAACTGCACCCGCGAACGCCTGGCGCTGGTGGCCGACACCTCGCTGTCAGGCGCACGGGTGGCGCGCGATCTGGACGCCATCATCCAGCAGCGCGGGCGTCCGGAGACCATCGTCATCGACAACGGCACGGAGCTGACCTCAAACACCATCCTGGCATGGGCCGACGAGGCCAACGTCGGCTGGCACTACATCGCGCCGGGCAAGCTCCAGCAGAACGGCTTCAACGAGAGCTTCAACGGCCGTCTACGGAACGAACTGCTGAACGAAACGCTGTTCCGGTCGCTGCCGCACGCCCGGCTCGTGCTTGAAGGCTGGCGGCGCGACTACAACGAAGCCCGACCGCACTCCAAGCTCGGCTGGCTGACGCCGAAGGCCTATGCCGAAGCGCTTGCCGGACAGATCGGCCGGCCTGCTGCGCTGGTTGATGGCTGCGCAGACCGGCCTCTTGCCAACCCCAACAAGCCCAGCTCAGATCAACTACGGACTCTTGTTATGGGTGGATGAGAAACGGGGGTCACGTCACCTGTCGCGCGGTCCAGAGCACCTGAGCCACACGGATCATGCTCATGGTGCGGCGGGTTCGAGACCCCACGCCGCCCTGCGCGATGGGACTGGTTCGCCCCCCCTCAACCTGGCTCGGCGTGGATCGACGGAAACGTCGCTCGGAACCCGTCCCGCCTACAGCTTCCCGCCGACATATATGGTCGCGAACTGGAAGAGGCGAATATACCTTAGAAAACGAGTGGGTTGCTTGAACAGCCGGTAGGCCCATTCCAAGCCGGCGTCCCGCAGCCACCGGGGCGCTCGCGCGACCTTGCCAGTATAGACATCGTAGGACCCGCCAACTCCCATGTACAACGCCCGACTGTGGCGGCCGCGTGCCAGGGCGATGAACTTCTCCTGTCGCGGAGAGCCCATCGCGACGCAAACGATGTCCGGCGCACAGGCTTCAATATATTCGACAACCTCGCCGGAGTCCTCGAAGTATCCGTGATGGCGACCGACTACGGAAACACCAAGTTCGCGCGTGAGGCGCTGGGCTGTTTCGGCATTGACGGCCTCCTCGCCGCCCAGAAGAAAAACGCGCAAGCCCGTTTGACCCGCTCGGCGCATCAGCTGCATCCAAAGCTCGATCCCCGGTATACGCCGCGCCTCCTTGAAGCCCTTGCCGCGCATGGCCCGGGCGACGGGATAGCCGTCAGCATAGAAGGTCGCGAAGTCCATAAGCTCAAGCATGTGTGCTTGGGGCGGCATGTTGCTGACGATCTTTTCAGCATTGATGGCCACCAGCGCACCAACCTCGGCGAGCTCGGCATGCGAGAGGATCGAGCCGACGGCCTGATCTACGTCTTCGAACGCCGCAATAGGGAAGGGCCCCACAGGGCATTTATGATTCACGGACATACTGTTCTATTCCATGGGAGAACGATCTGTATCGCGGCGGGAAGGTTTGCAGATAAGGGCGTCGATCTGTGCTTGGCCGAAAAATCTTCATCCGATCACGCATTCCAGACGCGAATATGCCGCCAAACCCGAAGCAGCACGAGAACGTAATGACCCGATAGTGTCGCGCTATACAGCCAGATAGAGATCGAGAATGGTACGTGAAACGCGAGGCATCCCATCAACAACAGGCTGACAAGAACTGACCGCTGGAAATGAATCTTGAGCAGTTCTGCCTGACCGCCGGCGAAATTAAAGATCGTCAGCAGCGGATAGCTCACGAACTGGAGGAATGTATAGATCGCGAGGGTAGAGCATATTTCCCCCGCCATCGCCCATTCCAGGCCAAGGACTAGCGAAAACGCCGGCTTGGACAAAGCCGCAATTGCTATCGAGATCGGTGCGGCCATGATGCTGGTTGAAATAGCGACTCTTCTCACCAGTTGCCGTATCGTCTGGATATCCGTTCGCGCATTTCGCATCGCAGCCAACTCCGCGAAAAGGGAACGGCTCACACTTTGACCCAGCAGGTTGATCGGAAGCGAAAGTATCATGAGCGCCATTCCGAACTGGCCCGCGAGGTCTGGGGCGTAGCCCGCGCCAATCCAGAGGACGGGCGACTGGACGCCGTAGGCGGACAGCAGCTGCGCCGGCATCCGAGCGATCGGATACTCCATGTAGTTTCGAGCAGTGGCCCACAGGCGATGCGCGGGCGGGAGCCACGGAGTTGATAGGCGGCACGCATATGGCGCCACTGCGATCGCGATTGCGGCCAGAAACCCCGCCAAGTGGCCTAGAAGAAGGCCGCCCGCGCCGGCTCCGACCCACCCCAGTCCAACCTTCGAGAGCTCCCCGACGGCGGCTTTCGAGATCTGGGTGGTGGCGATCGTTCGATAGTGCCGCTTCCGGGTCGTCCACATCACGAAGCAATCCAAGGCGACGGTGAGGAAGGTCAACCCTGCAATCACAACAATGAACGAGCCATCGAACCCGGGTATCAAGGCCCGGCCGACGAGGGTCGTAGCGATCCAGGCCCCGCCGAAAAGCGCCGAACCGCCCGCGATCGCTGCAAGCAACGACAGGATGGCCAGCGAGCGAGCGGTCTCATCACGGCGAGGCAGTGGCATCGCGAGGTTGTACGACAAGGAAAGCGCCGGCGCGGCCAAGGTCGCGATCGCGACGGCCATCGAGAAGGACCCGACCGCGGAAGGCTCGTACAGGCGCGCGATCAACGGGATCGTCAAGAACGACACCGCGCGCGCCGCGAGCGCGCCTCCCGACAGGGTCGCTATTCCGCGCAACAGGCGCAAGGCTATGCTCGCGGGTTCGGTAGGTAGTGGAAAGGTGCCGCCGGAGATGTAGCCAATGGCACTGGCGAACGATCAGACAGAAGCGCCCCGATCAACAGCCAGTAGCAATAAAGGAAAGAGGATGTATAGAGAACGTTCCCGGTGAGCATGATGAGAACGAAGTACGCCGTAACGAGCACGAATAGACGGCGATTTGTTGATTTCCTAAGTCCGCGAAAGCTGAAATATATCGCTGCCGAAATCGCTGCGAGCCACAGCGGTGCGATCACAATCCCGCCCTCGACGATGAGCGCGACCCAGTCGCTATGGGCCGCCGCGCCTTCGCCGTAGATGCTTCGAATGCCCCTCATGTTGATGGATTGGCCGATGCCCGACCCGGTCCAGAAGAAGTTATGGCTCCAATCCCGGATGAGAAAAGCCCAGTGCTCGACGCGCCACAGCAGCGACGACGGGCGGCTGGAATCCACGTGAAAGCCGGAACCAAGGCCGAAGTACGAAAGGACGTCGGTCGCTTCGCTCAGGCGGGCGCCGATCCGATCGGACATCAACAAGGCGGGTAGCAGGACGGCCGTCGCGGCAGCCATGCCGATCAGCCGCAGAGGCAGGCGTGCCTTGGCACCCAGCAAGTACAGGACCGTGAAGAGGGCGGCCACGGCCAGCAGGTTCTTGAGCGTGCCCGCGGCGAGCATGCCGGCGGCGATGATCACAACGAACACCAGGTTCATTCGGCTCGCAGGCACGCCGTCTACTAGGCCGACCGCGACCGCCACCCCGCAAAGGAGGCTGAAGCCGAGGAGGTTGGCGAGAATGTTCGGCGTCAATGCGCCGGCGCTGCGGGCGATGTCGCCGATGACTAGGCTGCCGCCGGTGAGAAACTGCACCAGAGATATCGTCGCGTGCAGCACGCCGATCAGGACGAACGCTTGGACGACCGTGGCAAGCCGGCCCTGGAATGAAGCGGTGGCCGCGAGGAAGAGGACGCTCGCCACGCTTAGTCTGGTCGCGGCGGTGATCGAGGTTTGGGGGAAGTCTTTCGTCAGCCCGCCGATGAATGCTGACGCCCATACCAAGGCGAGCCAGCATGCCACGAATACCAGCGCGAGGGCGGCGGGCCGGGTTAGCTGGACTGGCGCCGATCTCAGGGTGAGCGCCGCCAGCACGCCGAGTAGCGCTCCGGCTATGAGGACCGATGCGGGCAGAATCCCGGAAAAGGCGGGAAGCGCAAGCAGGAGCGCGAGACAGGCATTCTGGGCGGAGCGACTCATAAGATTACCCTGTCACGGCCGCGTAGGTCGCCGCCAGCCGCTGCGCGACTGACTCCTTGCCCGGAGCGCGCTGGAGGTACGCTTCGCGTCGAACAGCTCTGGGCGTGGCGTCGGAGATGGCCGAAACCACAGCGTCCGTAAACTCGCCAGGGGAAAACTCCGTTAGCACCCGGGAGCCAGGAACGCCGCTGATCTGATCCCGCACATCTCCCACGTCCGTTGAGACGACGGGCACGCCGGAGGCAAGCGCTTCCTTCACGGAGTTCGGGCTGCCTTCGTGTTCTGCGCAGACGATCAAGGCGTCTGCGGCGGCAAAGTACCACGGCACGTTCTCTCGCGGCTCGTTGACCAAGCAAAGCGGCCGGACTAGCTGTTTCCGGGCGGCGAGTTCATCGAGGATTTGCAAGAACCGGTCATAACGCTTGGCTGGCCGAAGCAAGTCGTTAGCCGACACGAACAGCAGATATGTGGCGTCCCGGTCCAGTCCGAGCCGTGTCCGCGCCTCTTCCCTAGGCCTCAGAGCGAAACGGTCGGAATCCACGGCGTTGCCAAGGACCAGGTCCTGCTCCCTCCTGATGTGCTTGAAGCTGTTGTTCTTGAAGATGCAGGCTGCGCTGCGGCGAGCCACAAAATTTTCAAGGGACTCAGACACCCAGGTTGGAACACGCAGTAAATTCTTCCCCTTCTCGTTGAGGAATGAAATCACGAGCTTCCGCCTAGGGACGCCAGCCCCGACTGCGAGCAAGGCACTCAGGACATGGTGCGCGTGTACGATGTCATACCCCCCAACGCATCGCCGCAATCGCAGGAGGTTAGTGAGGTATTTGGCGTGAGCCTTGCCTGAAATGACGAACGTATCCTGCTCATCCACATAGGGGGCCAAGGAGACAATCTGCTCTTGGATGAAGACGCCGCGAATGGGGAATTCCGGCGAGGGCCATGCGTTCACGACATGTAGAACCCTCATTACCCCAACCCCGCAAGGTGTTGGACCACCTCATCGTACTCGCGCGCCGACGCGCTCAAAACCTCCTCGCTGACTAGGTGACGGTCAGGGGTCGTGATCAGGGCGCCGATCTGAGAACATTCTTGGTCAAGTAGCGCTGATTGGAGGCCAATTTTCTTATAGAATCGCGGCGTCTTCGTATGGGTCGGGATAGATATGACGGGGATGCCCATCGCGGACGCACAAATACCCACGTGAAGCTTCGTCGTTATTACGCGATCACAATCGGCGATCGCCGTCAGGAAGGCGGAGGTGTCGTCCCGGAAGATCGCTTCCTCGCATTCCCGGCCCAGGACGCCGCTGATGAACTCGCGGGTGCGCGTACCCTGCTCGCTGTCGCAATCGGTCAGTAGCCTGACGGTTCCGTCATACTGATCGCGCAGAGCCTCCAAGGCCCGTCTGCAGTGTTCGACTTGCGACTGCGACATGCCCGCCAAGTCCATGTGCACGGCTATTCTCTGCGGAACGATCCGCACATTTGGCGTCCGTCGCCAAGTTCGTGCGAGCCAGGAAAAGGCGAGGTCATCGATGACCGCCGGCGTGGATGTCGCGTGCAGGTCCATGAACTCCCGGGCGGACTCCACATCGCGAACGAGGACAGGACGAGTACGATCGGCGGGGATGGCGCGCAGGGCGATGCCGAGCGGCGAATAGCCGAGCTTGCCGAAGCCCACGCCCACGAAAGCGACAGTCCTGCTCCGCCGCGCCAGCGTCAGCGCCTTCCGATGCCTCAGGAAGTTGCGGAGATGCCACCGCACCGCGGCCCGGGGAGGTGGGCAGAAGTAGCCGCCGCCGGAGAACACCGCCAAATCGGGGCTGGCGTCGGAACCGGCGAGAGCGAAGCGTTGCGAAGGATCGTAGATGGGGACGAGCTGCGCCGGCAGGCCAGCATGGAGAAAAGTGGCTTTCGGGTGAAGGCGGGAAAGCTCCTCCGTGAGAATCTCCCAGAGCAACACGTCTCCGAAGTTCGCGGCGAAATACGAACCGTGGACGAGAATTGCCGGCGATGAGGGGAGCGCGTTCTGCATAACTGTCGGGGTTTCCTTCCTATCGTGCACCGGCGCCCCGAAGGACAGTCCAAACTGTCTCGAGCGCAATCTGAAAATCGAGTGCCGGTGACATATGCTTAACGTAGTACAAGTCCAGCCGCAGCTTGTTTCTTGTTTCCGAGAGGTTGGAAGCGTATCCGCCCCGTACCTGGGCCCATCCGGTGAGGCCGGGGCGCACGAGATTGCGATAGGCATATGAGGGTATGGCTTGGACGTAGCGCTCATGAAGCGGCCGCCATTCCGGACGCGGCCCGATCAGGCTCATCTCGCCCTTGAGGATGTTAACTATCTGCGGCAGTTCATCGACCCGGTATCTTCTCAGCACCCGTGCTGCGCGACCGACCCGTCGATCGTCCTGGGCCGTGGCGGTGGCGCTTCCCTCCGGCAGGGCGCGCATCGTTCGCAGTTTGTAGATGGTGAAAGGCTTGCCGCCTCGTCCCACCCTTTCCTGGGTAAACAGGATGGGGCGGCCGATGGTGGCGATCGTCGTAATGGCACCCACGGCGAATACTGGAGCAATGATCGGCGCGAGGGCGAAGACCACCAAGACGTCGACCAACCGCTTGATCGGCGCATAGGAAGCTATGGTCCGGTCTGACAGTTGGTCCAAGGCGAAGGCCTCGATGGGCGTCGAACCCAATTGCTCCTCAAGGAAGGTCAGAGGTTGGCGGACTTGCGCGCCGGCCAAGACCGCTTTCGTAATGGACGGCGACCACTCTGGAGACGAGGCAGATTTGCTTGAGACGAGGATCACGTCGTAATCCTCTATATTCTCGGCCGGATCCTTGACGATTGAGCAAATGCCGCTCCACTCCTGCGGATCCACGGAGTTCGGCCCAAGAACCGCCACCCGGAGCCGGTGCTTCACGTGCTGATAGACGGTGATCAGGAGCCCGAGAGCGATCGATGCCGCGAACGCGACGACAAGCATCAGTCGGGAGAAAGGAAGGCGCCCCAGAAGAACGACCAGGGCAAGAGCGCCATGGTAGAGAAGGGCACTATTGAAGGCTCGCCGCATCTTCAATCGAAGCTGGCCGTGCAAGTTCCGCGCGCCGGCTATGGTGGCAATGTTGCATACCGTCGCGAGCAGCAACGTAACGGCCGTGGACGATGTGACAGGGCCGTACTGACTTTGAGCAATCAACCAAGCATATAGAGGCACCAGACTAAGCGCCACCGTCACCGAAAGCAGGGTGATGAGTTCCCTCTTAAAGGCACTGGTCAGCCGATCAGAAAAGCCCCGAGAGTGTAAGTTTGACATTCGAGTCGGCAATCTCATGATTGACGCGTTTCCTCGCCGAGAAAGAAGTACCGGCTGCGCGTCTCTTGCTGCTACGGAAGGTGGCGGAACGACGACGCGATCTTTCGCACTCCCGCTTCCCTCGTTTCACACGCGATAGTGATCTCTGTACCACGCGACAAAAGCAGGGACCCCTGCTGAAATAGGGGTGGAGGGTTGATAGCCCGTCAGGCGCTTGAGTAGGTCTGCGGACGCGAACGTTGCCCGTACATCTCCTTCCTGCATCGGCAAGAAGACTTTCTTCGCTTCACGTCCCAGTGCTTTCTCAATCTCTTGAATATAATCCATAAGGTTGCTAGGTGTCCCGCCGCCGATGTTGACTAGACGGAATGGAGCTACGGGTGAAAGTGTATCGCCTTCTATAGGCTCGCCTTGAGGGATTACGCCGGTAAGCCGGACGATGCCCTCGACAAGATCGTCGATGAACGTGAAGTCTCGCGACATTTCACCCTGGCCGTAAACCTCTATCTCTTCGTCCGCCAAGATAGCCTTGGTGAACTTAAAGAGTGCCATGTCGGGGCGTCCCCATGGCCCATAGACAGTGAAAAATCTGAAAAAGGTCGTCGGGATGTCGAAAAGATGACTATAGCTATGGCCCATCAGTTCGGTCGCGCCTTTGGTTGCCGCATAGAGGGTAAGGGGATGGACAGCCCTGTCCGTCTCGCGAAATGGCATCACGGTGTTCGCGCCGTAGGCGGAGCTCGTCGATGCGGCCAGTAGATGCTTTGGCTTGAAAGTGCGAGCACCTTCTAGGATGTTGAAGGTACCGATCAGATTTGACGATATATAGGAATCGGGATGTTCTATACTGTACCGGACGCCCGCTTGAGCCGCCAGATGCAAAACGACATCCGGGTTTGCGGCCTCCCACACGCGTTGGAGTGCAGTGCGGTCCTCGAGATCTATACATTCGACCTTGAATGCGTTGTGATGAACCTCAAGCTCCGCGTTTCGCGCGTGCTTCAAGCCTACGTCATAATACGCGGAAAAATTGTCGACGCCGACAACTTCATGTCCGTCTTGCAGTAACCTACGACAGAGGTGAAACCCAATGAATCCAGCGCTGCCAGTAACGAGAAATCGCATATGGATGAGGCCTGAATGCTGTGGTGAATAATGTTAGATTGAGGCTGTACTGAGTTGTCGGATGAAGGTCACGCCTCCGGGGACGGCGCGTCGGCCGCGCAATCGCAGGGAGGTGGCCGACGTCGTGAACGTCCAAAGTCGCTAGGCCCGTCCGATCGAACTGTACCGGAAGCCGCGCGAGCGCAGGTCTTCCGGCCGGTAGACGTTGCGCAGGTCGACCATGACCGGCTGGCGCAGCAGCAGCTTGATGCGGTCCAGGTCCAGCGCCCGGAACTGGTTCCACTCCGTCAGGATCACCACGGCGTCGGCGCCCTCGACGGCCTCGTAGGGCCCGTCGCGGAACTGCACCCCGTCCAGCAGCTTCGCCGCCTCCTTCATCCCCTCCGGATCGAAGGCCTGGACCTCGGCGCCCATGGCCAGCAGGGCCGGGGCGATGTCCAGCGAAGGCGCGTCGCGCATGTCGTCGGTGTTGGGCTTGAAGGTCAGGCCCAGCAGCGCGATGCGCTTGCCCTCCAGGTCGCCGCCCAGCGCCGCAGCCACCCGGCCGGCCATGGCCTTCTTGCGGGCGTCGTTGATCTCCACCGTGGTCTCGATCAGCCGCACCGGCGCGCCGGCGTCGGTGGCGGTGCGGACCAGCGCCAGGGTGTCCTTGGGGAAGCAGGAGCCGCCGTAACCCGGCCCGGCGTGCAGGAATTTCGACCCGATCCGGTTGTCGAGCCCGATGCCGCGGGCGACCTGCTGCACGTCGGCGCCCACCGCCTCGCACAGGTCGGCCATCTCGTTGATGAAGGTGATCTTCATCGCCAGGAAGGCGTTGGCGGCGTACTTGATCAGCTCCGAGGTGCGCCGCCCGGTGAACAGGATCGGCGTCTCGTTCAGGTTCAGCGGCCGGTAGAGCTCGCGCATCACCTCGCGGGCCCGCTCGTCCTCGGTCCCGACCACGACCCGGTCGGGGCGCTTGAAGTCCTCGATGGCGGCGC